>NZ_JBSHAQ010000009.1:0-254264 GCF_053611585.1 Streptomyces sp. NPDC054794 | reverse complement strand
GCCCTGGATCATCCGCACTCCGAGAACGGCCGGGGCGCTGCTCGTCAGCAGGCTCGCGGCCCGCTGGGCGGTGTCACCCCGGCCGGACTCCGCGCCGGGCAGGACGCTGTGGGCCGGAGTCAACCCCGTGAAACTGCGGGTTCGGGCTCGGCAGCGGGCTCGGGCGCGCTTTCGCTGAGGCCGAACCGGCTGTGGAACCTGCGCAGGAAGCCGGGCGCGTACCAGGCCGAGCCGCCGAGCAGGCGCATCGCGGCCGGGACGAGGACACCGCGGATGGCGACGGCATCGATCAGGATCGCCAGTCCGCTGCCGAGACCGAACATCTGCATAAAGCTGAGCTTGGCCGTACCGAAGGCGAAGAAGCTCACCGCGAGCAGGCAGGCGGCGGCGGTGACGATGCGCCCGGTGTGCCCGAGGCCGTTGGTGACGGCGGACTCGGTGTCCTCGCCCTGGTCGTGGAGTTCCTTGATCCGGCTGGTGACGAACACCTCGTAGTCCATCGACAGACCGAAGACGATGCAGAACATCAGCACGGTCATCGACATCTCCATCGGCTGCGCCGTGAAGCCGAGCAGGGAGGAGAGATGGCCGTCCTGGAAGATCCAGGTCATGATGCCGAGCGTCGCCACCAGGGTGATCGCGTTCAGGGCCAGGGCGCGCAGCGGCTGCACGATACTGCCGGTGAACAGGAAGAGCAGGACGAAAGTGGTCAGGACGACCAGGCCGACGGCGAGCGGGAGTTGGCCGCTGATGGAGTGCTTGGCGTCGACCACTTCGGCGTCGATGCCGCCCACCAGTGGGTGGGTGCCGGGGGGCGGGGTGAGCGCCCGTACGTCGCCGACCAGGCTCTGTGCCGCGTCGGACTTCGGCGTCAAGGAGCTGACGACGCTGATCCGTTGGCCGTCGGGGCGGCTGAGGTTGGTGCTGCCGGGACCGGCCGCCGATTCCTGCCCGTGGGTGTAGGTTCCGGTGCTGGTCTCGACCCGTACCACGCCCTTGAGCTGGGACAGTTGATCGGCGTACTTCTCCAACGGGGCTTTGTCCACGTTCTGGCCGACGTTCTGGCCGATGACGATCTGGAGGGCGGCGTTGTCGTTGCCGTTGAAGTTCTTCTGGAGCGTCGCGGAGACCTGGCGGCTCTCGGCGTCCTTGGGCAGCACGCGTTCGTCCGGGGTGCCGAAGGTGATGCCGAGCAGCGGGCTCGCCGCCACCAGCAGGACCGCGAGGACGGGCAGCGCGGTGAGCGCGGGCCGCCGCATGACGGTACGCGCCAGCCGCGCCCATATGGAGACGCGCGTGGTGACGTTCGCGGTCTTCGTCCAGGGCATCTGCCCCTTGTTGACCCGGTGCCCCAGGACGACGAGCAGCGGCGGCATGACGAACAGCGCGCTGACGGCCGCGATGGCGACGACGCCGACCCCGGCGAAGCCGAACGAGCGCAGGAAATACTGCGGGAAGACGAGAAGCGCCGCGAGTGCGGCGGCCACGGTGGAGGCGGAGAACGCGACGGTGCGGCCGGCGGTGTGCACCGTCCGGCGGACGGCGTCCTCCACGCTCGCGCCGGTCGCGAGCTGTTCCCTGAACCGGCTGATCATCAACAGGCCGTAGTCGATGCCCAGTCCCAGGCCGAGAGCCGTGGTGAGGTTGGTCGCCGTGTTCGAGACGCTGGTGACGTCGGCGAGCAGGGACAGTTCGGCGAACGAGCCCAGGATGGCGATGACGGCGATGGCCAGCGGCAGCAGCGCGGCGACCACGCTGCCGAAAACGAACAGCAGCAGGATGAGGGTCAGCGGGATCGCGATCAGCTCGGCCAGTTCAAGATCCTCGACCACCTGCGTCGACATGTCGTTGCCGACGGCGGCTACCCCACCGGCCCGTACCGTGAGGGCTTTGTTGTACGTGCCGTCGTAATCGTCGAGCAGGCTCGTGGCGTTCTTCTGCTGCTGGGTCGGGTCACCCTTGACGTGGGCGAGGACCATGGCCTCGCGGCCGTCCTTGGACAGGAGTTGGGCGCTCCGCGTGTCCCAGTACGAGACGACGTTCGCGAGCGTCTTCTCCTTCTTCAGGCTCGCGACCAGTGCCTTGCCGTTCTGCTCGGCAGACGGGGTGTCGACCCGGCCGTCGCCGGCGCGGACCAGCAGCACGAGGTTGGTCTCGCCGCCGAATTTCTTGTCGATGAGATCGCGTGCCCGGGTGGACTGGGAAGCCGGGTCATCGAAACCGCCGCCCAGCAGCTTGGTGAATGCGCCGCTACCGAGGGCACCCATGAGAGCTGTCGCCACGACGGCGACGATGAGTACCAGCCGGGCCCGGCGGATCGCCAGCTCGGCTATGCGTTCGAACACGCCAAATCTCCTTGCGGTCAATGTGTCTGCGGGGACGCGACGACGCTAGGGGAGGCCCTGGGGAAGTTGGCAGTGCGAGATTTACCTGACAGTGCTCGGTTTATGTTCAGGTGCCAGAGGTGCACCGTAGGGTGGGCCCATGCCCGTACCCGAACGGCCGAAGACCGCCGCCCCGCCGGCTCCGTCCGCGCCGTCTGCTCCCTCCACCCCGGCCGCTCGATCCGCGTCATCTGCTCCGCCCACGCTGCGGGAGCGGCGGCGGGCCACAGCGATGCGGGAGATCCTGGACGCCGCCGAACTGCACATCACCGAGCACGGTCCTGAGGGGCTGTCCCTGCGAGCCGTCGCGCGCAGCCTCGGCATGACCGTGCAGGCGCTCTACCACTACTTCCCCAACCGACATGCCCTCGTCACGATGCTCGTCACCAAGGGGTACGAGGACCTGTTCGCCGCCGTCCAGGCCGCCGTCGACTCGACGGCCGACTCGGCTGCGGGCGCTGGGGGCACTGCGGCGGACTCGGCGGCGGACCGGCCGTTCGTGTCGCGTCTGCTGGACGCGGCCGAGGGCTACCGGGGCTGGGCCATCGCCCACCCCGAGCGGTTCAAGCTCCTGTTCGGGACACCGCTGCGGGGCTACGCGGCCCCGGCCGACGGCGCCTCCACCATTGCCGCCCGCCGGATGAGCACGATCTTCCAGCGTGAGCTCTTTGGCGACTTCAGCCTGGAGCAGCTCGCGGCGGCCGACATGCCCCCGCTCTCGCCCCAGTTCCGGGCCTACCTGGACCAGCTGCCCCCGGACGGGCCGGGAGTCCTCCCGCCGCCCGCGATCGCCCTGCTCATGGAGGCATGGGGGCGCATGCACGGCATGGTCGTCCTCGAGGTGTTCGGACACACCTCGTTCCTCGGGGACCACGAGGCTGAGCTCTTCCATCTTGCGATGCGCAACATGCTCGCGGACATCCACCGGCGAATCCCGGGGAGCGCGGGCGCCGTTGAAGCCGGGGCGGTGTGAGGCGCCGTCCAGATGTGACGCGCGTCCGGGCGGTGGCGTCACAAGCGCCGCTCGTGCGGCAACGGCGCGCACGGCCCGCGCGTCCACAACTGGGCGAAGGCCGAAGTCCGCCTCCTGGCAGTGGCCCGGCCGGCAGCACCGGGGGCCGGCCACCGCTGGGCGGTCGAGGCGTGCTTCGGGCGATACGGAGCCGTTTGAACTGAGTGAACTCACCGGGGCGCGGAGCGGGTCGGACCACAGGCGGGCCGGGAAAGGGCTGTATGCCGCTCGCCCCGCATCTGGGGGCACCTGCTGTCGTCACCTGCCTTCACGGGGAAAGGCGCTTCGCAATCGGGCAAGCAATCCGCAGACCTGCGAGCGCCTGACCGATCCGTTCGCATGAGATGGCGTGCCCACCGCACTCCCGGACCTCCCACCTGGTCACAACCGAGGTGGCCGGTGATCTCGCCCTCCACAGCGGACTCCAGCACTCGCTGGGTCATCTGCTGCGGCAGACCACCGCACCCGTCAGCTTCATGCCCTCGCTTCGGGTCCGGCCGACCAGCGCTCGGGCCGGACCCTCGCCGGCGGCGGCGAGGGTCCGCACCGTGCACTGCATGCTGGACAGCAGCTCGTCCGTGTGGGTGGCGGGCGATGAGGTCCATGGCGAAGAGCGCTCTGTCGTGGATGCGCGGGGCGAGGCGGTCGGCGTGCACGACGGCGCCGGTGGCGGGCTCCCCGTTCACGATCACCGAGGCGCCGTCGTTGAGCAGCGGCAGGGCCTCGGAGTGCAGCACCCACACCACCAGGTCCCCGGCCTGGCGCGACAGTCGGACCAGGCGGTTCACCTGCTCGGCGATCTTCAGGTCGGAGGTGGTGTCCCACAGCGGTCGACCAGCTGGAGGCCGCGGCAGGGCTTCGGGGTGTTCAGGCGGCCGGCCGCACCAGGCCCGATTCGTAGGCGAAGACCACCGCCTGGACACGGGCGCGGGCACCGATCTTGGCGAGGATGTTGCTGACGTGGGCCTTGACGGTGGTCGTGGCGATGGACAGCCCCGCAGCGATCTCGGCGTTGGACCAGCCGGAGGCGACGGCGGTGAGCACGACACGCTCCCGCTCGGTGAGCGTGCCGATCCCGACTTCCCGCACGGCAGGGAGCGCGGGTTGCAACTGTCGGACGGTGTCGATGAGAGCGCGGGTCAGGCCGGGGGTGATGACGGCGTCTCCGGCGGCCACGACACGGATGGCCGCGGGCAGTTCGCCGGGGGTGGCGTCGTGGAGAAGGAATCCACCGGCACCGGCGCGCAGGGCGGCGTAGGCGTGCTGCTCGTGGCTGGCGGGGGTCAGGATCAGCACGCGTGGGCGGTTCCCTTGCGTTCTGGAGAGTTCGGGGGTCCGGGGGAGGGTGGGAGGCCGTGTGATGCGGCGGATGGTCTCGGTGCCGTCCGAGTCGGAAATGTGGCTGTCCATCACCACGACGTCGGGGCACAGTGCGGCGCTCATGCGGACCGCCTCGGCCCCGCTCGAGGCCTCGCCGACGACAGTCAGGTCGGGCTCCTCCGCCAGGAGCATGCGCAGTCCGCGGCGCTGCAATGACTGCTCATTGACGATGAGTACGGAGGTCATGGTGGGCGTTCTCCCAACGGGAAGCGGATTATCGGCGCGGGCAGTGATCGAAACTGCATCGTTTCTCTTGGGGTCTGGGTCGCATCTTCGCCGGATGCCGCCGCGCGCTCAGTCGGCACCGAGGGCTCGGTGGATGGCGGTGAGTGCCGCGCTGCCAGGGCTGTGTGCGTGCCGCATCGCGATGGCCACCCCACAGGTCCACCACGTGGCGCGTCTCCGCGACACGTGCGGTTCTACGAGGCAAAGAGCTTGATCACCTCGACCCGCCGACCCAACAACTGCCGCGACTACAGCGAAGCAGCCCTGGGCCGCGTCCAGCAGATCCGAGAACTGCTCAACGCGGGCCTGTCGACGCAGGCAATCCGCGCGATCCTTCCCGTTCGGCGGCGTTGTTGTCGAACGGAAAATGGCGACCGAGCGGACCGGCACCACACCATCGCCCGCTTCCCCCCGTCTCAAACGCAGGGGAAATCACAGCTCGCGGCGGCTCACTCCGCGCGCTTTTGGAGCTCGGCCAGGTAGTCGGCGATCGCGTGACGGTTGCGGGCCAGGATGTCGATGCGCTCGGTCAGGTCAAAGTCCGGCAGAAGATCCCCGGTGGCATGCGGACCCTGACCGGCGCGGAACACTTCTGCCATCTACGTTCCTCGCCACCGCCACCAAACACGGCATCAATCTACTCGACGCGCTCGTCCAATTGGCATCCGGCCGACTGTGGGTACCCACGATCAACTGACCTGATTAGTTACCTTAGGATGAGACGGGCGGGACCGGACTCACATAGAAACGAGTCCAATTTATCCGACCGTCGCGGACGGTCATCACTACAGGTCCGACCAAGAGAGCGGGTAGTCCCTCGATAGAAGTTCCACTCATTTCCCATTCGGACCACACCTCGGACCCCGAGACCGCTGTCCGCAGAACTCTTGCTTGCAGATCGGGCACTCGGGTAAATATCAAGGACCAGTTCATCAGCACATGCTCCCGCCCAGTAAAACTTTCTGCAGGACGGTGCGGCACCTCCGCCGCGTAGTCGGCACTGAAGCAGTCGGCGACTCGTTGCGCCGAATGCGAATTGATGGCGTCACAAAGGCGACCTACCGCGTCAATTAGGTGCACAGAACTACTCCTTCTCAAGGATTGCGTGTCATTCGATCCTGACCTGGCCGCATCGGAATGTCTGGCCAGGTCCTCACTGAGCCGGTGCCATAACTAGAGGTTCAGTCGAGAGTGACTTCGCTGCGGAGGATTCCGTATACGACCATGTCGTGGTAACGACCATTGCGGAACTGGGCGCCCCTCAACACGCCTTCACGCGTAAAACCAGCCTTCTCCAGGGCACGTTGCTCGGCAATGTTTTTCACATTCGTGTGCGCGTCGACGCGGTTTACCTCGGTATGGGCGAAGAGATACCGGGCGAGCAATGCCTGGGCCTGTGTGCCGATGCCCTGACCGCGAACTTCGTGGCGGAGACCTATGCCGATGTTCCAGCCGCGGTTGAGCGGCCCGTAAGGGACGGGCCGCCAGGAGACTGTTCCCAGTGCCTCCTGGCCGCTCACGACCGTGAGTGTGCCTGAATCGGCGGTGAGCAGACCATTCTCCGACCAGCGCCTGCGCTTGGCCATGGGATCGGAAAAACCGAACCAGTCGAATGCCTCGTCGGATTCCGGGCTGGCGTTGAACAGGATGTCGAGGAGCCCGAGGTCTCTTTCGGAAACGGGAATAAGGCGGATCTTTTTGTCCATCGCGATGTCCCTGTCTGGCTACTTGCTAACTTCCACCCCTGCCGAGCAGCCATTTCACCCCATCGAGACAGGATGAAAGAAGCTCAGTGAGCTATGGGCTCGTATCAATCTCGTCGTCCGTCTTCGTACTTGGTCACCGGTGGTGTTGCACGAGTCGTGACGCTAGCCGGGCCTCGCTGCGATTTGGCAGGGATAGATTTTTCTCACACCGTCAGGTACTACCGCAGATCTTGTGACTGGTGACCGGTGCTGACCGTTGTCCGGTCATGCTGATGGATGTGAGGGTGGACCACGTTGAGCGGTGGGCAGGGGAACTGGCTGCCCTGACGGGCGGGTTGGGGCATCTGTTCGCCCGGCCGGAGCCGCGGGACGTGTTCGCCGATCTGATCGAGGGGCTGCTGTCTGACCTGGGCCGGAAGAACGGCTGGACGATGGCAGGGCGAGCCGGGCATGCCACCCCGCACCGGATCCAGAAGTTTCTGGGCGAGGCGTCCTGGAGCGCGGACGCACTGCCGGCCGAGGTGCAGGCTTACGCGGCACGGGAGTTGGGGGATCCGAGCGCGACGCTGGTGCTGGACGACACCCAGGTGATCAAGAAGGGTGACAAGTCCGTCGGGGTCGGCCACCAGCACTGCGGGACGACCGGTGACGTCCGCAACTGCCAAGTCATGGTGATGCTCACCTATGCCGCCGCGAGTGGCCACACCTTCTACGACCGGCGTCTGTACCTGCCGCAGTCCTGGACCGGCGATCGTGAGCGGTGCCGGGCGGCCGGAGTCCCCGACGAGGTCGCCTTCGCCACCAAGCCGCAGCTGGGCATCGCCATGCTGCAGGGCGCGGTGGCCGGGGCTGCCGTTCCGTCAGCCACTACAACCGGCGCGGCGACCCCCTCCCAGCCCGCCTCCGCCCCTGACGACAACCCGAGCAGAACCGATCACAGCCTCAAGATCTGAGGCTGTAGGACGAGTAGCGGTGTGAAAGGGCCCGTTGTTTTCCCACGTTCAACAGCGGGCCCAAGGGAAACCGGACGAAATCATTCTCCCCGGCACAACGCCGACCTCCGTGCCTCCGTGCGCCCTCCCTGCTTCCAGCGCATTGTTTTCCCCGCAGATGGCGCGGGAATAAGGCCGGTGAATCGAAGACATACCCACTGGTAATGGGGTCTTCCATCGGGGGTGCCATGACAGGGTCTCGTCGTGCTCGCGAAGTTTGGATCCTGGTCACCATCACGATCGCTTCCTGTGCGGCGACCGTGGGGCTCACACTTTTCCTGACGAGCTTCTCCGAAGTTCAGTCCACTGCCTCCGGCAACGCGGGACAGTCCTTCGGAGCCGCCGCCGCTGCCACATCGGTCGTCGTCCTCATCTATATCGCCCGCACATTCCACCAGCAGGGCGAGGAATCCAGGATGCAACGCGAAGTGCTGGAGGCACAGCGTGCGGAACTGGCATTGCAGCGCGAGGTCGCGGAAAACCAGCACGAGACCGCACGCCGAGTCGCCGAAGCCGCGATTCGCGAACAGCACAGGCGACTGTTTCAGATGGCATTCGACGATCCACTGCTGATGGCCGTCTGGCCTCCGTACGAGCCGGACATCCCCGCGGATCGCACCCGGCAATTCATGTACGCGAATCTCGTCATCTCGCACCAGTGCATGTGCTGGGAACTGGGCTACCTCGACGACGAATCGTCGGTGAGCAATCTCTACTACCTCTTCAGCAGCGCCCCGATGCGGGAATTCTGGGAGCGAACGCGTGCCGCCCGCGACTGCGCCACACCGCACACCGGAAAGATGCGGCAGTTCTACGACGCCGCCGAAATGGCTTATCAACGGCAGTTGCTGAACCTTACAGCGCGGCCGGGCGCGGACGATCTGGCCGAGCCGCGCTGAGGAGTCACCCGGCCGGCGGGGTCCATCCGGCACTGATGAGCACGTCTCTCGGTACCACCACGAGGTGCTCACCGTCGCCCACTCCCGAGCCGGAAGGCAGCGAGTCGTGGAGTTCGTGTGCGACGCGCCCGATGAACGCCACGTCTCCGGAGGAGAGGGCGAACACGGCGGGGCAGTTGCTGTTGGTGGCACACCGCTGCGGGGCGTCCAGCCGTCTGGTGATTTTCATGCGCGCACCTTGTCACACCCGCACCGGCTCCGCGCGCGATTCGATGGCATCCGGGTGGTGTGGCGCAGGCCCCGCGCTCCCCAGCAATTCACTCACGCGGGCGAACGCGCCGCGGCATCAGTTTCCCGAGGCATAGGTCACGAAGTCCGCCCACGCATCCGGCGCGAGCGCGAGCTGCGGCCCCCCTATGTTCTTGGAGTCGCGGACGTGCACCGCACCGGAGGCGGCGGCGACCTCGATGCAGTCGTTGCCGTCGCCACTGCTGCTGTAGCTGCTCTTGAACCACGCCAGTGCGGAGGTGTCCCGGTTGGCACGAGTGCCGATCATGTTTCTCCCAGCATCTGCTCGACAAGGGCCCGTGACTCTCGGGGCGTGAGTGCCTGGGCGCGGATCATGCCATAGCGCAGGTCAAGGATCCTGAGCTGCTTCGGATCGGACACGGGTCGGCCGCTGAAGGCTCCCTCGGATCGCCCCACCGCAGAGCCGTCCGGAAATCTCAGCACCTCGATCAGCCCACCTGTACCGAAGTGTTCCTCAGTGTCGGTCGGCAGCACCTGGATCGACACGTTCCGCAACTGCCCCAGTTCCAGCAGCCGTTCGAGCTGCCGACGCCACACCATTCTGCCCCCAACCGGACGTCGGAGCGTCACCTCCTCCTGGACGAAGCTGAGAGTAGGTGCGGGTGACCTCTCGAAGATCGAACGGCGGGCCAGCCGCGCGGCCACCATGCGCTCCGTCTCCTCGTCCGAGTAGGTAGGAAGCCACGCGTCGAAGAGGGCCCGCATGTGCTCCTCGGTCTGCAACAGGCCATGGATGTTGTGGTTGCTGTACAGCCCCACTTCGACTGCCTGCGATTCCAACTTGGCGAGTTCCCGAACCTTCTTCGGATACCGAACCCTCGCCACGTCCTCCTTCATCGCCGAGAGCAACCCACCCGCCCCCAACACCTCATCCGCCTGGTCCAGATACTCAGGCCGAGGAATCCGCTTACCCCCCTCGATCTTGTAGACCAGGTCCTCCCCGTACCCCACCGCCACCCCGAACTCGGCGGCCCGCATCCCCTTCGCCTCGCGCCGCAGCTTCAACTGCCGCCCCACGGTGGCGATGACGGCCACGCCCCAGTCGTCGTCCGGATCCACCTCCCAACCCGGCTCGTCCGCCTCGCTCTTGAGTCGCCCCTCGTCACCGCTCACGTGCTGCATCCCGCACCTCTCCGTCGTACGTCCGCGCCGCAACGGCCCTTACCCGCACCGCCCGTGCCGACGGCCCCGACAGCGCCGGACAGACTCCGGAAAGTCACCGCGCGGATCCCGTGAGTCACCGAACCGGAGCATGGAGAACCACGCTCCGGTGCGACCGGCCCTCTTCTCTAAGAAACCCACGGAGAAAGAAACCCCACCAAGCCCCACCCCTCCCGCCCGCCGCGCAAACTCACCCCCGCGAGTGAATATGCCCAACTCAGCTGGATTTGGGCCTGGTTGCCTGCCCTACGCTCAGCGCGAGCAACACAACGCAACCGCAAACATGCGACGGCCCCCGCCGGGACGGCAATCCCAGTGCGAGGGCCTGACCACCGAGGAAGAAGAGAGCTTCCCGATGGACTCCGAAAACCCTAGCGCGCCCCGGCACGCCCAGTCCCGTATCCCGGGCAAAAACCACCCTCACCGGGACCGGCAGGCGCACCCCGGCGGAGTCATCCACGACAACGTCCGCCACACCACCCACTTCACGGTGATCGGCAACCACCTCACCCAGCACGGCGAGCTGTCCCTCCTCGCAATCGGGCTGGGATGCCACATCCAGTCGCTCCCGACCGGCGCCGCCATCGACATCAAGGCCCTCACCGCCCGCTTCCCCGAGGGCCCGACCCGTATCGCCGCCGCCCTGCGCGAACTCGAAGCCCACGGCTACCTCCGCCGCACCCGCGAACGCACTCCCGTCGGCCGGATCGTCACTCGCACGGTCTCCTGCAACATGCCAGGACACCGCGACACCGGAGCCGACACCCCCAGCAAGCCAGACCGCCGCGCGGTCGCCGACAAGCCCCCGCCCCGCAAACTCCTCCCCGCCGTGCCCCAGCCCGCGCACCCCAGCCCCACCCTCATCCGCACGGCCACCGACCTCCTCGCCGGCCTCCGCCGCACGGACCCCCGCCTCCTCCTCTCCGCCACCGACGCCGAACACCTCGCGCCGGGCGTCGCCGCCTGGCTGGAGCGCGACCTCACCCCCACCGCCGTACGCCACGCCCTGACCAGGGACCTCCCCGAGGACCCCTTGCGCCGCCCGGCCGCCCTCCTGGCTCACCGCCTGGCCGCCCAACTCCCGCCCCCACCACCGTTCCGGGCCCCGGACCCACCGCCCCCGGACCCACGCCACCCGCTCCAGACCTGCGACGGCTGCGACCGCGCCTTCCGCTCCCCCGCCCCCGGCCGCTGCCGCGACTGCCGATCCGATCTCCCGGAGGCCGCCTAGCATGAAGGCGACGATCCTTGCCCCTGGGCACAGACGACGAGGAGCGAGCGCCATGACCATCGCCCCGGACAACGCGCGGCAGGGCGCCTCCCACCTCTACCGGGCCATGCGGGATTTCGTGCATTCCACGGACGACACCCTTCCCGGCAAGTTCGAGATCACCAAGGAAGGGATCGTCCTCGACATGATGTCGCCCTCGAAGCCGCACGAGCTCACCGTGCTGCGCGTCCGGCAGCGTCTGGAGAAGGTGATGCCGGAGGCTCTGGTGGCTCACACGGGGGAACCCGACGTCGAGGACGAACCCGAGGGGGTCATGCGCCGCCCCGATGTGATGGTGATCAGCGAAGCGGAGATGGAGGGGGACGGTTCCTTCGAACCCCGCTCGCTCATCGCCGCCGTCGAAATCGTCTCGCGCTCCAACCCGGACAACGACTGGGTCTCCAAGATGCGCGACTACCCCCTGATCGGTGTCCCCGTCTACGCGGTCTTCGACCCCCGTACCGGCACCGGCGCCGTCCTCACCGACATCCACCCCACCCCCGACGGCCCCCGCTACGCCACCCGCAAGGACTTCGTCTACGGCGAGGACGTCACCATCGCCGACTGGACGATCTCCACCCACAACCTGCCGCGTTACGAAATCGGGCCGGGGGAGCAGCAGTGAGCACCGCCCCGGACGTAGGGCGCCTCCTCCTCATGAAGGCCGATCGCTGAGCCCCGTGCAGAGCCGGGTCCTCATCTGGGCCAGGGGTATCGAGATCGCCCGCCGCCCCGACCTGTCCTCCCGCTTCGCTCAGGCGCGGAGCACGCTGGAACGAGAGGACCCTGCCACCGCACAGGAAGCTCTGCGACAGCTGAGCGCCGTCCTGGACGACGCCGTGCAGGCAGTACGCGGTTGAGCTGGAAGTGGCGAGGGGGCATACCCCTCTTCAGTTGCCGCCCCGCCCTCAAAAGCCGCCGGGACCACACGGCCTCGTCGGTAATCCGGTACCGCGCCCGGCCACTAGGCTCCAGCCCTACGACCGCACCTCCCCCGGGCCACCGAGTGAACCTCCCCGCATCCCTTGCCGCACACCTTCCCGAACCCCATCGGCGTCTCCTCGCCGACGTCCCGACCGTGGCCGCCCGCATGGCCCTGGCCGGCGGATACGCCCTTCAGGCCCACGGCCTGCTCGAACGCGCGCACGCGAACGTGGACTTCGCGACGGAGAGCGCCGAGCCGATGCCCCGCATCGCGGCCGCGCTGCACGACGCGCTCGTGTCCCGGGGCCGCGAGACGACCGTCCAGGACGCGGATCCCCTATCCGCCCATCTGACGGTCACGGATCCGCCGACCGGCACCACCGTTTCCCTGGGCCTCCACAAGGAGACCTTCTGGAGCCCGCCGGTCCTGACCTCGTACGGCCCGACGCTCTGCGTGGAGGACGCGGTGGGCACCAAGATCCGTGCCCTGTACGACCGGGGCCTGGCGGTCGACCTGATCGACGCGCGGGCGGCGGCGTCCCGTTTCTCCCTCCCCGATCTGGAAGAACTGGCCCGCCGCCACGTCCGCGACGAGTTCGACCTCCCCACCCTCCGGACCCGCCTGGAGGGCACGGACTACTACCCGGACACGGCCTTCACGGCCTACGGCCTGGCGGACGACGAGATCACCGCCCTGCGCGCCTGGGCCCAGGCCTGGTCGACGGACATCGCCGAGCGACTGCTGGAGGAGGGGGCGTCGCCGGACGACTGACCCCGGGGCGCCCCCTCGTCCGGAACTACGACGCCGACAGGACGGGGTCGGCGACATCGTCGTCGGCACCCCCTACGAGGGCGTCGCCGGCAAGAACCGCTCGGGCGAGGTGACCGTGATCCCCGGCCGGAAGACGGGCGCGCTCGGCACCGGTTCGTACGCGTTCAACCAGTACACGGCGGCATCCCGGGCGGCAATGAGGTCGACGACTTCTTCGGTACGACCGTCTCCGCCGGGGACGTCAACGGCGACGGCAAGCCCGAACTGTTCGTCGGCGCGGCCGGCGAGAACAACTCCACCGGCGCCGTCTGGGTCCTCCCCGGCTCCGCCACCGGCCCGAAGGCCGGGGGCAGCCAGGTCTTCACGGCGGCGTCGGTCAACCTCACCCAGCAGAACGGCACTCTGCTCGGCGGCAACGGCCTGCTCTGGGTGATCTAGCACCCCGCGGGGCGTACGGCCGAGCGAAAGGGGCCGGAAACCGGTATCGGTTTCCGGCCCCTCAAGCCGTTCTTACTTCGGCTGCGGCTTGCGCACCGTGAGGTGCAGCTCCTTCAGCCGGATCTCCTCCAGCTCCGTCGGCGCGCCCATCATCAGGTCCTGGGCGTTGCCGTTGAGCGGGAAGGCGATGGTCTCGCGGATGTTCGGCTCGTCGGCCAGCAGCATGACGATGCGGTCGACACCCGGGGCGATGCCGCCGTGCGGCGGGGCGCCGAAGCGGAAGGCGCGGAGCATGCCCGCGAACTTCTCCTCGACGGTCTCCCGGTCGTAGCCCGCGATCTCGAAGGCCTTGAGCATGATCTCCGGCTCGTGGTTCCGGATCGCGCCGGAGGACAGCTCGACGCCGTTGCAGACGATGTCGTACTGCCAGCCCAGGATGTCCAGCGGGTCCTGGGTCTGCAGGGCCTCCAGGCCGCCCTGCGGCATGGAGAAGGGGTTGTGCGAGAAGTCGATCGCGCCGGTCTCCTCGTCCTTCTCGTACATCGGGAAGTCGACGATCCAGCAGAAGCGGAAGACGCCCTCCTCGAAGTGACCGGCACGCTTGGCGGCCTCGACCCGCACCGCGCCCATGATCTTCGAGACCTCGTCGAACTCGCCCGCGCCGAAGAAGACGGCGTGGCCGGCCTCCAGCCCGAGGCGCTCGGTGAGGACCTTGACGTTCTCCTCGGTCAGGAACTTCGCGATCGGACCGGTCAGCGAACCGTCCTCGGCGACACGGACCCAGGCCAGGCCCTTCGCGCCGAGCGAGACCGCGAAGTCACCGAGCTGGTCGAAGAACTTGCGGGGCTGGTCCTGGACGGCCGGGACCGGCAGCGCGCGCACGTGCTTGCCGGCGAAGGCCTTGAACTCCGAGCCCTCGAAGATGTCGGTGATGTCGACGAGCTCCAGCTGGGCGCGCAGGTCCGGCTTGTCGGAGCCGTACTTGAGCATCGCCTCGCGGAACGGGATCCGCGGGAACGGCGAGGTGACGTGGCGGCCGCCGCCGAACTCCTCGAAGAGCTCGGTCATCAGCTTCTCGACGGGCTGGAAGACGTCCTCCTGCTCGACGAAGGACATCTCGATGTCGAGCTGGTAGAACTCGCCCGGCGAGCGGTCCGCGCGGGCGTCCTCGTCGCGGAAGCAGGGCGCGATCTGGAAGTAGCGGTCGAAGCCGGAGATCATCAGCAGCTGCTTGAACTGCTGGGGCGCCTGCGGCAGGGCGTAGAACTTGCCCGGGTGCAGACGGGAGGGGACCACGAAGTCACGGGCGCCCTCGGGGGAGGTGGCGGACAGGATCGGCGTCGCCATCTCGTTGAAGCCGAGCGCGGTCATCTTGTGGCGGATCGCGGAGATCACGGCCGTGCGCAGCAGGATGTTGCGGTGCATGCGCTCACGGCGCAGGTCAAGGAAGCGGTACTCCAGGCGCCGCTCCTCGTTGACCCCGTCCTCGGTGTTGATCGTGAAGGGCAGCGGGGCGGCGGCGCCGAGCAGCTCGACCTCTCCGACCTCGACCTCGACCTCACCGGTGGGGAGGTCGGGGTTCACGTTCTCTGTTCCACGTGAAACAACGCGGCCGTCGACACGGACCGTGGACTCCTTGGAGAGCTTGTCCAGGGCCTCGTACGCGGGCGTGCCGGGGCGGGCGACCAACTGCGTGATGCCGTAGTGGTCGCGCAGATCGATGAAGAGGATGCCGCCCAGGTCGCGCCGATTGTGCAGCCAGCCGCTCAGCCGGACGTCGGTGCCGACGTCAGAGGCGCGGAGCTCGCCGCAGGTGTGGGACCTGTACCGATGCATCGTCGTTCATCCAGTCTTCGCGGATCGGGGAGTCACCGGGGTCGCACCCCCCGGCTCTCCGGGCGCGGACACGGCCCGGACCTCCCAAGCGTACCGGGCACCCCAAGATCGGCTCCCCACCATTGGCTCCGCGGGCCAACGGTGGCACTCTTCGATCACCTCTTCTTAAAGTAGGGCAATGCGCACTGGCGAGCCTCTGCCCGCCGTGGGGGACGTCCTCGCCTCCCTCGCGACCGGCCTGTGGCACTGGGACACCGCCACGGGGCTGGTCACCGTGGACGCGGAGGCGGCACGGCTGCTCGGGCTGCCCGCCGTTCGGACCACGCTCACCGAGGCCCAGACACGGGCCCGGCTGCACCCGGTGGATTGGAACGAGATCACCGGAGTGATCCAGCTCGCGGTGGCCGAGGAGACCCTCGCCGAGGTGCGGGTGCGGATCATGGACGAGCGGGGCCGGATCGTCCGGGTCGTACGCAGCCGCTCCAAGCCCTCCTTCGACCCCGACCGACGCGCGTACGAGCTGATCGGCATCCTCCAGGAGGTGACCGACCCGGCGCCGGGCACCCCGGCGGGCCGGCGCGCGGTCCACGGCGACTGGCGGCGCTCGCGGGAGGCGTTCCTGCTGGACGCGGGCCGGGCGCTGGCCGAGGCGCGATCCACGCAGGAGGTGCTGCGGGTCGCGGCCGGGCTGTCGATGCCGGGCTTCTCGCCGGACGGCCTCGCGGTGTTCGGCGTGCGGGGCGACCGGCTGACGATCATCGGCCACCACGGGCACCAGCCCGGCGCGGAGTCCCCCTTCTCCCACATGGCGCTGGCGACGGACTATCCGGCGGCGGAGGTCGTCCGCACGGGCCGTGCGGTCTATCTCTCCTCCCCCGAGGGCTACCGGTCGCGCTATCCGCTGACCTGGCCGCTCGCCCGGACGTTCCACCGGGAGTCCTGGGCGTTCCTGCCGCTGACGGTGGCCGGCCGCACGATGGGCGCCTGGATGGCCGCCTTCGCCTACCCGGTGGCGTTCAACCCCGACGAGCGCTCGGTCCTCACGACGGTGGCCCGCATGCTCGCGCAGGCCCTGTCCCGGGCCGGAGCCGCCGAGTCCGAGCGGGAGCTGACCGACGGACTGCAGCGCTCCATGCTGCCCTCGCTGGGCCCGAAGATCCCGGACATGAACGTCGCCGCCCGCTACATACCCACCGGCGGCGGGCTCCAGGTCGGCGGTGACTGGTACGACCTGATCCCGCTGCCCGGGGGCACCTCCCGGACGAAGTCCGGGGGAGGCAGGTACGCGCTGGTCATCGGGGACGTGCAGGGGCACGACGTACGGGCGGCCGGGCTGATGGGCCAGCTGCGGATCGCCCTGCGCGCCTACGCCTCCGAGGGCCACCGCCCCGACGCCGTACTCACCCGCGCCTCCCGTTTTCTGCACGGCATCACCGACTGCCCCGGCGACGACCGCGCCGACCCGCGCTTCGCGACCTGCCTGTACGTGGAGGTGGACCCGGCGACAGGCCAGGTGGAGATCGCCCGCGCCGGGCATCCGGAGCCGGCGATACGCATGCCGGACGGGACGGTGCTGGTGCGGCCGACCGCGGGCGGGCTGCCGCTGGGCATCGATCCGGACGCCGACTATCCGACGACCCGGTTCACGCTGGAGCCCGGCGAGACGCTGATGCTGTGCACCGACGGTCTGATCGAGACCGGCGGCCACGACGTGGAGAGCGGCTGGCAGCGGGTCCGCGCCATCCTGGAGAACCACGACGGCGACCTGGAGTCGCTGGCCGACGCCCTGGTGCAGGGCGTGCACGGGCCGTCCTCGCACCACACCACCGGTCCGCTGGCCGACCGCCGGGAGGACGACATCGCGGTGCTGCTGCTGTGCCGGCCGGGGGCGGGCTGCGGCTGCGGCGACACGGCGGCCCTGCGGCCGGTCGTCCGGCGCACGCTGCTGTCGGTGGCGCAGGACGAGCCCGAGCGGATCGCCGACGCCCGCCACCAGGTGCGCGAGCTGCTGCACGACTGGACCTCGGCCGAACAGGTCGACTCGGCGGTGCTGTTGGTCTCGGAGACGGTCACCAACGTCCTCGTGCACACCGACGCCGACGCGCTGCTGCTCGCCGAGGTGTCCGAGGAGGCGGGCGGGCGGCGGATCCGGGTCGAGGTCACCGACTCCAGCGACGACCTCCCGCACCGGCGCAGCCCCGGCGAGCTGGCCTCCTCCGGACGCGGCCTGCTGCTGATCGAGCTGCTCGCCCAGGCGTGGGGGGTCGAGCCGCGGGGCGAGGGCAAGAGCATCTGGTTCGAGCTGTACGAGAAGGACTGAACCGGCTACCGGGTCTCGTACCGCGCCCTGAGCTCGTGCACCACCCCGAACGCCGCCGCGGTCAGCGGTACCGCCAGCAGCATCCCGACGATCCCGGCGACGGACGCCCCGGCCGTGATCGCCAGCATCACCACCGCCGGATGCATCTGCACGGTCCGGCTCTGGATCATCGGCTGGAGCACGTGCCCCTCCAGCACCTGTACGGCGACCACGACCCCGAGCGCCCACAGCGCGATGACGAACCCGCGGTCGGCGAGCGCGACCAGCACGGCCACCGCGCCGGAGAGGAAGGCGCCGAGGTAGGGGATGTAGGCGCCGACGAAGACGAGCGCGCCGAGGCCGGGCGCGCCCGGCACCTGGAGGACGAGCAGCCCGATGGTGATGCAGACGGCGTCGATGAACGCGATGACCGTGGTGCCCCGCATGAACCCCTCGACGGCCTGGAAGGCCCGGCGCGCCATGGCCTCCAGGGTGTCGCCGGTGTCGCCCGGCGCCGCGGACCGCAACACCTCGGCGGCCCGGTGGGAGTCGCGCAGGAAGAAGAAGACGAGCAGCAGCGCGAGGACGGCCATGGCGATGGTCTCGCCGGCCACGCTGACCCCGCTGATGACGTTGGAGGCGGCCGTCGCGCCGAACTTGCTCAGCAGCTCGCGGGAGTTCTCGGCGAGGTCGTCGAGGGAGGTCCCGGCGGCCCCGAAGTGCACGGCGACGGCCCGCCCGGCGCTGCGCAGCGAGGCGATGATCTGGTCCCCGTTGTCGACGAGCGCGGCGACGACGATGTACACGGCCCCGCCGACGACGGCGACCACGGCCACGCAGGTCAGCCCGGCGGCCAGCGACCGGTGCACGCCGACCCCGACCAGCCGCCGGTACAGGGGTCCGAGCAGCGCGGTGCCCAGCAGCGCGAGCAGCACGGGTGTGATGGCCGTACGAAAGGTCACGCACAGCCGGATCCCGACGTACACGACGCCCGACACGAGCAGGGCCACCGCACACCAGGCGGCGACACGGCGGACGGGCTCGGGCAGCAGCTGCACCCCTCCAGCCGATCACGCGCCGGGCACACCTGTCCTGCGCGCACGGCCGGGCGGGTGACGCGGCCGGCGGGTACGGGTCCGGCGGGTACGGGTCCGGGTACGTCAAGAGCCCCGTCCGGCGCCATTGACGGACGGGGCTCTGCTCTGGGGGGCCGCGGTCCTCCGAGGAGGTGCCGCGGCCCTTCGGATCAGGCCCCCGGCCCGCTCCCGGTCATCCCGTGCACCGCCGGGATCGTCCCGAGGCGGCCCTTCTGGAAGTCCTCGAAGGCCTGCTGGAGCTCGTCACGGGTGTTCATGACGAAGGGACCGTAGTGGGCCATGGGCTCACGGATCGGCTGTCCGCCCAGCAGCACGACCTCCAGGTCCGGCGTGTGGGAGTCCTGCTTCTCGTCCGCGCGGACGGTCAGCGAGGAGCCGCTGCCGAAGACGGCGGTCTGGCCGAGGTGGATCGGACGGCGGTCGGTGCCGACGGAGCCGCGGCCGGCCAGGACGTACGCGAGGCCGTTGAAGTCCTCGCGCCAGGGCAGGGTGAGCTCCGCGCCCGGGGCGAGGGTGGCGTGGATCATCGTGATCGGGGTGTGCGTGATACCGGGACCGCTGTGCCCGTCCAGCTCACCGGCGATGACGCGGATCAGCGCGCCGCCGTCGGGGGACGTGAGCAGCTGGACGTTGCCGCCGCGGATGTCCTGGTAGCGCGGGGCCATCATCTTGTCCTTGGCCGGGAGGTTCACCCACAGCTGCAGACCGTGGAAGAGACCTCCGGACATGACCAGGGACTCCGGCGGGGCCTCGATGTGCAGCAGGCCCGAGCCGGCCGTCATCCACTGGGTGTCGCCGTTGGTGATGGTGCCGCCACCGCCCTGCGAGTCCTGGTGGTCGAAGGTGCCGTCGATGATGTACGTCACCGTCTCGAAGCCGCGGTGCGGGTGCCACGGGGTGCCCTTGGGCTCACCCGGCGCGTACTCCACCTCGCCCATCTGGTCCATCATGATGAACGGGTCGAGATGGCGGTAATTGATTCCGGCGAACGCCCGGCGCACCGGGAAGCCCTCGCCCTCGAAACCGCTCGGCGCGGTCGTGACGGCCAGCACGGGACGTGCGACGGCGTCGGCCGGCGCGGTCACGCGGGGCAGCGTCAACGGGTTCTCGACGGTCACTGCAGGCATGGTTCCTACCTCCTTGTGCGCCCACTTTAGTTGAGCGTTGAACTTTCTGCCACCCCCAACAGGGAAGGCCCGGAGGACATTCCCTCCGGGCCGCACGGGCGCGGGTGATACGAACAGGACGGTTTACGCAGCACAGCGCCGCCGGTCACGCGGGACCGGCGGCGCCGTTTCGTTGTCGGTCACGGGGCACAGTAGGCGAGCCGTCCGACCGGAAGGGGACATTCAGCCGTACGTGCGCCTAGTCGTACATGCGCCTAGCCGTACATGCGGCGCATCGCGAACTCGACCATCTGCTCGACGGCCTTCGCGTCGAACACCATCCGGTGCTCGCCCTCCATGTCCAGGACGAAGCCGTAGCCGGTCGGCAGCAGGTCGATCACCTCCGCGCCGGTGATCACGAAGTACTTGGACTCCTTGCCCGCGTACCGGCGCAGCTCCTTGAGCGAGGTGAACATCGGGATCACCGGCTGCTGGGTGTTGTGCAGCGCGAGGAAGCCGGGGTTGTCACCGCGCGGGCAGTAGACCTTCGACGTCGCGAAGACCTGCTGGAAGTCCTCCGCCGCCAGCTGTCCGGTGGTGAAGGCACGCACCGCGTCCGCGAGCGAGGGCTGCGAGGGCTCGGGGTACAGGGGCGGCTGCTGGCCGTACCCGAGACCGCCGGACTGCTGCGGCGGGGCGTACTGCTGCTGAGCGCCCAGGTTCTGGTCATAGCCGTACATGCACGCAAGCGTACTGAGTCACAGATGACCCAATCGGGGTTGCTTCTTATTACCGACGGGTAGCATCATCGGAGCTACTTGTTGGTAAGTGAACCGTTCGCGAGGAACACAGTGCCTCGCCGATCTCTCAACGGAGCTGTCTCATGGGGCACTACAAGCCGAACCTCCGCGACATCGAGTTCAACCTGTTCGAAGTGCTCGGCCGCGACAAGCTGTACGGCACCGGCCCGTTCGGTGAGATGGACACGGACACCGCCAAGAGCATCCTGGAGGAGCTGACGCGCCTCGCGGAGAACGAGCTGGCCGAGTCCTTCACGGACGCCGACCGCAACCCGCCGGTCTTCGACCCGGAGACGAACACCGCGCCGGTCCCGGCGTCCTTCAAGAAGAGCTACAAGGCCTTCATGGACTCCGAGTACTGGCGCCTCGGCCTGCCCGAGGGGATCGGCGGCACCACCGCCCCGCCGTCGCTGATCTGGGCGTACGCGGAGCTGATCCTCGGCTCGAACCCGGCGATCTGGATGTACTCCTCCGGCCCGGCGTTCGCCCGCATCCTCTTCGAGGAGGGCACCGAGGAGCAGAAGAAGTGGGCTCAGATCGCGGTCGAGAAGACCTGGGGCTCCACCATGGTCCTCACCGAGCCGGACGCCGGTTCGGACGTGGGCGCCGGCCGCACCAAGGCGATCCAGCAGGAGGACGGCTCCTGGCACATCGAGGGTGTGAAGCGCTTCATCACCTCCGGTGAGCACGACATGGAGGAGAACATCCTCCACTACGTCCTCGCCCGCCCCGAGGGCGCCGGCCCCGGCACCAAGGGCCTGTCCCTCTTCCTCGTCCCGAAGTACCTCTTCGACTTCGAGACCGGCGAGCTGGGCGAGCGCAACGGCGCCTACGCCACGAACGTCGAGCACAAGATGGGCCTGAAGGCCTCCAACACCTGCGAGATGACCTTCGGCGACCGCCACCCGGCCAAGGGCTGGCTGATCGGCGACAAGCACGACGGCATCCGCCAGATGTTCCGCATCATCGAGTTCGCCCGCATGATGGTCGGCACGAAGGCGATCTCCACCCTCTCCACGGGCTACCTGAACGCCCTGGAGTACGCCAAGGAGCGCGTCCAGGGTCCCGACCTCGCGCAGTTCATGGACAAGACCGCGCCGAAGGTCACCATCACCCACCACCCCGACGTGCGCCGCTCGCTGATGACGCAGAAGGCGTACGCGGAGGGCATGCGCGCCCTCGTCCTCTACACCGCCTCCATCCAGGACGCGATCGCGGTCAAGGAGGAGAGCGGCGAGGACCCCTCCGCCGAGCACGCGCTCAACGACCTGCTCCTGCCGATCGTCAAGGGCTACGGCTCCGAGAAGGGCTACGAGCAGCTCGCCCAGTCGCTGCAGACCTTCGGCGGCTCCGGCTTCCTGCAGGAGTACCCGATCGAGCAGTACATCCGCGACGCCAAGATCGACACCCTGTACGAGGGCACCACCGCGATCCAGGGCCAGGACTTCTTCTTCCGGAAGATCGTCCGCAACCAGGGCGCGGCGCTCAACTCCCTCGCTGAGGACATCAAGAAGTTCCTGGCGCTCGGCACCGGCGGCGAGGAGCTGGCCGGCGCCCGCGAGTACCTCGCCAAGGCGGCCGTCGAGCTGGAGGCCATCGTCGGCCTGATGCTGACCGACCTCGCGGCCACCGAGCAGGACGTCAAGAACATCTACAAGGTGGGCCTGAACACCACCCGCCTGCTGCTCGCCTCCGGTGACGTGATCGTCGGCTACCTGCTGCTCAAGGGCGCCGCCGTGGCCGCCGAGAAGCTTCAGACGGCCTCCGCGAAGGACAAGGCCTTCTACACCGGCAAGATCGCCGCGGCGAAGTTCTTCGCGGCCAACGTCCTGCCCGGCGTCACCCTGGCCCGCAAGGTCTCGGAGACCGTCGACCTGGACCTGATGGAGCTGGACGAGGCCGCGTTCTAGTCCGGCACGCACCCCCCGGGTTCCGCGACGGGCCCGCTCCCTGTTCGAGGGAGCGGGCCCTCGTCGTTCCAGGGGAGCGGGCCCCCGTCCGTCGTTAAGGTGAGAACCATGACCCAATCAGCGCGCTTCGACCGCGGCCACACCGACGACCTGATGTCCTTCCTCGCGGCCAGCCCGTCGCCGTACCACGCCGTGGCGAACACCGCCGAGCGACTGGAGAAGGCCGGGTTCCGGCAGGTCGCGGAGACGGACGCGTGGGACGGGACGAGCGGCGGCCGGTTCGTGCTGCGCGGCGGGGCGATCGTGGCCTGGTACGTCCCCGAGGGCGCCGCGCCGCACACGCCGTTCCGGATCATCGGCGCGCACACCGACTCCCCCAACCTGCGGGTCAAGCCGCTGCCGGACAGCGGGGCGCACGGCTGGCGCCAGGTCGCCGTGGAGATCTACGGCGGACCGCTGCTGAACTCCTGGCTCGACCGCGACCTGGGCCTGGCCGGCCGGCTGACCCTGCGGGACGGTTCGACCCGTCTGGTGAACGTGGACCGGCCGCTGCTGCGGGTGCCCCAGCTGGCCATCCACCTCGACCGGTCGGTGTCATCCGAGGGGCTCAAGCTCGACAAGCAGCGGCATCTGCAGCCGGTGTGGGGCCTGGGCGACGACGTGCGCGACGGCGACCTGATCGCCTTCCTGGAGGAGGAGTTCGGGCTGCCGACGGGCGAGGTGACCGGCTGGGACCTGATGGTCCACTCGGTGGAGCCGCCCGCCTACCTGGGCCGCGACAAGGAGCTGGTCGCCGGTCCGCGGATGGACAACCTCCTGTCGGTGCACGCGGGCACGGCGGCCCTGGCGGCCGTCGCGACGTCCGGGGCCGAACTGCCCTACATCCCGGTGCTGGCCGCCTTCGACCACGAGGAGAACGGCTCGCAGTCCGACACCGGCGCGGACGGGCCGCTGCTCGGCAGCGTGCTGGAGCGCTCGGTGTTCGCGCGCGGCGGCGCGTACGAGGACCGGGCCCGCGCGTTCGCCGGCACGGTCTGCCTGTCCTCCGACACCGGCCACGCGGTCCACCCCAACTACGCGGAGCGGCACGACCCGACGCACCACCCGCGGGTCAACGGCGGGCCGATCCTGAAGGTGAACGTCAACAACCGCTACGCCACGGACGGCACCGGCCGCGCGGTCTTCGCGGCGGCCTGCGAGAGAGCCGGCGTGCCCTTCCAGTCCTTCGTCTCCAACAACTCCATGCCGTGCGGCACCACGATCGGACCGATCACCGCGGCCCGCCACGGCATCCGGACCGTCGACATCGGCGTGGCGATCCTGTCCATGCACAGCGCCCGCGAGCTGTGCGGCGCCGAGGACCCGTTCCTGCTGGCCAACGCACTGACGGCGTTCCTGGAAGGCTGAGTTCCGCCGCTCCGGCCTCCCCCCGCGAAACCGTTTGTTTTGAACCTGTTCAGAGATGGTTTCCTCAGCGTACGATGCGATTCGATTTTCAACGATCGCGTCCTGGAACAGTCTCGTGGGGGGACTCACACGTGCGAAAAAGATCCCTGGTGCTCGCCTGCGCCTCCGTCGCGGCCGGCCTGCTGCTCGGTCCCGTACCCGCCGCGCACGCGGCGGTGGCGCCGGTGCTGTACGGCGTCGGCAGCGGTGACCACCCGGGTGACGGCCTGGTGTGGGTGTCCGCCTCGTCCGACACCGCCATCACCTCGATCACCGCCCACCTGTACGCGCCGGGCTCCGCCGCCGACGCCCCGGAGGTCACCGAGGTCAGCGACTTCAGCCCGGACTCCAGCACCGGCTTCGCGCACACGTGGCGGACCACCGCCCCGCTGCGCCTGGCCGACCTCGGCACCTACCGCGTCGTGGTCGACCTGACCGACGCCGACGGGGACACCACCTCGGCCGAGGGCACCTACCAGTACGAGCTCGAAGCGCACCTCACGGATCTGGCGGCCACGCCGCAGAACCCGGACTACGAGCACCAGGACGTCACCGTCACCGGCGGCTTCACCGTCACCGACCCGCGCACCGGCGAGACGACGCCCGCGGCGGGCGCGAAGGTGGACCTGGAGATCTCCAACGGTGACGACACGACCACCACGACCGGCACCGACGGCCGTTTCACCTCCGTCTACACCGTGACCAGCCCGTCCAGTGCCACCGTCAACGCCTGGCTGCGGCTGGACGATCCCTGGTACCAGTCCAGGGCCAACGAGAGCGTCGAGGTCAGGGCCGTCCAGTCGGACACGCGCGTGACCCTGGACGCCGCCGAACTGGACGTCAAGGCCGGGCAGGCGGCGAAGGTCTCCGGGACCGCCGAGGTGTACCTCGACGGGGCGTGGAAACCGCTGGCCGGAGCCACGGTGGAGGAGATCTGGTCCGACGAGTTCGGGGGCGTGGCCTCGCGGCCCGTCACGGGCGCCGACGGCCGCTTCACCGGAGAGCTGACGCTGCCGAAGTCCGGCACGGTCGAAGTGCGGGTGCTCACCGGGACGTTCCTGAAGTTCAGTGAGCTGCAGACGGTCAAGGTCTACGTCGCGCAGAAGACGTACTTCACCAACTTCACGGCGACCCTGGACAAGTACTCCGCGCTGACCGCCAAGGGCGGCCTGAACACCGGCAGGTACCAGCCGCCGGGCGTGGTCGACAAGGTGGAACTGCAGTACTCGGCCGACGGGAAGACCGGCTGGAAGACCATGAAGACGGTCACCCCGGGCAGCTCCGACCCCGACGCCGCCGCGCCGTTCAAGGGCACGTTCGACGCGCCCTACAAGGGCTACTACCGGGCCCACTTCCAGGGCAGCCACGACTTCCAGGAGTCGTACAGCTACGTCGTGCACGCCACCCGCACGCCGACCCGGATCATCGACGGCAACGCCGCGCCGGAGCCGGTCCGCAAGGGCCGCACGATCACCTACAAGGGCAAGCTGCAGCACTACACCTCGGGCGCCTGGAAGGCCTACGCGGGCCAGAAGGTGAAGATGCTCTTCAAGCCCAAGGGCTCCAGCAGCTGGTACGACATGGGCAACGCGACCACCCGCACGGACGGCACGTTCAGCAAGGGCTTCACGGCGTCGAAGGACGGCACGTGGGTCGCGGTGCTGCTCTACCCGAACAGCACGCACCTGGTGAGCTCCGGACGCGAGGACTTCGTCGACGTGGTCTGAGCGGAGTCCTCCGCATGCCCGCCGCGGCCCTGGGTACCCGCCCCCGACCGGAGACACCGGACCGGAAGGAGGCGAGGTTCATGGGGCTCGGCGGGTGCATCATCCTTCTCGCCGCGGGGGCCATCCTCGCGTTCGCGACCGACTGGCACATGCAGGGCGTCAACGTCCATCTGGTCGGCCTGATCCTGATGATCGTGGGCCTGATCGGCGTCGCCACGTTCAGCGGGATCGCACGGCGTCGGCGGGTCATGGTGCCGCCGACCACGACGACCGTCGTCGAGGACGAGCGGCACCACCACCGCGACGACGGCTACAGCGACGGGTACGGCATCTAGGGCCTCTCGTTTGGATCAGGCCGGGCTCGCGGGCCCCCGCCCTGATCCGGCCTGATCCAAACGAAAGACCCTAGCTAGGCCGTCTCGCCCGCCTCGTCCCCCTGATCCATTCCCGCCAGGACCAGCGGCAGCCGGTCCGCTCCGCCCTCGGTGAGGCGGACCGGGACGCCCCAGTCCTGCTGGTGGACGTGGCAGGCGGGGTACTCGTTGGCCGGGTCGTCGTCGCAGGAGGCGGCCATCGCGGAGATGTGCAGGACGCCCTCCGTGACCGCCGGGTTCAGCTCCAGGGTGCGGGCCAGGTCCGTGTCCGCGCCCTCGCCCTTGAGCAGGAGTTCGGGCGGGGTGGAGGAGACCAGGAGGCGGGTGGACGGGCCGTAGCGCGTGTCCAGCTTCTGGCCCGCCGGGGCCTGGAAGATCACGTCCAACCGGAGCGTGCCCGGGGCCACTTCCGTCGCCGCACGCTGGGTGCGGTGGGCGACGGACTCGACCCGCACCGCCTCCTCCGGCAGGCGCAGCCGGGTCAGGCGGTGGCGGGCCGACTCGACGACCACGATGTCGTCGCCGACCAGGACGGCGTCGCTCGGCTCCCGCAAGTCCGTGGCGAGGGTGGTGACTTCACCGCTCGCGGGGTCGTAGCGGCGCAGGGCGTGGTTGTAGGTGTCGCAGACCGCCACCGAGCCGTCGGGGAGCGCGGTGACGCCCAACGGGTGCTGGAGCAGGGCCTGTTCGGCGGCCCCGTCCCGGTGGCCGAAGTCGAACAGACCGGTGCCGACGGCGGTGTGGACCTGACCGTCGAGGTCCACCCAGCGCAGGGCGCTCGTCTCCGAGTCGGCGAGCCAGAGCCGGTCGGCGGTGGCCGCGAGCCCGGACGGCTGGGCGAACCAGGCCTCGGCGGCGGGCCCGTCGACCAGGCCCTCGTTGGTCGTCCCCGCGGCGACGGCGACGGTGCCCGCCGCCGGGTCGTAGGCCCACAGCTGGTGCACGCCCGCCATCGCGATCCACACCCGGCCGCCGAAGAGCGCCACGTCCCAGGGTGAGGAGAGATCGATCTCGCGGGCCGGGCCCGAGGCCGGGGAGCCCTGCCACCACTGCCGGCCGGTGCCCGCGAGGGTGGTCACCTCGCCGGTGCCGAGGTCGAGGCGGCGCAGGGCGTGGTTGACGGTGTCGGCGACGACCACGGACGCGTCGTCGAGGAGGGCGAGGCCCTGCGGTTCGTTGAAGGACGCCCGCTCGGCCGGCCCGTCGGCGAACCCGCGCGTGCCGGAGCCGATGCGCCGTACGACGCTCTCCCCGTCCTCCTCCAGCTCCACCAGCTGGTGCCGGGTGGTGTCGCTGACCAGCAGGTTCCCGGAGGGCAGCAGCAGGGCCTTGCCCGGGAAGCGCAGAGCGGTCGGCTCGGGCTCCGGTGCCACGTACGGCCCGTCGCCGCGGCGCAGGGTGCCCTTCGCCTCGTGCTCGGCCTCCAGCTCCTCGACCAGTCGCTCGATGGCGTGCACATGCCCCTCGCCGGCGTGCTGCGCGACGACGTACCCCTCCGGGTCGATCACCACGAGCGTCGGCCAAGCGCGCACGGCGTACTGCTTCCAGGTGGCGAGCTCCGGGTCGTCGAGCACCGGGTGCTCCACGCCGTACCGCTCCACCGCGTCGACGACCGCCCGGTGCTCGGCCTCGTGCACGAACTTCGGCGAGTGCACACCGATGACGACGACCGTGTCCCGGTGCTTGTCCTCCAGCTCCCGCAGCTCGTCCAGGACGTGCAGACAGTTGATGCAGCAGAATGTCCAAAAATCGAGAATCAATGTGCGACCTCGGAAGTCGGCGAGCTTCAGATCCTTCCCGCCGGTGTTGATCCAGCCGCCCTCGCCGATCAGCTCGGGGGCACGGACACGGGCACGCTTGCGGGGTGCCGGCGCGGGGGTGGGCGCCGGGGCAGCATCGTTCATGCTTCAAGCTTGCCATCTTGATATGAACGTCGGATCACACGCGTAGGGCGGGGGGAGCAACGAACTCTCGCGCCTGCGGCGGTCGATATCTGCTGGTCAGGGCGATGATGGGCCTGAAAAACGGCGTCGCACCCAGCGTGCGTGTTCCGAGCTGGGGCCGGGGTCGGGATGGTGACCACAGCGCAACTTCGCGCTGACCTCCGTCATTCCGTCACTTCGTCACCCGTTGGCGCCGCCCCAGCCTCGTCTCTGGTCGCCCAGACGATCCGGCAGCGCTCGTCACCGTTGAACCTCACGCCCACCCTGCCTCGCTGGACTTCCACGCGATCGATTGCGAGGCCAAGGCGTTCACGCCTTCCGGCCGCATCGTCGGCTTCCCAAGCTTCACGTAGCAGGCCCGCATCCAGGAGCGGAGAGATATCCACGGAAGGGGTCGGCATCCGCAGTAGATCCGCGCGCAGCCCCTCGATCCGGGTACGAAGTCGTCCGGCGAGCCGGTTGTACCGGTCGATCGCGTCTGCGCCGGTGAACTCGCCACGGACGTACCTGGCCTCCTCCAGGTCCGCCAGACGGGCCCCCTCGTCCGCGATCTCCGCCTCGATCGCGTCCCGCTTCGCGAAAACCTCCGGGTCCTCCCTCTGCACCCAGCGATCGGCGATCACGGCGAGCAGCGGGTCCTGGGGCTCCAGGGACGGCAGGCGTGAGAGGAATGCCTGGGTCACGTAGTCGTCGATGCTCTCCACCCGAGCCGAGACGCCGGAGCATCCTCGCCCCATCCGGTGGCTGGAGCACTGGTACGACGTGCCGGCCTTGCTCATCCGAGCCCCGCAGAGCCCGCAGCGCGCTATGCCAGTGAGCAGTGACTTGCCCTGCTTGTGGCCGTGCCGCTTTCCCGCCAGAGGAAACGTCCGCGCTTCGAGCTGGCGAAGGATGAGCTCACGCTCCCCGACCGTGATGACCCCCTCACCGATACTCACGGTTTCGAGCGTCTCCGGATCCCGGTAGGGAGAGACCCGGTTCATGTACTTGCGTGTCCCGTCCGCCTGCTCCTCGTACGCGGTCTGCGGCATGAGACCGGCGAAGGCGGGTGAGCGAAGGAGCTGCATGACGCTGGACGAGTTCCACTCGCCTCCGCGGGCCGACTCCACACCGTGCTCGTTCAGCAGTCGGGCGATGTGGACGAGGGCCTTCCCGGAAAGCGCTTCGTCGGCGATCAGGCGGGCGTAGACGGATGTCTCGGGGTCGTGCACGAGCTTCTTCGTCTCCGGGTCCACCAGGAGCCCGTAGGGCGGCTGCCCACCGATCCATTGCCCCCGCTGCCGCAGGTATCTCTTCGCGCTGCCGACACGCATCCCGAGATTGCGCGACTCACTGCACGCGAGTTCCGCCAGCATCGCAATGGTGACGCGGGCGCTGTCGTTCCGCGTGTCGAGCCCGTCCATGACGGAGACCAGCCGCCCGCCGACCCGGCCTATGTCGTCCAGCGCCTTGCCGACCTCTCCGATGCCCTTGCGGGACAGACGGTCGAGCTTCCAGACGACCAGAACGCCCACGACTCCGGCCGTGACGGCTGTGGTCGCCGCGTCGAACCCCTTGCGGCTGACGTTCTTGTAGCCGGAACGTCCACGGTCGATGTGGACCTTGCGGACGGTCAGTCCGTTGCGCTCCGCCCACGCCCGGCAGTCGGCTTCCTGGCGGTCAATCGCGGTCTTGCCTTCCCGGTCGAGGGACAAGCGCAAGTACAGGTCAGCAGTGGTGTGTTGGTGCACGCCCCCACGCTAGCGAG
Organism: Streptomyces sp. NPDC054794; assembly: GCF_053611585.1. Taxonomy (NCBI): domain Bacteria; kingdom Bacillati; phylum Actinomycetota; class Actinomycetes; order Kitasatosporales; family Streptomycetaceae; genus Streptomyces; species Streptomyces sp. NPDC054794. The sequence goes on along the minus strand of NZ_JBSHAQ010000009.1, from coordinate 224,507 downwards.
GAGTGCTCACATTGGTTCAGGAAATCCAAAAATCCAGAACGACGATGCGTCCTCGCAGGTCGGCGAGGGTGTACTGGGTGTCTCCGGTGTTCAGCCAGCCACCCTTGCCGACGAGCTCGGGGGCACGGACACGCGCGCGCTTTGCCATGCCCCCGTCCAACCTCATCCGGCACCCAAGTAATCCGGCGGTCAGCCGTCGGCCGGTCGGGCCGGCCGTCGGTGCCGGAGCGTCACTGGTGGACCACGTTGCGGCCGGGGCCGCCGGAGAGGACGTCCCTGCCCGGCCCGCCGTACAGCTTGTCGTCCCCGCTGTTGCCGTACATCCGGTCGTTGCCGCTGTTGCCGTACATGAGGTCGTTGCCCTTGCCGCCGTTCAGCGTGTCGTCACCGGTCCCGCCGTAGATCGCGTCGTTGCCGTCGTCGCCGTTCAGGTACTGGCCCCCGGAGCCGCCGCGCAGCACGTCGTTGCCCTTGCCGCCCATCACGATGTTGTCGCCGCCGCTCGCGGAGATCGTGTCGCTGCCGTCACCGCCCCAGGCGAGGCCCACCTTGCCCACCGAGATGGTGTCGTTGCCGGCCTGGCCCGAGACATAGGCGCCGTCGAGGCTGCCGGAGTCGGTCGCCTTGTCGTTGCCGGCGCCCAGCAGGATCTGGGCGTAGGAGTAGACCTGGTCGGTGTTGTTCTCGTAGGCGACCGTGTCATTGCCGTCGCCGAGGTCCATGGCCAGGGCGGGGTACGGGTCCTGGCTCTCGACGCTGGTGACCGTGCAGGACACCTTCGTGTGGTCCGCGCTGTCGGGGTAGGCGCAGTCGTGGCCCGCGGTGATCGGGACGACGTCGTCGATCACGTAGATGAAGCCCGTCCGGTCCGCGGTGAGCGACGCGGTGACGGTGGCCTTGTTGGTCTGTCCGGCGGCGGCCGTGTAGAAGAGCTTCCAGTCGTACTGGTTGACCTCGGCGGTCGCCGAGGACGGCGCGGCGCCGGCGGTGCCGGCCAGGGTGAGCGGAACGGCCAGGGCCGTGCCGAGGACCAGCGTCGCCGCCGAGACGGCGCGTATCACCCGGTGGCGGACGGGGCGAGAAGACATGGCGGAACCTCCGAAATGAATGTGCGGAGCCTTGACGACTTACGCATCGTTGGACCGGGGGCCCCTGCCCATGGATGCCCAACTTCCGTGCCACAACCGGATGTTCAACTCCGCGACACCCCATGTCCGGCTGAATTCACCGCCCCGGTCGGGGCACCCGCCGACAGCGGCGGGTCGTCCGGCTCGCGGTACCTCCGTGATGATCACCCCGTGCCGGGGAAGCGGTAACAGCATGAGATTCCTCGTACGCGACCGGCTCCTCGGCTTCGGTGACGACTACTGGATCGAGGACGAGCACGGCGACAAGGTGTTCCTCGTCGACGGCAAGGCGATGCGGCTGCGGGACACCTTCGAGCTGAAGGACACGCACGGGCGGGTCCTGGTCGACATCCACCAAAAGATGTTCGCCCTGCGGGACACGATGGTCATCGAGCGGGACGGCGAGCCGCTGGCGACCATCCGGCGCAAGCGGCTGTCGCTGCTGCGCAACCACTACCGGGTGTCCCTGGACGGCACCGAACTGGACGTCAGCGGAAAGATCCTCGACCGCGAGTTCGCCGTCGAGTACGACGGTGAACTCCTCGCCGTCGTCTCCCGGCGCCTGCTGCACATCCGGGAGACCTACGGCGTCGACGTCGTCCGCGAGGACGCGGACCCGGCGCTGCTGATCGCGGTGACGGTGTGCGTGATCCACCTGGCCGACGGGGAGCGCGAGGAGGACTGACGCCACCGGGCGCGGACGACGCCCTGCTCGCCGCTTCCGGCTTCCGGCTTCCGGCTTCCGGTGCGCCTGTCGCCTAGCGCCTGGGCGGCTGGAGTCCGAGGACCCGGTCCTTCAGCGCGGGGAACTGCTCGCGGGTCGCGGCGACCCGGGACGGGTCGAAGTCCACGGTGAGGACCTCCTCGTCGGGGCCCGCCTCCGCCAGGACCTCGCCCCAGGGATCGACCACGATCGAGTGACCCGCCTGCGGAACCCCGGCGTGGGTGCCGGCCGTTCCACAGGCGAGCACGAACGCCTGGTTCTCGACCGCCCGCGCCTGGGCCAGCAGCGTCCAGTGCGCACGACGGCGCTCGGGCCAGCCCGCCGGGATCACCAGGGTCTCGGCGCCGGCGTCGACCAGTGCGCGGAAGAGTTCGGGGAAACGGAGGTCGTAACAGGTGGCGACGCCCAGGGCGGTGGCCGGGAGCCGGACCGTCACCAGATCCTGACCCGCGCCCATCAGCACGGCCTCGCCCTTGTCGAAGCCGAAGCGGTGGATCTTGCGGTAGGCCGCGACCAGGTCGCCGGAGGGGGAGAAGACGAGCGAGGTGTTGTAGAGGGGACCGTCCGGGTCGCGCTCGGGGATCGACCCCGCGTGCAGCCAGACGCCCGCGTCGCTCGCCGCCTTCGCCATCGCCTCGTGGGTGGGGCCTTCGAGCGGCTCGGCCTCGCGCCCGAACTCCTCGTACGCGAAGGCTCCGGTGGTCCACAGCTCCGGCAGTACGACGAGATCGGCCCCGGCCTGGTCCCGGACCAACCCGGCCACTCGGGCCCGACGGGATTCGACCGATTCGCCCTCGTCTACGGCGATCTGGATCAGAGAGGCGCGCACACTACCACCGTCCTGGCATTCGAGCCGTCCACTCGGGCCTACGATCGTCACACGAAAGCACTGCCGGGGTGCCTCACAGCAGCGTAACTTGGGGGTCCCCCCGGTTCGAGCGAAGTCGAGAATTGGGGGAGGCTCAAGACACCCGCCGACAGCCGCCACCTCCCACTGGCAACCCCGCCACAACCCGCCCGTGTACCGACCGCCGAGGGGTCCCGTTCCGTGAGTCTGCATCCCACCCTCCAGCCCTACGCCGACGCGTGGACCCACTCCATCGAAGCGATATCCGAACTGGTGCAGCCCCTTGTGGAGGGCGAGTGGAACCGGCGGACCCCCTGCCCGGGCTGGTCGGTCCGGGACATCGTCTCGCACGTCATCGGCCTGGACTGCGAGATGCTCGGCGACCCGCGCCCCATCCACACGCTGCCCCGTGACCTCTTCCACGTCACCAACGAGCACCAGCGCTACATGGAGATGCAGGTCGACGTCCGCCGCCACCACACGGCACCGGAGATGACGTCGGAGCTGGAGTACACGGTCATCCGCCGCAACCGGCAGCTGCGCAACGAGGCGCGGGAGCCCGGTCACAAGGTGCGCGGGCCGCTCGGCACCGAGATCACCCTCGAAGAGGCCATGCGCTACCGCGCGTTCGACGTGTGGGTGCACGAGCAGGACCTGCGCGCGGCCCTCGGCCGGCCGGGCAACCTCGACTCGCCGGGCGCGCACATCACCCGGGACGTGCTGCTCGGCGAACTCCCCGGTGTCGTCGCCAACGACGCGAACGCCCCGCGCAGTTCCGCGGTCGTCTTCGACGTGCACGGGCCCATCGAGTTCCTGCGCACCATCCGCGTCGACATCCAGGGGCGCGGCACCCTGGAGACGGCCCCCGCCCTCGGCCCCGCCGCCGGCCTCACCCTGGACTGGGAGACGTACGTCCGGCTGGCCTGCGGCCGCGTGACCGCGGAGTCGGTCGCCGACCGGATCAAGACGGAGGGCGACCCGGACCTGGCCGCGGCGATCCTGCGGAACTTCACCGTGACGCAGTAGCGCGCCGCCCACGGCGTGACGCCGGCCAGGTCGTGACGCCGGTCCAGTGCCGTCGGTCTGCTCGTGCCGTCGGTCTGCTCGTGGTGTCGGTCCGATGGTGCCGTCGTGCTGTCGTGCCGTCGTGCCGTCGTGCCGTCGTGCCGTCGTGCCGTCGTGCCGTCGTGCCGTCGTGCCGTCGTGCCGTCGTGCCGTCGTGCCGTCGTGCCGTCGGCGATATTCGGTGTCCCCGTGCGGGGGCCTCGAACTAGCGTGCGCGGCATGACTGACTCCGTCGTCGGCGCCGACGCCGATGCCCCCGGTGCCGACCTCCCGCCCCGGCTCACCCGGCTCACCTTTCACGGCCCTCTCTCCGAGGCCCGCGCGGACGCGATGGTGGGGCGGCTCGCGCAGGCGCGGCCCCGCAGCGTGCTCGACATCGGGTGCGGCTGGGGCGAGTTGATGCTCCGGGTGCTCGAGGCCGTACCGGATGCCCGTGGCACGGGTGTCGACCTGCGCGCCGAAGACCTGGAGCGGGGACGACGCAACGCCGAGGCGCGCGGGCTCGCGGACCGGGTGGAGTTCGTCAGGGAATCGGCCGTGGGCACCCGACGCGGGCCCGCCGACCTGGTGCTGTGTCTCGGCGCGAGCCAGGCTCTCAGTCCGGCGGAACCCCCGGAGCACACCCTCCACGCCCTGCGCGAGCTGCGGCGGCTCGTCGACGACGGCGGTCGCGTGGTCCTCGGCGAGGGGTTCTGGGAGCGGCGGCCGACGCCCGCCGAGCTGTCCGGCATGTGGCCCGACGCGGCCGCCGAGCAGCACTACGACCTCGCCCGCCTCCTCGACCTGGCCGTGGCCGCCGGTTTCCGGCCCGAGTGGACCGAGACCGCGAACCGGGACGAGTGGGAGGCGTTCGAGTCGGCGTACCAGGCGGACACCGAGGTATGGCTCGCCGCCCACCCGGAGCACCCGCTGGCGGCCGAGACCCGCGAACGGCTCGACCGGCACCGCGCACAGTGGCTGAGCTACCGGGGCATCCTCGGCCTCGCCTATCTCACCCTCGTACCGGCCCTCTGACTCACGCGGGGACGTGCACCGTCTCCACCCGGCTCGCCACCAGCCGTTCCTCGCGGCGCGCGGCCTGTCCGCGCAGCCGCAGGATCTGGCTCACGCCCAGTGCCTGCAGGACGAACAGGGTCGAGAAGGCGACGGTGTAGTCGTCCCCGGTGGCGTCCAGCAGGATGCCGATCGCGAACAGGGCCGTCATCGAGGCGGTGAAACCACCCATGTTGGTGATCCCGGACGCGGTGCCCTGACGCTCCGGCGGATTGGCCGGGCGGGCGAAGTCGAAGCCGATCATGGACGCCGGACCGCAGGCGCCCAGCACCGTGCACAGCACCACCAGCAGCCACATGGGCGCCCGGTCGGCGGGATAGAGGAGGGCCGCCGCCCAGGCGAGGGCGGTCGCCATGACCGTGCCCAGGGCGAGCGGCAGCCGCGCCGCGTGGTGCCGGGCGACGATCTGGCCGTACACCAGACCGACCACCATGTTGGACAGGACGACGAGCGTCAGCAGGTCGCCGGCCGTGGAACGGGACAGCCCCTGCGCCTGGACCAGGAACGGCATGCCCCACAGCAGCAGGAACACCATCGCCGGGAACTGGGTGGTGAAGTGCACCCACAGACCCAGCCGTGTCCCGGGCTCCCGCCAGGACGCGGCTATCTGCCGGCGGACGTAGGCCGAGCCCCGATGCGGGAAGGGCTCCGGCTCGTGGCCCTCGGGGTGGTCCTTCAGGAAGAGGAGGACCAGGACGAGGACGACCGCGCCGGCCAGCGCGCTGCCCGCGAACGCCGGGGTCCAGCCCAGGCCGTGCAGCAGCCGGGCCAGCACCAGTGTGGAGATCAGGTTGCCCGCCATGCCGACCAGGCCCGCGAACTGCGCGACCAGCGGTCCGCGCCGCGCCGGGAACCAGCGGGTGCCCAGCCGCAGCACACTGATGAACGTCATCGCGTCACCGCACCCGAGCAGTGCGCGGGAGGCGAGCGCCGTGCCGTACGAGGGGGAGAAGGCGAAGCCCAGCTGCCCGGCCGTGAACAGGACCGCGCCGATGCTCAGCACCTTCTTCGTGCCGAGCCGGTCGACCAGCAGGCCCACGGGTATCTGCATGCCGGCGTAGACCAGGAGCTGGAGGATGGAGAACGTCGACAGGGCGGAGGCGCCCACGTGGAAGCGGTCGGCCGCGTCGAGGCCGGCGACCCCGAGGGACGTCCGGAAGATGACGGCGACGAAGTAGACGCAGACGCCGATCCCCCATATGGCGACGGCGCGACGGCCGCCCGGCGGGTCACCCGGAAGGGTGGAGTTGGTCATCGGACCTCACCTCGCGCGAGGTGCGAGAACCAGCTCACATGCCGGTGTACGACCGCGACGGCCGCCTCCGCGTCCCCGGCGCGCAGCGCGTCGAGGATCTCCTCGTGCTCGGTGAGTGTCTTGGCGATCCGGTCCGGGTGGGAGTGCATCACCGCGACGCCCATCCGCAGCTGGCGGTCGCGCAGCTGGTCGTAGAGGCGGGAGAGGATCTCGTTGCCGCCGCTGCGCACGATCTCGGCGTGGAAGCACCGGTCGGTGACCGCGGCCGCGGCCAGGTCACCGGCGGCGGCCTGCTCCTTCTGCCGACCGAGCAGTTCCTCCAGACGCTCGATGAGGCGCGGAGCGGCGGGTACGGCCTTGCGCGCCGCGTGCTCCTCCACGAGCAGCCGGGTCTCCACCACGTCGGCGATCTCCTGCGCGGAGACGGGCAGGACCAGGGCGCCCTTCTTCGGGTAGAGCTTGATCAGCCCCTCGACCTCGAGCCGCAGCAGCGCCTCCCGCACCGGGGTGCGCGAGACCCCGACGGCCTCGGCCAGCTCGCCCTCGGTGAGCAGTGTGCCGCCCTCGTAGCGGCGGTCCAGGACGCCCTGCTTGACGTGGCTGTAGACGCGGTCGGCGGCGGGAGGGTGCTTCACGGCCAGGCTCATGCCCACAGCATAGATACATCACGTACGCAAGGGGAGGGCGCGTCCGTCATGCGGACCGGGCTGGGGGCCGCGAAATTCCTCTCAGCAATGGCACAACCATCTGTGCTACTTACGTGTCACACACGTGCGGCCCTGCTCCTATGCCACCTCAACTCGGCCGCACATAACGGGCATTCAATTTAATTGGGGTATCTGACTTGATAAACGGCATCAAGGGCATTCGGGTCCGCAGAGCCGCCGCTGTCGCCGTCACAGCCGGCGCGGTGCTCGCGACCGGAGCCCTCACCGCGGCGCCCGCGCAGGCCGTCACCGCGCCCTCGATCGTGGCCAAGGGCGGCTACGTCATGAACAACGCGAACAGCACCACGCTGTACAAGAAGTACGCGGACACCAGGCGTTCCACCGGCTCGACGACGAAGATCATGACCGCGAAGGTCGTGCTCGCCCAGTCGAACCTCAACCTCGACGCCAAGGTGACGATCCAGAAGGCCTACAGCGACTACGTCGTCGCCAACAACGCCTCCCAGGCGCACCTGATCGTCGGTGACAAGGTCACCGTCCGCCAGCTGCTGTACGGGCTGATGCTGCCGTCCGGCTGCGACGCCGCCTACGCGCTCGCCGACAAGTTCGGTTCGGGTACGACGCGGGCCGCGCGCGTGAAGTCGTTCATCGGCAAGATGAACACGGCCGCGAAGAACCTCGGCCTGACGAACACGCACTTCGACTCGTTCGACGGCATCGGCAACGGCTCCAACTACTCGACGCCGCGCGACCTGACGAAGATCGCCAGCAGCGCGATGAAGAGTTCCACGTTCCGCACGGTCGTGAAGACGAAGTCGTACACGGCGAAGACCATCACCAAGACGGGCACCACCCGCACCATGGCGCCGTGGACCAACACGAACGGGCTGCTCAGCAGCTACAGCGGAACCATCGGCGTGAAGACCGGCTCCGGCCCCGAGGCCGGGTACTGCCTGGTGTTCGCCGCCACCCGCAACGGCAAGACGGTCATCGGCACCGTCCTCGCCTCCACCTCCATCGCGCAGCGCGAGTCGGACGCGAAGAGGCTGATGAGCTACGGCTTCGCCCGGCTGGGCTGACACCCGCCCGCAAACGCCGTCGGCGGTCACCCGGGACCCGTGTCCCGTGGGTGACCGCCGGCGGCGTTTCGCTGTGCGTGCGGGTCAGGCCCAGGTGATCAGCCGCTTCGGCTGCTCCAGGATCGCCGCCACGTCCGCCAGCACCTTGGAACCCAGCTCGCCGTCCACCAGGCGGTGGTCGAAGCTCAGCGCCAGCGTGGTGACCTGGCGCGGCTTCACCTTGCCCTTGTGCACCCACGGCTGGAGCTTGATCGCGCCGATCGCGAGGATCGCGGACTCGCCGGGGTTGAGGATCGGGGTGCCGGTGTCGACGCCGAAGACGCCGACGTTGGTGATGGTGACCGTGCCGCCCTGCATCGCGGCCGGGGAGGTCTTGCCCTCGCGTGCCGTCGACACCAGCTCACCGAGGGCCTCCGCGAGCTGCGGGAGCGTCTTGGTGTGCGCGTCCTTGATGTTCGGGACGATCAGACCGCGCGGGGTGGCCGCGGCGATGCCCAGGTTGACGTAGTGCTTGAGCACGATCTCCTGGTTCGCCTCGTCCCAGGACGCGTTGATGTCCGGGTTGCGCCTGATGGCGACCAGCAGGGCCTTGGCGATCAGCAGCAGCGGGTTGACCCGCAGGCTCTGGAACTCCTTGTCCTGCTTCAGCTCCTCGACCAGCTTCATCGTGCGCGTCACGTCCACCGTCACGAACTCCGTGACGTGCGGCGCGGTGAACGCCGAGCCGATCATCGCCTGGGCGGTCATCTTGCGGACGCCCTTGACCGGGATCCGGGTCTCGCGAGCGCCGTCGAACGTCACCACCGGGGCGGACGCGGCGACAGCGGCCGGGGCCGCCGGCACCGGGGCGGGAGCCGACGGGGCCGCGGGAGCCTCGGCGGCCTGCGGGGCGACCGCCGCGTGCACGTCCTCACGGGTGATGATGCCGTCCGGGCCCGACGGGATCACCGTCGCCAGGTCGACGCCGAGGTCCTTCGCGAGCTTGCGCACCGGAGGCTTGGCCAGCGGGCGCACCTTGGCGGCGGCGCCGGGGCCATGGCCGTTCAGCTCGCCCTGGATCGCCTGCGCGGCCTGAGCGGACACCGTCTCGGGACCCTTGCGCGGGCGGCGCTTGGTCGAGGACGCCGCGACGCCGTAGCCGACCAGGACCGGCTGACGGCCCTGCGGCTTCGGCTCGGCCTCGGGCTGCTCGGCCTGCGGCTGCTCGGCGGGCGCCGGCACGGATGCCTCGGTGGGGGCAGGCACGGGCGCCTCGGCGGGCGCCCCGCCAGCGATGTCCACCGCGATGATGGCCGTGCCCACGTCGACCGTGGTGCCCTCGGGGAATCGCAGTTCGCGGACCACGCCGTCGTACGGGATGGGGAGTTCGACGGCCGCCTTCGCGGTCTCGACCTCGCACACCACCTGACCGTCGGTCACCGTGTCGCCCGGCTGGACGTACCACTTGAGGATCTCGGCCTCGGTGAGTCCCTCGCCCACGTCGGGCATCTTGAACTCGCGTACGGACGCTTCCGTCATCGTCGTCACGACCCTCTCCTCAGTACGCCAGGGCACGGTCGACGGCGTCGAGCACCCGGTCCAGGTCCGGCAGGTACTCCTCCTCCAGACGCGCCGGCGGGTACGGGGCGTGGTAACCGCCCACGCGGAGCACCGGGGCCTCCAGGTGGTAGAAGCAGCGCTCCGTGATGCGGGCGGCGATCTCCGCGCCCGAACCGAAGAACACCGGTGCCTCGTGGACCACGACCAGCCGGCGGGTCTTCTCCACCGAGGTCTGGATCGCGTCGAAGTCGAGCGGGGAGACCGAACGCAGGTCCAGGATCTCCAGCGACTTGCCCTCCTCGGCGGCCGCGGCGGCGACCTCCTGGCAGAGCTTCACCATCGGGCCGTACGCGACGAGGGTCAGGTCGGTTCCCTCACGCACCACGCGGGCCTTGTGCAGCGGACCGGGGATCGCCTCGGTGTTGACCTCGGCCTTGTCCCAGTAGCGCCGCTTGGGCTCGAAGTAGATCACCGGGTCGTCGCTCTGGATGGCCTGCTGCATCATCCAGTACGCGTCCGACGCGTTCGAGGGGCTGACGACCTTGAGGCCGGCCACGTGCGCGAACAGGGCCTCGGGGGACTCGGAGTGGTGCTCGACCGCGCCGATGCCGCCGCCGTAGGGGATACGGATGACGACGGGCAGCTTGACCTTGCCCAGGGAGCGGGCGTGCATCTTCGCGAGCTGCGTGACGATCTGGTCGTACGCCGGGAAGACGAAGCCGTCGAACTGGATCTCCACCACCGGGCGGTAGCCGCGCAGGGCCAGGCCGATCGCGGTGCCGACGATGCCGGACTCGGCGAGGGGGGTGTCGATGACCCGGCTCTCGCCGAAGTCCTTCTGCAGGCCGTCCGTCACCCGGAAGACACCGCCGAGCTTGCCGACGTCCTCACCCATGACGAGGACCTTGGGGTCGGACTCCAGCGCCGTGCGCAGGGATTCGTTGATCGCCTTGGCGAGCGCCATCTTCTCGGCCATGTCACTTGTCCCCTTCTGCGTCCGCGAACGACGCCTGGTAGGCGGCGAACTGGGCTCGCTCCTCGTCGACGAGCGAGTGCCCGTCCGCGTACGCGTTCTCGAAGATGGCGAAGTCGTCCGGGTCCGGCATGGCACGGACCACTTCGCGCACCCGCTTGCCCAACGCCTCGCTCTCCGCTTCGAGTTCCGCGAAGAATCCCTCGTCCGCGTGGTTTGCGGACTCCAGGAACCGGCGAAGGCGCAGGATCGGGTCCTTCGCCTCCCAGGCGGCCCGTTCGTCGTCGTGGCGGTAACGGGTCGGGTCGTCGGAGGTGGTGTGGGCGCCCATGCGGTACGTGTACGCCTCGATCAGCGTCGGGCCCTCACCGGCGCGGGCGCGCTCCAGCGCCCACTTGGTGACCGCGAGGCAGGCGAGGACGTCGTTGCCGTCGACGCGCACCCCGGGGAAGCCGAAGCCCTGGGCGCGCTGGTACAGCGGCACCCGGGTCTGCTTCTCGGTCGGCTCGGAGATGGCCCACTGGTTGTTCTGGCAGAAGAACACGACGGGGGCGTTGTAGACCGCGGAGAAGTTGAACGCCTCGGACACGTCGCCCTGGCTGGAGGCGCCGTCACCGAAGTAGGCGATGACCGCGGAGTCGGCGCCGTCCTTGGTGATGCCCATCGCGTAGCCCGTGGCGTGCAGCGCCTGGGAGCCGATGACGATCGTGTAGAGATGGAAGTTGTTGCTGTTCGGGTCCCAGCCGCCGTTGTTCACACCCCGGAACATGCCGAGCAGGTTGGTCGGGTCGACACCGCGGCACCAGGCGACGCCGTGCTCGCGGTAGGTCGGAAAGACGTAGTCGTCCTCGCGGGTGGCCCGGCCGGAGCCGATCTGGGCGGCCTCCTGGCCCAGGAGCGAGGCCCACAGGCCCAGCTCGCCCTGGCGCTGCAGCGAGGTGGCCTCGGCGTCGAAGCGGCGGGTGAGCACCATGTCGCGGTACAGGCCGCGCAGCTCGTCCGGGGTGATGCCGGCGACGTACCCGTCGTACTCGGCGTTCTTGACCCGCTTGCCCTCAGGCGTCAGCAGCTGCACGAGCTCCGGATCGGTGCTCTTCTTCGCAGCGGCGCGGGTGGTGCGCTTGGTGCCGGTGGTGCCGGCCTTGCCTGCGGCGCTGCGACGCGGCTTGCTCGCGGCACTGCTGTCCACGGTCACGTGTGCTCCTCCGTCGGTCCGGCCCCCGGGGTTGCCGGGTAGGCCAGTGCGGCTCACCTGTTCCGAAACCCGTGCACGGGGTGGGTGCCGCTCGGCCGGGAACAGGCGTGACAGGTGCCCCGGCGAGCGCCCTGCACCAGGTCACGTTACCCAGTGCTCCACATTTCTGTGAAACCCCTCCTGACCTGCGTTTTTGCTTGGATTTCCAAGTAAATCGACAGGGACTGGAAGGTCGCTGGTCACAGCCTTGCAGGAGGCCGGAGCTAGGGCACGTTATCCCGGGCACCCCGGACACGGGAAGAGTCAACCTGTGACACTGCTCGCACGCGCGAAGGCCGAAATCAGCGCACATTCCGGCCACGCGGCCCCGTCTCGTCATGTCCCTGATCGGCGGGGCCCGCCGTGAGACCCCGGCGTCACTTCGGGCACGTACTGTGAACGAATGCGACTGCCTGTGACAACCCCCAGCTCACGGCCCTGGCTGGTGCCCTACCATCTGGCGCGTGCCGCGCTCATGTGTACCACCCCCTGTGTCTCACGCGCCCCCTCTGGGCGATCTGCTCCGCCTGTACGCCGCCGGTTCCGCGGTCACCTGCGACCCCGTCGAACAGGGCCTGCTGAACCGCGGCTACCGCCTGTGCACGACCCGCGGCCGCTACTTCCTCAAGCACCACTTCGACCCGGACACCGCCGACCCGGTGGCAATCGAGCGCCGGCACGCCGCCACCCAGCGCCTGGCCGCCCTCGGCGTCCCGGTCGCCCCGCCGCTCGCGGACCGTGACGGCCGCACCGTCGCCGTCGTCGGCGGCCACGCCTACGCCCTGCACCCCTGGATCGACGGCAGGCACCGCCACGGCGGCCAGCTGACTCCGGTGCAGTGCGCGCGCCTGGGGGCGCTCCTGGGCGCCGTACACGCCTGTCTGGAGCGCGTGATGCCCCCCAAGGGGCGCACGCGCCCCGCCACGAGCCCCCACCCCGTGCGGAGCGCCGACCCCGCCGACACCTTCGCCCTCATCGACGACCTGCTCGCCCACGTCCGCCGCCACCGCCCGTCCGACGCCTTCGACGCCCTGGCCCGGCACCGGCTGCTCGAACGCCGCGCGCTCCTCGAACAGCACGCGGACCGGCGCCCTCCGCGCGGCGCCTCGGTGGGCTGGGTGCATGGCGACTTCCACCCCTTCAACCTGCTGTACAAGGGGGACGCGCCCGCCGCGATCGTCGACTGGGACCGGCTCGGTGTGCAGCCCCGCGCCGAGGAGGCCGTCCGCGCCGCCGCGATCTTCTTCGTACGGCCCGCGGGCGCCCTCGACCTGTCGAAGGTGCGGGCCTACGCGCGCGCGTACCGGCGCGCGGCCAGGGCCACTCCCTCCGAGCTCGCGGCGGCAGTGCACCGCGTGTGGTGGGAGCGCCTGAACGACTTCTGGATGCTGCGCTGGCACTACGAGCGCGGCGACACCCGCGCGGACCCCCAGTTCCCGGCCGCCTCGGCGCTCGCCGTGTGGTGGACGCGCGAGTACGACGCGGTGTGCGACGCGTTCGTGGAATGAACCCGCAGAACGCGAAGGTCCCGATGAACTCTCGTGACGTCTCAGCCGGCCAGGGGCGACGGCTCAGACGGCGTCCTTCAAGGATTACCCGGGTCCAGCGAACCCTGTCCCGGGTCTCCCGTCGGGTCCGTCTGCGGGTCCGAGGGCTGCGACTGCGTCGCGGTCCCCGGATCCGTCGGCTGCTGCTGGGAGGTCGTCGGGTCCGACGGCTCGTCGGTCGGGTCGCTGGTGGCCGTCTGGGACGGCGTGTACGAGGGGGTGTACGACGGCTCGTAGCTGGAGTTGTCGCCCGTGTCGGTGCTGTCGTCCGTGGCCGTGTCCGTGGGCTGGTCCGTCGGCTCGTCGGACGGGCTCTCGCTGGCCTTCTCGTCCTTCGTGCTGTGCGTGCTCGTGGGCGAGTGCGTGGTGCCCGTGCCGCCGCCGTTGCCCGTGTGCTTCACCGCCCACGCCACGCCCACCGTGATCGCGATGACCGCGAGGACGGCGAGGATCCACAGCTTGCCGCGGCCGCTGCCCCTGTTGCCGTGCCCCTCGAAACCGCCGTCGTCGCGGTTTCCGTACCCGCCAGGCAGGATCGGCTGCGGGATCTGGGTGGTGCCGGAGCCGAAGTCGCCGGGGTGCTGCATCGCCGTGGTGCCGGCGAAGCCGCCCGCCGGGGTGTGCCGGCCCTCGTGCAGCGTCACCGGGCCGGTGTTCCAGGTGCCGGTGTGGCCGCCCTGGTCGTACAGCATCTGCAGGCCGTACTGGACCAGGCCGCGCATCTCCTCGGCCGTCTGGAAGCGGTCGTCCGGCTCCTTGGCGAGCGAGCGCATGACCAGGCCGTCGAGCTCCGGCGGAACGGCGTCGGAGACCTCGGACGGCGGCGTGGGGATGTCCTGGACGTGCTGGTAGACCACCGACAGCGGGGTCTCACCGGTGAACGGGGGCCGCAGCGCGAGCAGTTCGTACACGAGGCAGCCCACCGCGTACAGGTCGGAACGGTGGTCGACGGCCTTGCCGAGCGCCTGCTCCGGCGACAGGTACTGGGGCGTGCCCATGACCATGCCGGTCTGCGTCATCGTGGTGGACGCGCCGTGCAGGGCGCGGGCGATGCCGAAGTCCATCACCTTGACGGCGCCGTTGTTGGTGATGATGACGTTGGCGGGCTTGATGTCGCGGTGCACGATGCCGTGCTGGTGCGAGTAGGCCAGGGCCTCCAGCACACCGGAGACGATGATCAGGGCCTGCTCGGGCCCGGGCGCCTCGGCGTTGAGCAGCAGATCACGGATGGTGCGGCCTTCGACCAGCTCCATCACGATGTACGGGACGGACTGGCCGCCCACGTAGTCCTCGCCGGAGTCGTACACGGCGACGATCGCGTGGTGGTTGAGGCCGGCCACCGACTGGGCCTCGCGCGTGAAGCGGGCCTTGGAGGTCGGGTCCTCGGCGAGATCGGCGCGCAGCAGCTTCACCGCGACGGTCCGGCCCAGCCGTACGTCCTCGGCGGCGAACACCTCGGCCATGCCGCCCCGGCCGAGCCGGTGGGTCAGCCGGTACCGGCCGTCGCCGACCAGCCCTCCGTTGCCCCACATCTCCGGCGCGTCTGACATGCCTCCGCCGGACGCCTCGGGGTCGGACGGGCCCTGGGCGCGCTGCGTCTGTGCCATCAGTCCTCGCCGTCGTTTCTGCCCGCGGTGCGCGCGGTGTTGTTACGGTCTCCCTCGGCCACGCTACAGCCTCCGCGCAAGCCCCCGGTCCGAGTTGGGTACGGGGACCGGCCCGACCGGACCGGTCATGAAACCCCCAGCACGCGCTGTCGTGCAAATTCTGTGTACTGGGCGTACGGCCGCTGTAACGCTTCCGCGACGCTTCTTTCGCGTACGGTCACGGAACGGGCACCGAGCTTGACGTGTCAGTGCCCTGGGGCAGACTTGGCCGGGAATGGCTCATTCGATCAACGAGGGCGCCTGACGGCCTAGTGGGGGACGCGGAAACATGAGCGTGGACGGCGCACAGGGCCGGTACGCGGGTCGGGCGCTGGCCGGCGGCCGCTACCAGCTGCGCGACTTGCTCGGCGAGGGCGGCATGGCCTCGGTGCACCTGGCGTACGACGCCGTGCTCGACCGCCAGGTCGCGATCAAGACACTGCACACCGAGCTCGGTCGCGAGCAGGCCTTCCGCGAGCGGTTCCGCCGCGAGGCCCAGGCCGTGGCGAAGCTCACGCACACCAACATCGTCTCGGTCTTCGACACCGGCGAGGACGACCTCGACGGGATGACCACTCCGTACATCGTCATGGAGTACATCGAGGGCCGCCCGCTGGGCTCCGTCCTCGACGCGGACATCCGGGAGCAGGGCGCGATGCCCGCCGACAAGGCCCTGAAGGTCACCGCGGACGTGCTGGCCGCGCTGGAGATCAGCCACGAGATGGGGCTGGTCCACCGCGACATCAAGCCGGGCAACGTCATGATGACCAAGCGCGGCGTCGTCAAGGTCATGGACTTCGGCATCGCCCGCGCCATGCAGTCCGGCGTCACGTCGATGACGCAGACGGGCATGGTCGTCGGCACCCCGCAGTACCTCTCCCCGGAGCAGGCGCTCGGCCGGGGCGTGGACGCCCGCTCCGACCTCTACTCGGTCGGCATCATGCTGTTCCAGCTGGTCACCGGACGGCTGCCGTTCGACGCGGACTCCCCGCTGGCCATCGCATACGCGCATGTGCAGGAGGAGCCGGTCGCCCCGTCCTCGGTCAACCGTTCGCTGCCCCCGGCCGTGGACGCGCTGGTCGCCCGCGCGCTGAAGAAGAACCCGAACGAGCGCTTCCCGACCGCCGAGTCGATGCGCGACGAGTGCCTGCGCGTCGCCGCCTCCTTCCAGGCGGCCCCGCCGAGCATCGTGCCGGGCGCGCCCACGCCGAGCGGCGCCGGCGTCGGCTCCGCGGTGTTCCCGCCGGTCGACCAGGCGACCCCGGCGCCCACCGGGCCCGTCCAGACGCCGTACCAGCCGGCCCCGGTCCAGAACCCGTACGGCACCCCGGCGCCCACGCCGCAGTCCCCGGCCTACGGCTACCCGCAGCAGGGTGGCTACCCGACGCCGCCCGCCGCGTACGGCCAGCAGGCGCCATCGACCCCGCCGCCGTACAGCATCACGCCCCAGACCACGGTCCAGGGCTCCGGCGGGGGCGGCCGCAAGAGCAACAAGTCGGTGATCATCGGCTCCGTCGTGGTGTCCCTCGTCGCGGTCGCCGGCCTGATCGTCGCGCTGTCACTGAAGACCGGCGGCGGCGACGACCCCAAGGGCGGCGACAGCAGCGCGAGCGCCTCGGCCCCGTCGTCGCACGCGGCGGGCTACCGC
The DNA here is from genome assembly GCF_053611585.1 of Streptomyces sp. NPDC054794. Classification (NCBI taxonomy): domain Bacteria; kingdom Bacillati; phylum Actinomycetota; class Actinomycetes; order Kitasatosporales; family Streptomycetaceae; genus Streptomyces; species Streptomyces sp. NPDC054794. The sequence goes on along the minus strand of NZ_JBSHAQ010000009.1, from coordinate 208,102 downwards.
GGTCCGGACACCTCGAAGACGCTCGAAACCACCGAGTGCACCGAGCCGACCGAGTCCTACGACGACCCGAACAAGGTCCGGCTCCCGGACTTCCGGTTCAAGTACATCAAGTCGGTCAAGGCCTGTGCGCAGGCCGCGGGCTGGCGGGTCAAGACGGTGCCGGTCGACGAGAACACGTACGGCGACGGCACGGTGATCACCCAGTTCCCGGCCGCCGACTCGGACGTCGACCCGAAGAACGTCGAGATCCAGCTCAACGTCTCGACGGGCAACCCAGCGACCGGCTGACCCCCGGACTCCCGCACGGGGGACCGCGCGCGTAGGAAAGGGCCCGGCAGGCTGTGCCGGGCCCTTTGTGGTGGATGGGGGTCTACAGGTACGGTCCGCCCGTGCGGCCGCCGGTGCGCTGGTCGTCCTGGCCGTCGCCCACGCCCGGCGGAAGCGCCCGGCGCATCTGCTCCAGCTGGGCCCGCGCGGCCATCTGCTGGGCGAACAGCGTGGTCTGGATCCCGTGGAAGAGACCCTCCAGCCAGCCCACCAACTGGGCCTGTGCGATGCGCAGTTCCGCGTCGCTCGGGGTCACGTCGTCCGTGAAGGGCAGGGAGAGCCGCTCCAGCTCCTCGACGAGCTCCGGTGCCAGGCCGTCCTCCAGCTCCTTCACCGAGCTCGCGTGGATCTCCTTGAGCCGGACCCGGCTGGCCTCGTCCAGGGGAGCCGCGCGCACTTCCTCCAGAAGCTGCTTGATCATGCTGCCGATCCGCATGACCTTGGCGGGCTGCTCCACCTGATCCGTCACCGGGGTCTCGCGGGAGTCCTCGTCTCCTGTGCCACCGAGCGCCATGCCGTCCTGGCCCAGGACCAGGATCTGAGGGTTCTCCGGCGACCTTTCGTTCCTCGGCATCTCCATGCCGCCATTCTCTCGCACCCGTACACCTCACCACCGTGGTGCCCCCCATGGGGGGTGATCCACCGTTTAGACCTGACGGCGGAATCCAGAATGCCGGTTCGGTGGTCGAATGTGAGGCTTGTCTGCGTCGGTCTTGGCGACTGGGCTCCCGGAAGGAGTCGGCGACGTGACTCCCTGGCTGCGCTGCACGTTCCGCGTTGCACGGCTGCTGCTCGTCCTCGCGGCGGTCGTCCTGCCGTACGGTGCCACCGCGTCGTACGCCGCCGAGTCGACCCCCTCGGGCTCCCCCGCGGGTTCTCCTTCGGGCTCTCCTTCGGGCTCTTCTTCGGGCTCTTCTTCGGGCTCTTCTTCGAGAGTGCCCGCGGGCTCCCCGTCCGGCTCCCGCTCCCCTTCGTCCCGCGCCGCCTCCGCCTCCGCCTCCGCCTCCGCCGAGCCCTCGCGGGCCGGGAGCCTGGCCGGTGAGGGGAAGGTGCGGCCGGGGCGGCCGGACGGGCCCGCGGAGGAGATCGAGGGCGACCAGGACGACACCTCGGCCGACCAGGACGGCGGCGCCTCCCAGGAGGCAGCCGATCCCGGGGAGGGCGACGAGACCGCCCCCGGGACGTCGGACGCCCCGTCCGCCCCGGCCGCCTCCGACACGCCCCGGGAGGCCGGACTGGTGCCCTCGGCCGTCCCGCCGCGCCAGGCGCACGACACGGTCACCCACGCCGGTGAGGACGCCTCCGAGCCCGTCCTGCGGATCCTCCCCCTGGGCAGCGGCCTGGTCCTGATCGGCCTCGGCCTGGGCCTGGCGTTCGTGGCACTGCGGGTGCGCAGGGGGTAGGACACCGCCGACCGCGCTACGGCGCCACCAGCAGCACCTTGCCGATGTGGCCGCTCTCCTCCAGGACGCGGTGGGCCTCCGCCGCCTGCGGCATGGGCAGTTCACGGTCGACGACCGGGCGGACGTGACCGGCGGCGAGGAGCGGCCACACGTGCTCGTGCACGGCCGCGACGATGGCCGCCTTCTCGGTCGCCGGACGGGCGCGCAGCGAGGTCGCGCTGATGGCGGCCCGCTTGTTGAGGAGCGCGGCGATGTTCAGCTCGCCCTTGACACCGCCCTGCATACCGATGATCGCGAGTCGGCCGTTGACGGCGAGGCTCTGGACGTTGCGGTCCAGATACTTGGCGCCCATGTTGTCGAGGATGACGTCGGCACCCGCTCCGCCGGTGGCCTCCCGCACCTCGGCGACGAAGTCCTGCTCCTTGTAGTTGACCAGGATGTCGGCGCCCAGCTCGGCACAGCGGTCGAGCTTCTCCTTCGAACCGGCCGTGACCGCGACCTTCGCGCCGACCGCCTTGGCCAGCTGGATCGCCATCGTGCCGATGCCGCTGGAGCCGCCGTGCACCAGGAAGGTCTCCCCGGGCCGCAGGTGGGAGATCATGAAGACGTTCGACCACACCGTGCAGACCACCTCGGGCAGCGCGGCGGCCTGCGTGAGGTTCACGCCCTCGGGGACCGGCAGCAGCTGCCCCGCCGGGACGACGACCTTCTCGGCGTAGCCGCCGCCCGAGAGCAGCGCGCACACCTCGTCGCCGACGGCCCAGCCGGAGACCCCCGGGCCGAGCTCGGCGATCCGGCCGGAGCACTCCAGTCCGGGGTACGGGGACGCGCCGGGCGGCGGGTCGTAGAAACCCTGCCGCTGCAGGACGTCGGCCCGGTTGACGGCACTGGCCACCACCTCGACCAGCACCTCGCCCTCGCCGGGCACCGGATCGGGGACCTCGTCCCACACCAGCGCCTCGGGCCCACCAGGTTCGGGAATCGTGATCGCATGCATGGAGCCGACGCTACTCCCCACCGACCCGGCCTCCGCCGAGCCCCGCCCTGCCCCTCACCACCCCGCTGGTCCCGCTCGCCCCGCCGGGTCCTGGTGCGTCCCGCTCGGCCGGGTCGGCCTCCTCGGGCCGGTTCAGTCCCGCGGCAGCGGCCGCATGTCCGAGGTGACCCTCGCGCCCGGCGTCGCCCGCACGATCGTGATCAGACGGTCCGTCACTTGGAGGGCGCCGATGGACGGATCGTCGTAACCGAGCACCCGGTGCCCGCGCACGACGCTCACCACCAGGTCGTCGGTCTCGCGCGGCCCCTTGCCCACCTCGGCCTTGACGACAGGGCGCTCCATGAGGTCGAGGCCGCTGCCCTGCTGGATGAGGTCCTCCATGACCATGCCGGCTGCCGGGCTGAGCACCGACAGGCCGAGCAGCCGGCCGGCCGCGCTGGCGCTGGTGATGACGGCGTCCGCGCCGGACTGCTTGAGCAGCGGCGCGTTCTCCTCCTCGCGCACCGCGGCCACGATCTTCGCCCGCCGGTTGAGCTGCCGGGCGGTGAGCGTAACCAGGACGGCGGTGTCGTCGCGCTGCGGAGCGACGACGATCTGCCGCGCCTTCTCCACCTCGGCCCGCTTCAGCACCTCGCTGCGTGTCCCGTCACCGATCACGCCCGTGAAGCCGTCCGCCGTCGCCGCGTCGATCACCTTCGTGCTGGGGTCGACCACGACGACCTGGTCCTTCCTCAGCCCCGCCCCGCACACGGTCTCGATCGCGGACCGCCCCTTCGTGCCGAAGCCGATGACGACGGTGTGGTCGCGCACGGTGGACCTCCAGCGGTTCAGTCGCCATTCCTCCCGGGTGCGTTCGGTGAGGACTTCCAGCGTGGTGCCGACCAGGATGATCAGGAACAACACGCGCAGGGGCGTGATGACGAAGATGTTGGTGAGCCGAGCGCCGTCGCTCACCGGGGTGATGTCGCCGTATCCCGTGGTGGAGAGGGTGACCGTCGCGTAGTAGAGCGCGTCGAGGAAGTCCACGGGGCCGTCGGAGTTGTCGTGGTAGCCGTCGTGGTCGGCGTAGACGATGAGCGCGGTGCCGACCAGCACCAGCAGGGCCAGCGACAGCCGTTTGGCGACCTGGCGGATCGGGCGCTCGACCACCTTCTTCGGGAGTTTCACCCGATGGGTGACCAGCGGCTCGTCCGCCGGGCGGGCGATGGCGTCGTGGCCCGGTTGTTTCACGTGAAACACACCCCGATTCCGGCGGCCGCCCACGGCAGGTCCAGCAGCTCCACCTCCTGCCCCTGCCGGGCACCGCCCGGTGGTACGACCGCGAGCGCGTCGGCGGCGGCGATGCCGCGCAGCATCGCCGGGCCGTTGTAGTGCAGCGGTCGGGCACCGTCACCGCGCAGCATCACGGGGATGAGCCGGGTGTCGTACGGATGCCCGTGCACCGTCTCCCGCAGGGGCAGCGCGTACGGCTCGGGCGCCGGGTGCGCGGCGAGGGTCCGCAGCAGGGGTTCGGCGAGCGTGAGCAGGCCGGAGACGGCCGCGAGTGGGTTTCCGGGCAGCCCCACGAGGTGCTGGTTCTCCCGGATGCGCGCCAGCAGCATGGGGTGGCCGGGGCGCACCTTGACGCCGTCGACGAGGAGTTCGGCGCCGATGCGTGCCAGCGTGGGGTGGACGTGGTCGACGGGCCCGGAGGCGGTGCCGCCGGTCGTCACGAGGAGGTCGGCGTTGGACGAGGTGAGCGCCTTGCGCAGGGCCTTGGCGTCGTCGCCGAGCCGACGTACGGCGGTGACCTCGGCGCCGAGCGCGCGCAGCCAGGAGGGCAGCATCGGGCCGAGAGCGTCGCGGATCAGCCCCTCGCGCGGCAGCCCCTCGGTCAGCAACTCGTCACCGAGGACGAGGACTTCGACGCGGGGGCGGGGGACGACGGTCACGGTGTCGTATCCGGCGGCTGCGGCGAGGCCCAGTACGGCCGGCGTGATCAGGGTGCCGACGGGCAGCAACTGGTCGCCGGTGCGGCACTCCTGGCCGCGCGGGCGGATGTCCTGGCCGTGTCCGAGTTCACGCGAGGAGTGCAGCCGGCCCTTGCCGTCGGTGCGGCCGTGTTCGCTGCGCAGCACGGCGGTCGTGTCGGCCGGGATGCGGGCGCCGGTCGCGATCCGTACCGCCTCGCCGTCGGTCAGCCTCTCGGGCCGCGCGTGCCCGGCCAGCACGCCTTCGTCCCGTACGGCCCAGGGGCCGGGCCCGGCGACCGCCCAGCCGTCCATCGCGGACGTGTCGAAGGAGGGGAGATCGGTGAGTGCGTCGAGAGAAGCGGCCAGGACGAGGCCCAGGGCGTCGCCGAGCGGTACGGAGACGGGGGCGCGGCGGGTGCCGGAACGGGCGGCGCGTGCGGCGATCTCGCGGGCCCGGGGCCAGGCGGTGGCCCGGTGGTGACGGTCGTCGGACGCGCCCTGGCCGTGCGGGGCGGGCGCGGACGGGGACGCGGGTGTCCGGTCGCCGTGGCCGTGGTCCGCCTTGGGGTTCCTCACGAGGGCGAGCGCCTCCTCGACGTCGAGGTCGTCGGTGTCCTCGCTGGGCTCGCCGGTCCGGGTGCCGGGGGCGGTCATCCCGCGTCCGGACCGGGGTCGGGCTGGGCGGGTGCCGTGGGGGCGGGCCCGGCGGCGGTCCCGGAGGACGGCTGGGGGGCGGCGTTCTCCTCCTCCCAGCGCAGGGCCAGCGCGGTGGCCTTGGCGGCGGCCTCGGCGACCGCCTCGGGGCCCCCCTTGCCCAGTGCGGCCGCGTAGCCCACGAGGAAGGTGGTCAGCGGGGCGGCGGGCCGGGCCACGCCGTGCGCGGCGTCGCGGGCGAGGTCGAGCAGGACGCCGGTGTCGACGTCCAGGTCGATGCCCAGCTCGTCCTTGACTGCGGAGATCCATTCATCCAACACGTGCCCATGCTCCCTGATGCGTGCCCTGGCGGTTGCGATGTCGTCCCAGGTGTCGCAGTCGAAGGACGCGAGCGGGTCCGGGACGCGGGTGAGGTCGAGCGCGCCCGTCAGCCGGCGCAGGGGCAGCCCGATCAGACCGCCGCGGTCGGCCCGACCGTCCGTCGAACCGGCATCGTCGGACCGGGCGTTGGCGAGTGCCGCCAGCTCGCGGCGCAGGGCGGCGGTGCGGTACGCGGCGACGAGCGGCTGGTCGCGGCCGTCCGCGTCGGTGAGCAGCGCGCCTTCGGCGCCACCGGCGCGCAGCGCGGTCAACAGCCGCCGGACCGTGCCCTCTTCGAGGAAGGGCAGGTCGGCGGAGAGGACGACGGCGTACTCCGCGGTGGTGTGCCGCAGGCCGGCGTCCAGCGCGGCGACCGGGCCGGCGCCGGGCGGCTCCTCGCGCGCCCAGCGCACCGGCCGGGCGGTCGGCCGGGGGTCGGCCACGACGACGGTCGTGCGCGCCCCGGCGCAGGCCGCGAGCACCCGGTCGAGCAGCGCGCGGCCGCCGACCCGCACGCCGGGCTTGTCGGCCCCGCCGAGGCGCCGCGCGGCGCCACCGGCGAGCACGACGGCGTCGTAGGCCGTGCCGGACGACGACGCGTCGTCCGGCACCTCGGGAGCGGGGGCGGCGGGCTCGGAGGCGGTCACCCTCCGAGTATGCGTGCCGCCCCTGATCACAGGGAACCGGTCACAGCGTCCGCAGCAGCACCGCCGGCTGTTCCACGCAGTCCGCCACGTACCGCAGGAAGCCGCCCGCCGTGCCGCCGTCGCACACCCGGTGGTCGAAGGTGAGCGAGAGCTGGACGACCTGCCGCACCGCCAGCTCGCCCTCGTGCACCCACGGCTTGGGGACGATACGGCCGACGCCGAGCATGGCCGCCTCGGGGTGGTTGATGATCGGCGTGGAGCCGTCGACGCCGAACACTCCGTAGTTGTTCAGCGTGAAGGTCCCGCCGGTCAGCTCCCCGGGGGTCAGCGTTCCGGTCCGCGCGGCCTCGGTCAGCCGCGCGAACTCCGCGGTCAGCCCCTCGGCGTCCCGGGCGTGCGCGTCCCGTACGACCGGCACGACGAGCCCGCGGTCCGTCTGCGCGGCGAACCCGAGGTGCACGTGGTCCAGCCGGACGATCTCCCTGGCCTCCATGTCCACGGTGGAGTTGAGCTCCGGGAACCGGGCCAGGGCGGCGGTGCAGATCCGGGCGAGCAGCGCGAGCAGGGAGATCTTCGGACCCCCCGACGCGTTCATCGCCGCCCGCGCCCGCATCAGCTCCGTCGCGTCGGCGTCCACCCAACAGGTGGCGTCCGGGATCTCACGACGGCTGCGGGAGAGCTTGTCGGCCACCGCCCCGCGAACACCCTTGAGGGGGACGCGGGTGCCCCCGGCGGCGACGGCCGAGGAGCGCACGGCGGCAGCCGCGGGCGCGGCCGGGGCGGTGAGCGGACCCGGGGCGCCCGCCGTGGCGGCGAGTGCCGTGCCGGCCCGCAGAGCGTGCTCGACGTCCGCCCGCAGGATCAGCCCGTCCGGCCCCGATCCCGCCAGCTGCCGCAGGTCCAGGCCGTTGTCCCGGGCGAGCCTGCGCACGAGGGGCGAGATCACGGGGACGGGACCCTCCGCGGGCCGTGCTGTCCCACGCGCGAGGGCCTGTGCGGCGGCCGGAACCGCGCTGCCGGACGCCGTGTCGAACGCCGCGGTGACCGGGGCCCGGCCGGCGACCGCGGATCCGTTCGCGCCGGAGCCGTTCGCCGGTCCGGTGGCCGCGGAGGAACCGGCGGGCGCCGTCGGTCCGGTGGGCGCCGACGACCCGGTGGGCGTCGGGCGTACCCTGCGCCGTCGCGCCGGGGGCGCTCCCGTGCCGTAGCCGACCAGCACGTTCCCCGAGCCCTCGGTCGGCCCGTCCGAAGTGGCCGGGCCCACCGCCACCGTCAACAGCGGCGCGCCCACGGGCAGTTCCGTGCCCTCCTCGCCGAAGCGGGCGGTGACCACCCCGCCGTACGGGCAGGGGACCTCGACCATCGCCTTGGCCGTCTCGACCTCGACGACCGGCTGGTCGATGGCGACGACATCGCCGACCTGCACCAGCCAGCGGACGATCTCCGCCTCGGTGAGACCCTCCCCGAGGTCGGGGAGCTTGAACTCCAGCACCTGTGCCATCAGCTCTCGGCCTCCCACTGCAGCCGCGCCACGGCGTCCAGGATCCGGTCGACGCCGGGCAGGTGGTGCTTCTCCAGCATCGGCGGCGGATAGGGGAGGTCGAAGCCGGCCACGCGCAGCACCGGCGCCTCCAGGTGGTGGAAGCAGCGCTCCGTGATCCGGGCCGCGATCTCGCCGCCCGGTCCGCCGAACGCGCTCGCCTCGTGCACGACGACCGCGCGCCCGGTGCGGCGCACCGACGCGCAGACCGTCTCGTCGTCGAACGGCACCAGCGAGCGCAGGTCGACGACTTCGAGGTCCCAGCCCTCCGCCTGGGCCGCCTCGGCGGCCTCCATGCAGACCGGCACGGACGGTCCGTACGTGATGAGCGTGGCGCCGCGGCCCTGGCGGCGCACCACCGCGCGGCCGATCGGCTCGACCGTCGTCGGCTCCTCGGGGTTCCAGGAGTCCTTCGACCAGTACAGCCGCTTGGGCTCCAGGAAGACGACCGGGTCGTCGGAGGCGATGGCGGCGCGCAGCAGGCCGTAGGCGTCGGCGACGGTGGCGGGCGTGACGACATGGAGCCCGGGGGTCGCCATGTAGTACGCCTCGGACGAGTCGCTGTGGTGCTCGACGCCGCCGATGCCGCCGCCGTAGGGGACCCGGATGGTGATCGGCAGGGGCATCCTGCCCCGCGTGCGGTTGCGCATCCGCGCGACGTGGCTGATGAGCTGCTCGAACGCCGGGTAGGCGAAGGCGTCGAACTGCATCTCCACGACCGGGCGCAGTCCGTACATCGCCATACCGACGGCGGTGCCGAGGATGCCGGCCTCGGCGAGCGGGGTGTCCATGCAGCGGTCCTCGCCGAACTCCTTGGCGAGTCCGTCGGTGACCCGGAAGACGCCGCCGAGGGTGCCGACGTCCTCGCCCATCACGTGCACGGCGGGGTCGGCGGCCATCGCGTCGCGCAGCGCGCGGGTCAGCGCCTGCGCCATGGTGGCGGGCTTGACGGCGACGGTGGTCATCGAAGGTCGCCTTCCTGGTCGTCCTGTTCCGCCTCCAGCTCGGCGCGCAGCAGGTCGCGCTGCTCGCGCAGCTGCGCGGTGCTCTCGGCGTAGACGTGGTCGAAGAGGTCCATGGGGTTGAGCTCGGGGTCCTTGTTCATGCGTGCGCGCAGGTCCGCTGCCATCTCCTCGGCGTCCTGCCGGGCGGCCTCGATGCCGGCGTCGTCGAGCAGCCCGCGCGTCGTCAGCTCCTGCTCCAGCAGCCGGATCGGGTCGTGCGCGCGCCAGGCCTCGACCTCGGCGTCGCCGCGGTAGCGGGTGGCGTCGTCGGCGTTGGTGTGGGCGTCGATGCGGTACGTCACCGCCTCGATGAGGGTGGGGCCGCCACCCGCGCGCGCGTGCCGTACGGCGTCGCTGAGCACCTCGTGCACGGCGGCGGCGTCGTTGCCGTCGACCAGGCGGCCCGGCATGCCGTATCCGACGGCCTTGTGGGCCAGGGACGGGGCGGCGGTCTGCTTGGCGAGCGGGACGGAGATGGCGAAGCCGTTGTTCTGGACGAGGAAGACGACCGGCGCCTGCCAGACGGCGGCGAAGTTCAGGGCCTCGTGGAAGTCGCCCTCGCTGGTGCCGCCGTCGCCGACCATCGCGAGCGCGACCACGTCGTCGCCCTTGAGACGGGCGGCGTGGGCGAGCCCGACGGCGTGCGGGAGCTGGGTGGCGAGGGGGGTGCACAAGGGGGCCACGCGGTGCGCGTACGGGTCGTAGCCGGTGTGCCAGTCGCCGCGCAGCAGGGTGAGCGCCTCGACGGGGTCGACGCCGCGGGCGACGGCGGCGAGCGTGTCCCGGTAGCTCGGGAAGAGCCAGTCGCGCTCCTCAAGGGCGAGCGCGGCGGCCACCTCACAGGCCTCCTGGCCGGTGCTGGAGGGGTAGACGGCGAGGCGGCCCTGCTTGGTGAGGGCGGTCGCCTGCGTGTTGTAGCGGCGGCCTCGGATCAGCTGGGCGTAGAGCCGGCGCAGCAGATCCGGGTCGGCCTTGGCGGCGGCCTCCGTGCCGAGGACGCGGTACGGCTCGGCCTCGGGCAGCAGCGGCGCGGGGTCCATACGGGGCTGCCAGGCGGGCGGCGGCGAAGGCCGGTAGGCCCCTCGCTGCTCCATGACCGTCATGACGGCACCTCCTCGTGGGAGCGGCTACGGGAGACGTGTCGTCTGTGACCCGCCTCACCTACCGATTGTTCGGTCGTCGGCACATTTTGGCTACAGGCGGCTTCAGGCTGTGGACAAACGGTTCTCCACAACCTGGAATGAACGCAGTACGTCCATGGCAGGAAGGTGGGGGGACATGGCAGCTGAACAAATGGCCGACGGCCCGGACACCGGTGTCGTGCCGCCGCCCGCCCGCCCGCTGGACGCCATTGATCAGGACATCCTGCAGATCCTCCAGGCGGACGGCCGCGCGTCCGTACGGTCGGTCGCCGAGCGCGTGCATGTCTCGCGCGCCAATGCCTACGCGCGCATCAACCGTCTCGTCGAGGACGGCGTGATCCGGGGGTTCGGCGCCCGTGTGGACCACGAACGGGCAGGTCAGGGCACGTCGGCGTACATCACGCTGAAGATCGTGCAGAACACCTGGCGCACGGTGCGCGAGCACCTCAGGCAGCTGCCCGGCGCCTCCCACATCGCCCTGGTGGGCGGCGACTTCGACGTGCTGCTCCTGGTGCACACGCCGGACAACAGGGCGCTGCGGGAGTTGGTGCTCACGCGGCTCCAGGCGATTCCGGAGGTGCTCAGCACCCGCACGCTGCTGGTGTTCGAGGAGGAGGACCTGGAGCCGGAGGGCTGAGACCCGGGGACCGAGAACCGAGGACTGGGAGCCGCAGGGCTGCGGCTCCCCCCGGTGGAGGTCAGTTCTCGCGGAGCCCGGAGAACACCAGCCGGACCACCGCGTCGGCCACCTCGCGCTCGCTCGCGCCGCGCCCGTCGGGGCGGTACCACTCGACGATCGAGTTGATCATCCCGAAGACCAGCCGGGTCGCGAGACGCACCTCCACGTCGCCGCGTACGTCCCCGTCGGCGGCCGCGGCCTTCAGCAGCTCGGCCACCTGGTGGTCGAAGTCGCGGCGCCGCTCCAGGGCCCATCGTTCGGTGTGGGTGTTGCCGCGCACGCGCAGCAGCAGCGTCACATGGGGCAGCTCGGTTATGAGCACCTCGACCATGCGCCGTACGACGTACTCCAGACGGTCGACGGGGCGCCCCACGCGCGCGTGCTCCTCGTCGAGGATCCCGAAGAGGCCGTCCAGCGCCCGGCTGACGGCGCGGCGCAGCAGCTCCTCCTTGCCGGCGACATGGTGGTAGATCGACGACTTGGAGATGCCGGCCGCCCTGGAGAGGTGCTCCATGGAGGTGCCGTCGTAGCCGCGCTCGTTGAAGACCCGGACGGCGACGGAGAGCAGCGTCTCCGGGGTGTACGTGTCGCGCTTGGCCGTGGTCATGGGGTGCCCTCCCGCTTCTCGGTGGCGTACGCGAGGCGGTAGAGCGCCAGGGACGGCGCGTACCGTCCGGACGGGTCGCGCAGGTGCAGATCGTCCAGGAGGTCGTAGGCGAAGTCGCGGCCGAGCCTGCGGCTCCACTCGAAGGGGCCCAGGGGGTAGTTGACGCCCAGGCACATCGCGGTGTCGATGTCCTCCTCCGTGGCGACGCCCTTGGCGACGGCGTCGTGCGCCAGGTCGACGATCCGGGCGACCGTACGGGCGACGATCATGCCGGGGACGTCGCCGATGACGCTGACGTCCTTGCCGAGCGCCTGGAAGAGACCGATGGCCTCGGAGAGGGTCTGCGGCGAGGTGTCCTGGGAGGCGGACAGGGCGACACGGGTGGCCCTGCGGTAGTCGAGCGCGAGGTCGAAGTAGACGACGTCCCGGAACTCGACGGAGGTCTGGCCGTCGGCGAGCACCAGCTGGCCGCCACTGGGCAGCACCAGCCGGGTGCCGTGGTCCTCGTCCTCCGTGCGCAGCTGGATGCCCGCCTCGCGGATCAGGGTGAGCAGCTCGGCCGCCGGACCCAAGCCGCCCTCGGCGACGACGTAGGCGGGCGGCCGCTCCTTCTCGGCGGTGTGCGGCTCGGCTGGCTCGGCGCCGTCGGCGTAGTCGTACCAGCCGTGCCCGGTCTTGCGGCCGAGCCGGCCGGATTCGACCAGCCGCCGCTGGGACAGCGAGGGCGTGAAGCGCACATCCTTGAAGAAGGCCTCCCACACGGAGTGCGTGACCGACTCGTTGACGTCCTGCCCGATGAGGTCGGTCAGCTCGAACGCGCCCATCCGGAAGCCGCCCGACTCGCGCAGCACCGCGTCGATGGTGGCCGGATCGGCGGCCTGGGCCTCGTAGACGGCGAAGGCCTCGGCGTAGAAGGGCCGGGCGATGCGGTTGACGATGAAACCGGGGGTGTCGGCACAGGCGACCGGCGTCTTGCCCCAGGCGCGCGCGGTCTCGTACGCGCGCGTGGCCGAGGTGACGTCGGTGGCGAACCCGGAGACGACCTCGACCAGCGGCAGCAGCGGGGCCGGGTTGAAGAAGTGCAGGCCCACGAAGCGGCCGGGGTTGCGCAGGGCGCCGCCGATGGCCGTCACCGACAGGGACGAGGTGTTCGTGGCGAGCAGACAGTCGTCGGTGACGACGTCCTCCAGCTCCCGGAAGAGCTGCTGCTTCACGTCGAGCCGCTCCAGCACCGCCTCGACGACCAGGGCGCAGTCCGCGAGTTCGGACAGGCTCTCCGCGGCCCGCAGCCGGGCCCGGGCCGCGTCCCGGTCTGCGCCGGTGAGCCGGTCCTTCGCGACGAGCCGGTCGAGCCGGGCGCCGATTGCTTCGGCGGCTTCCCGGGCCCGTCCGGCGACGGCGTCGTACAGCCGAACGGGATGGCCCGCGACCAATGCGACCTGGGCGATGCCCTGGCCCATGGTGCCGGTGCCGACCACGGCCACGGGGCTGCTGAGGTCGAGTGCTGTCATGTGCGCGATCCTCCCGCACGGGGTTTTCCACAGATGCGGCAGGCCCCCTTGTACCGACCGATCGTTCGGTTACTCTAACCCTGACTGGCTGTTCCTGCCCATGTTCTGCCCAGGTCATGAGCTCGACGGAGAGCTCTTGAAGCAAGGAGTTGGTCCCGCATGGCCGCCGAACTGACCGCACACGAGCTGATCGCCAAGCACCGGCCCACGCTCGACCAGGCGCTGGAGGCGATCCGGACCCGGGCGTACTGGTCGCCCCACCCCGAACACCCCAAGGCCTACGGCGAACACGGCAGCCTGGACGCGGCGGCCGGCAAGGCCGCCTTCGACGCCCTCCTGGGCACCCGCCTCGACCTCGGCCAGCCCGGCACGGACGACTGGGTCGGCGGCGAGGTCTCGCCGTACGGGACCGACCTGGGCGTGACCTACCCGCACGCCGACATCGAGACGCTGCTGCCCGCCATGCAGGCCGGCCGGCGTGCGTGGCGGGACGCGGGCGCCGAGACCCGGGCCGTGGTCTGCCTGGAGATCCTCAAGCGCATCAGCGACCGGACGCACGAGTTCGCGCACGCGGTCATGCACACCAGCGGCCAGGCGTTCATGATGGCGTTCCAGGCGGGCGGCCCGCACGCCCAGGACCGCGGCCTGGAAGCGGTGGCGTACGCGTACGTGGAGCAGGTCCGCACCCCCGACACCGCCGAGTGGACCAAGCCCCAGGGCAAGCGCGACCCGCTGGCGCTGACCAAGCGCTTCACGCCGGTCCCGCGCGGCATCGCGCTGGTCATCGGCTGCAACACCTTCCCGACGTGGAACGGCTACCCGGGCCTGTTCGCCTCCCTCGCCACCGGCAACGCGGTCCTGGTCAAGCCCCACCCGCGCGCGGTGCTGCCGCTCGCGCTCACGGTGGGTGTCGCCCGCGAGGTGCTGGCCGCGGCGGGCTTCGACCCGAACCTGGTCACCCTCGCCGCCGAGCGTCCCGGCGAGGGCATCGCCAAGACCCTCGCGGTCCGCCCCGAGATCAAGATCATCGACTACACCGGTTCGACCGCGTTCGGCGACTGGCTGGAGGCCAACGCCCGCCAGGCGCAGGTCTACACGGAGAAGGCCGGCGTCAACACGGTGATCGTGGAGTCGACCGGCAACTACAAGGGCATGCTGTCCAACCTGGCGTTCTCGCTGTCCCTGTACAGCGGCCAGATGTGCACCACCCCGCAGAACCTGCTGATCCCCCGGGACGGCATCCGCACCGACGAGGGCCCCAAGACCTACGACGAGGTCGTCGCCGACCTCGCCCGCGCGGTCGACGGTCTCCTCGGGGACGACGCGCGCGCGAACGCCCTGCTCGGCGCGATCGTCAACCCGGACGTCAAGGCCCGTCTGGAGGCCGCGGCCGGCCTCGGCGAGGTCGCCCTCGCCTCGCGCGAGATCAGCAACCCGGAGTTCCCGCAGGCCGTCGTCCGCACGCCCGTCATCGTCAAGCTGGACGGCGCCAAGCCGGACGACGAGGCCGCCTACATGAGCGAGTGCTTCGGCCCCGTCTCCTTCGCCGTCGCCATGGACTCCGCGGCCGACGCGGTGGAGTTGCTGCGCCGCAGCATCCGCGAGAAGGGCGCGATGACCGTCGGCGCGTACACGACGGACGAGCAGGTCGAGGAGGCGATCCAGGAGGTCTGCCTGGAGGAGGCCGCCCAGCTCTCGCTCAACCTCACCGGCGGGGTGTACGTGAACCAGACCGCCGCCTTCTCCGACTTCCACGGCTCGGGCGGCAACCCGGCGGCCAACGCGGCCCTGTGCGACGGCGCGTTCGTGGCCAACCGCTTCCGCGTGGTGGAGGTGCGCCGGGAGGCGTAGGACGGCCGGACGGCTACGGCCTTTCGGGCATGGACGGTGCGCCCCCGGTGGCGCTCCAGTGGTACAGCGTCATGGCCACGCTGGTGGCGAGGTTGTAGCTGGAGACCTGGGGGCGCATCGGCAGCGCCAGCAAGTGGTCGGCACGCGCCCGTACCTCGGCGGACAGACCGCTGCGCTCGGAGCCGAAGGCGAGCACCGCGTCGTCCGGCAGCTTCGTGCCGCGGATGTCCTCGCCCTCCGGGTCGAGGGCGAACAGCGGGCCGGACGGCAGCTCGTCTACGGCCAGCCGCTCCACGGCGGTCGCGAAGTGCAGGCCGGCCCCGCCGCGCACGACCGTGGGATGCCAGGGGTCGAGCGTGCCGGTGGTGACCACGCCGGTCGCCCCGAACCCGGCGGCCAGCCGGATCACCGCGCCCGCGTTGCCGAGGTTGCGCGGCTGGTCGAGGACCACGACGGGCGCACTGCGGGGCGCTTGAGCGAGCGCGCGCAGATTGGCCTCGCGGGGCGGGCGTACGGCCAGGGCGGCGACGGCGGTGGGATGCGGCCGCGTCACGAGCGAGGCGTACGTCCGCTCCGGCACCTCGGTCAGGAGCGCGTCCAGGGTGTCCCGTACGTCCGGGGCCAGTTCGTCGGCGAGGGCGAGCGCCGCCCGCCGGTCCGTCGTGACCGCCACCGGGACCTCGGCCCCGAAACGCACCGCGTGCTTGAGGGCGTGGAAGCCGTCGAGCAGCACGGCGTCGTCGGCGCCGCGGCGCCAGAGGGTCACGGGGTCGGTCATGCCGTGAAGCCTACGCGCGCGGGCTCGCTCTCCTCCGGGACGCGGGGCGAGGGCAGCGTGCGGTCCGCGCGCCGAAGCAGCCGCCCACGCGCGCGTGCCGCCCAGCCGCCGAGCCGGTGCAGGAACGACGTCGGCAGGAAGACCGCGTCCGTGGCGATCATCGCCAGCGAGAAGAACGGCAGCCCGAGGACGACGGCGATCACGGCGTGCTCGGTCATCATCGCGGCCAGCAGGACGTTCTTGACCCGCCGGTTGAACAGCGTGAACGGGAAGGCGACCTGCACGATCACCGTCCCGTAGGTCACGAGCATGACCATCGTGCCATTGGAGGACAAAAGGTCGGCGAGGGAGGGCCAGGGCGAGAAGGAGTCGAGGTGCAGCGGGTAGTACACCGCGGTGCCGTCCTGCCAGCGCGAACCCTGGATCTTGTACCAGCCGGCCGTGGCGTAGATCAGACAGGCCTCGACCATGATCACGAGCAGGGCGCCGTTGTGCAGGACGTTGGCGACCACGTCGAGCAGGGTCCGGGGCTCACCCGCCGGCGCGAGACGGCCGACCAGCCACCACAGGCCGAGCACCGCCCACACCGTCCACAGCAGCGCGGGCACCATCCAGTCGGTGCCGAGGCGGCCCGCCAGGGTCACCGCGGCGAGCGTCGACCCGAGCACCACCCACAGGACCGGGCCGACCCGGTCGGTGGCCTCCCGCTCTCCACGCGCGCGTGCGGCCTCCTCGCGCGCCGCGCGGCGGGCGTCCAGGGACCACATCTGCCCGCAGCGCGCGAACACCAGATAGAAGGACATCAGGTGCAGCACGTTGTCGCCGCCGTCGCCCACGAAGACGCTGCGGTTCTGCAGGGACAGCACGCCGACCATGAACAGCACGGACATGGTGCGAGTGCGCCAGCCCAGCATCAGCAGGGCGCTCGCGACGACGGCCAGCAGGTAGAAGGTCTCGAACCAGCCCTGCCCGTCGAACCACAGCAGGCCCGTGAACGCGCCGTTGTCCGTCGTCAGCTGCTGGGCGAGGTCCCGGCTCCACGGGCCGTCGGGGCCGTACAGCTCCTGGCGGTGGGGGAACTCGCGCAGCAGGAACAGCAGCCAGGTCCCGGCGAAACCGATGCGGATCACGGCGGCCTGGTAAGGGCCGAGGGCGGATTCGGTGACGCGGGTGATGCCGCGCGAGACCGACAGGGCGAGACGGTTCACCGCACACCTCCCGCGGCCTCGTCCGCCGTCACCGTCCACCAGGGCAGCACGCGGTACACCGGCTTGTCGGAGACCTGCTCGTCGCTCCACTCGGGCGGCGGCACGTTCGTCGTCCGGGAGCGGACCTGCACGCTCTGTATGACGCCGTCCCGGCTCATCGCGTCCTCCCGGTACAGGCGCATCACCGCGATCCGGCGCAGGTACTGCTCAGAGAGCCCGCCGCGCAGGCCCACCGGGCGGTTCTCGGCGTCGTGCGTGGCGGAGAAGAAGTCCCAGGCCCGGCGCAGTTCGTTCTGCCGGGTGTGGCTGGGCAGCAGGCTGCCGTCGATGGCCTCGCCGTCGCGCGCGGACAGGTCGTTCCAGCCGGTGGTCGCCGTCGTGCCGTCGTGCATGCGGACCTGGGCACGGACCTGGACCGCGATGTCCTGCTGCAGCGGGTTCGGCGCGAACAGCTTCCAGTTCTGCTCGAACTCGGGGTAGATCCACTCCTCGATCGCCTTGCCGTGCTGCTTTGTCATCGTGTTCGCCGGCGCGACGCTCAGGAACACCATCCCGAGGTGCACACAGGCGGCCACCGCCACGACGGCGACGGCCAGGGCCGCCCCGATCTGGTAGCGGGGCGAGAGCGCGGCCAGGCCGGTGCGGGGAACCGCCGGCGCCTCGGCCGCCTCGGCGGCGACGGTGGGTGCGATCTCCGGGTCCAGATCCGGGTCCAGCTCCGGGGGCGGAGGAGAGGGCGGAGGCAAGGTCGGCAGGGCGTCCGCGGCGGGACGCGCCCCGTCAGGTCCGTCAGGCTTGTCCGGCCCGTGCGGGGCGGGGGGGTCTCCGTCGTACACGTCCATTCCGCCCCGTTCCCCGATCCCGCTCCGTCGTCCGGTCGCCCCGCCGTGGAGCGCCGTCAGGCCCGCGAACACCGCTCCCCGGCGCTCGCACGGAACGGTACTCAGCCTCACCCGTCCGGCGCAGCCCCGTGGAGCCGCCCGCGCACGTGGCCATCACCACTCCCGCACCCCGCTGCCACGGCGGTCCGGTGCCGACGGGGGGTTGTCCACAGCCTGTCGGGACGGTTGTCCACAGCGGTTGACACCTCACGACCGCTCGCCGACGATGGAATCGCACGAACCGAACGATCGGTCGGGACAGTGCTCCGAGAAGCCCGAGGTCAGGGGGACCGCATGGCCACAGCAGCCGCGCACCGTACGGCAGCCACATCGGCGTACGGCGCCCAGGACACCGCCGACACGGCGGCGTACGAGCGCGCCTTCGACGCCGCCGTGGCCGCGGACGAGCGCATCGAGCCCCGCGACTGGATGCCCGACGCGTACCGCGCGACGCTGGTCCGGCAGATCGCCCAGCACGCCCACTCCGAGATCATCGGCATGCAGCCGGAGGCCAACTGGATCACGCGCGCGCCCTCGCTGCGCCGCAAGGCCATCCTCATGGCCAAGGTCCAGGACGAGGCGGGCCACGGCCTGTATCTCTACAGCGCCGCCGAGACCCTCGGCACCGGCCGCGACGAGCTCCTCGACAAGCTGCACAGCGGCCGCCAGAAGTACTCCTCGATCTTCAACTACCCCACCCTGACCTGGGCGGACGTCGGCGCGATCGGCTGGCTCGTGGACGGCGCCGCGATCACCAACCAGGTCCCCCTGTGCCGCTGCTCCTACGGACCGTACGCACGCGCGATGGTCCGCATCTGCAAGGAGGAGTCCTTCCACCAGCGCCAGGGGTACGAGCTGCTGCTCGCCCTGAGCAAGGGCACCCCGGAGCAGCACGCGATGGCGCAGGACGCGGTGAACCGGTGGTGGTGGCCGTCCCTGATGATGTTCGGCCCGCCCGACGACGAGTCCCAGCACTCCGCGCAGTCGATGGCCTGGAAGATCAAGCGCCACTCGAACGACGAGCTGCGTCAGCGCTTCGTCGACATCTGCGTCCCCCAGGCCGAGTCCCTCGGCCTCACCCTCCCCGACCCGGACCTGCGGTGGAACGAGGAGCGGGGGCACCACGACTTCGGAGTGATCGACTGGACGGAGTTCTGGGAGGTCCTCAAGGGCAACGGCCCGTGCAACGAACAGCGGATCACCCAGCGCCGGCGGGCACACGACGAGGGCGCGTGGGTACGAGAGGCGGCCGCGGCGTACGCGGCCAAGCACAGCGGTGCGACAGGTCCCGGTGGGACAGCGACGGGTCCCGGCGGGACAGAAGGAGCACAGGCATGACGAACACCGACTGGCCGCTGTGGGAGGTCTTCGTGCGCTCCCGGCGCGGCCTCTCCCACACCCACGCCGGCAGCCTGCACGCGCCGGACGCGGAGTTCGCCCTGCGCAACGCCCGTGACCTGTACACCCGGCGCGGCGAGGGCGTCTCGATCTGGGTCGTCCCGGCCGCCGCGATCACCGCCTCCTCGCCCGACGAGAAGGACCCCTTCTTCGAGCCGGCCGCCGACAAGCCCTACCGGCACCCGACCTTCTACGAGATCCCGGAAGGGGTGAAGCACCTGTGACCGCCACCGTTTCGGCGAGCGCGGCGCTCGCCCTGGGCGACGACGCCCTGGTGCTCTCCCACCGCCTGGGGGAGTGGGCGGGCCATGCCCCCGTCCTGGAGGAGGAGGTCGCCCTCGCCAACATCGCGCTGGACCTGCTCGGCCAGGCCAGGGTGCTGCTGTCGATGGTCGGCGACGAGGACGAGCTGGCGTACCTGCGCGAGGAGCGGGCCTTCCGCAACCTCCAGCTGGTCGAGCAGCCGGGCGGCGACTTCGCGCACACGATCGCCCGCCAGCTGTACTTCTCCACCTACCAGCACCTGCTGTACGCCGACCTCGCCACCGGGGACGGCCCGTTCGCGCCGCTCGCCGCCAAGGCCGTCAAGGAGGTCGCCTACCACCGCGACCACGCCGAGCAGTGGACGCTGCGGCTCGGGGACGGCACCGACGTCAGCCATGAGCGGATGGCGCTGGCGTGCGCGGAGCTGTGGCGGTTCACCGGGGAGATGTTCCAGCCGGTGGAGGGCCTGGACGCCGACTGGGCCGGCATGGAGCGGGCCTGGCTGGAGTCGGTCGGCGATGTGCTGGGCCGGGCCACCCTGTCCGTCCCCGAGGGGCCGCGGACCGGGGCCTGGTCGGCGGGCGCCGGCCGTCAGGGCCTGCACACCGAATCCTTCGGGCGGATGCTCGCCGAGATGCAGCACCTGCACCGCAGCCACCCGGGGGCGTCATGGTGACGCCGACCGCGCTGGAGGCGGAACTCCTGGAGCTGGCCGGTGCGGTGCCGGATCCGGAACTGCCCGTGCTCACCCTGCGGGAGCTGGGCGTGGTCCGCGGGGTGCGCCTGCGCGGCGCGGACGCGGTCGAGGTCGACCTGACCCCGACCTACACCGGCTGCCCGGCCGTCGAGGCGATGTCCCTGGACATAGAGCGGGTCCTGCGCGAGCACGGCATGCGCGAGGTCACCGTCCGCAGGGTGCTGGCGCCCGCCTGGTCGACGGACGACATCACGGACGAAGGGCGGCGCAAGCTGCGGGAGTTCGGCATCGCTCCCCCGCGCACCACACGGGACACCGGACCGGTGGCACTGCGGCTCGGCCCGACGCGCACCGGCACAGGCACAGCCGAGCAGACCGCGGATCCCGACCCCGTCCGCTGCCCGCACTGCGGTTCCGCCGAGACCGAGCTGCTGAGCCGGTTCTCGTCCACCGCGTGCAAGGCCCTGCGGCGCTGCCTGCTGTGCAGTGAACCGTTCGACCACTTCAAGGAGTTGTGATGGCCCGCTTCCACCCGCTCACGGTGGCCGCGGTCGACCGGCTCACCGACGACTCCGTGGCCCTCACCTTCGCCGTCCCGCCGGAGCTGCGCGAGGAGTACCGGCACGCGCCCGGTCAGCACCTCGCCCTGCGCCGCCGGGTCGACGGCGAGGAGATCCGCCGGACGTACTCGATCTGCTCGACGGCACCCGCCGCCGGCGACGAGGGACCGCGGACCCTGCGGGTCGGGGTGCGACTGGTGGAGGGCGGAGCCTTCTCGACGTACGTCCTGAAGGAGGTGAACATCGGCGACGAGCTGGAGGTCATGACCCCGGTCGGCCGTTTCACCCTCGACCCCGCGCCCGGTCTGTACGCCGCGGTCGTCGGCGGCAGCGGCATCACCCCGATGCTGTCCATCGTCTCGACGCTGCTGGCGCGTGAGCCCGGCGCCCGGTTCTGCCTGATCCGCAGCGACCGGACGGCCGCCTCCACGATGTTCCTGGAGGAGGTCGCCGACCTGAAGGACCGCTACCCCGAGCGGCTGCAGCTGGTGACGGCGCTCTCCCGGGAGGAGCAGCAGGCGGGCCTGCCGACCGGACGGCTCGACCAGGAGCGGCTCATGGAGCTGCTGCCCGCGCTGCTGCCGGTGGACGCGGTGGCGGGCTGGTTCCTGTGCGGGCCCTTCGGGCTGGTGCAGGGCGCGGAGCGGGCCCTGCGGGAACTCGGCGTGGACCGGGCCCGGATCCACGAGGAGATCTTCCACGTGGACTCCGCCCCGTCGCCGGTGCCGGCCGCCTCGGCGCCCGCGCACAGCACCGTGACCGCCCGGCTCGACGGACGCGGCGGCACCTGGCCGGTCCAGGACGGCGAGTCCCTGCTGGAGACAGTCCTGCGCAACCGGCCCGACGCCCCTTATGCCTGCAAGGGCGGAGTGTGCGGGACGTGCCGGGCCTTCCTGGTCTCGGGCGAGGTGCGCATGGACCGCAACTTCGCGTTGGAGGCGGACGAGACCGAAGCCGGGTACGTGCTGGCCTGCCAGTCGCATCCGGTGACGGAGAAGGTGGAACTGGACTTCGACCGCTGACAGAAGCCTGCCGTCCCACCGTTCCCTTCTCCTAGAACCTGTTCTATCTTGACGGACCGTCAGATGGGCGCATCCGCCGGGAGGACAGGACCGTGGACTTCACCTTCACCGAGGAGCAGTTGGCGGCGGCCGAGGCGGCCCAGGGGGTGTTCGCCGGGGTGGCGCCGGACTCGGTGCCCAGCCCGGCGCTCACGACCGGCGCCGTGGCCGACGATTTCGACCGGACGCTGTGGACAAGGCTCGCCGAGGCCGACCTGCTGAGCCTGCTGCTCGACGAGGAGTACGGCGGGGCGGGCCTGGACCCCATCGCACTGTGCCTGGTGCTGCGGGAGTCCGCGAAGGTGCTGGCGCGGGTGCCGCTGCTGGAGAGCGGCGCGGCCACGGCGGCCGTACAGGCCTACGGCGGCAAGGAGTTGGCGGCCGGGCTGCTGCCGCGGGCCGGGCGCGGTGAGCTCGTCCTGACCGTCGCCGCGAACGGCCGTACCGGGCACGACCCGGCCGAACGCGCCGTGACCGCGCGGCGCGACGGTGACGTGTGGATGCTGGACGGGGTGCAGACGGGGGTGCCGTGGGCGTACGGCGCGGACCTCGTCGTCGTACCCGCGCACACCGACGCCGACCGGACCGTCCTCGCGCTCGTGCCCCGTGGGCACGACGGAGCCGTCCTCGCGGAGCAGATCTCCACCAACGGTGAGCGGCTGGCCGAGCTGCGGCTGGAGTCGGCGCGGATCCCCGTCGGCGACGTCATCGAGGCCGACGGCGCCTGGGAGTGGCTGCGCGCGCTGCTGGCCACCGGTACCTGTGCGCTGGCGCTCGGGCTGGGCGAGCGGGTGCTCGGGATGACCAGTGAATACACCGGCAAACGCGAGCAGTTCGGACATCCGATCGCGACCTTCCAGGCCGTCGCCATCCAGGCCGCCGACCGCTACATCGACCTGCGCGCCATGGAGGCCACGCTGTGGCAGGCCGCGTGGCGGATCGGCTCGGGAGCGCCCGGACCGCTGCCCGCCTCCGGGGACGTCGCCGTGGCGAAGATCTGGGCCTCGGAGGGCGTACGACGCGTCGTGCAGACCGCGCAGCACCTGCACGGCGGGTTCGGCGCCGACACCGACTATCCCCTGCACCGCTATCACGCCTGGGCCAAGCACCTGGAGCTGTCGCTCGGCCCGGCGGCGGCACACGAGGAGGCCCTGGGGGACCTGCTGGCGGCACATCCCCTGAGCTGACCGCGCGGCGGCCGACCTCGCGGGAGGACCGGGCCGGGCCGCACCCCCGGGTGGTTCTAGGTCCTGTCGTCAAACTCGCGTCGTCCGCCCGAAGGGCGGGCCTCGCGGCGTCATGGGGTCCCCCCTGCTCGAAGAGCTTGGGGGAGCGTGCATGGCGTCGCGGGGCAGACGGGAGTTTGACGAAAGGGCCTAGAGGACGTGCCCCGGTGCGCCCGCGTCCGTGATGACGGGGCGGCCCGCCGCTGCCCAGACCTGCATGCCGCCGTCGACGTTCACGGCGTCGATGCCCTGCTGGACCAGGTACATCGTGACCTGGGCCGAGCGGCCGCCGGAACGGCAGATGACATGGACGCGGCCGTCCTGCGGGGCGGCCTCGGTCAGCTCGCCGTACCGGGCGACGAAGTCGCTGATCGGAATGTGCAGCGCCCCCTCGGCGTGACCCGCCTGCCACTCGTCGTCCTCGCGGACGTCCAGCAGGAAGTCGCCGTCGTTGAGGTCCGTGACTCCGATTGTGGGCACACGTGCTGCGAAATTCATGCTTCCGACGCTACCCGAAGCGCAACGGGTGCCGGCTCGCGCTACTCCGGTGCCAGCAACCCCGCCAGCTCCGCCTCGCGCTCCGCCAGGTCGGCACGGAGCTTCTCGGCGATCTCGTCCAGCAGGGCGTCGGGGTCGTCGGGGGCCAGGCGGAGCATCGACGCGATCGCGGTGTCCTCCAGCTCGCGGGCGACCAGGGTCAGCAGTTCCTTGCGCTGGGCCAGCCATTCGAGGCGGGCGTAGAGCTCCTCGGCGCGGCTCGGGGGCCGCTCGGCGAGGTCCGGGCCCGCGGCCCACTCCTCGGCCAGCTCCCTGAGCAGGGCCTCGTCGCCACGGGCGTAGGCGGCGTTGACGCGGGTGATGAACTCCTCGCGTCGCGCCCGCTCGGCCTCCTCCTGCGCCAGGTCGGGGTGGGCCTTGCGGGCCAGCTCGCGATAGAGCTTGCGGGCCTCCTCGCTGGGGCGCACCCGCTCTGGGGGCCGTACCGCCTGGTCCGTGAGCATCGCGGCGGCCTCCGGGAACAGGCCGTGGCCGTCCATCCAGCCGTTCAGCAGCTCCTCGACGCCGGGGATCGGCATGACCCGGGCGCGCGCCTCCTGCGCGAGGCGGAGGTCCTCCGCGTCACCGGTGCGGGCGGCCTTGGCCTCGGCGATCTGCGCTTCCAGCTCGTCCAGTCGGGCGTACATCGGGCCGAGCTTCTGATCGTGCAGCCGGGAGAAGTTCTCGACCTCGACGCGGAAGGTCTCCACGGCGATCTCGAACTCGATCAACGCCTGCTCGGCGGCCCGCACGGCTCGCTCCAGCCGCTCCTCGGGCCGCGGCGCCTGGGACTGCTCAGCTTCCGGGGTCGTCACCCGACCAGCCTAGGCCACGACGGGATCGAGCCCCTCCGCTTCGCGCATCCTGCCCGGCGCCCGGCGCTGCGGGCGCCGCACCCCGCGTCCGCTCAGACCCCCATCTCGGCCGGGATCCGCCCCGCCCGCACCGCGGCCACCAGTTCCTCGTGGTCCGCCTCCGTGCGGTCGGCGTAGGCGACCGCGAACGCGGCTATGGCCTCGTCCAGTTCCTCGTTCTTGCCGCAGTAGCCGGCGACCAGGCGCGGGTCGGCGCTGTGGGAGTGGGCGCGGGCCAGCAGGGCACCGGTCATACGGCCGTAGTCGTCGACCTGGTCGGCGGAGAGGGCCGCGGGGTCGACGCTGCCCTTGCGGTTGCGGAACTGACGGACCTGGAAGGGGCGGCCCTCGACCGTCGTCCAGCCGAGCAGGATGTCGCTGACCACCTGCATGCGCTTCTGGCCCAGCACCACCCGGCGGCCCTCGTGGTCCACGGGCGGTGCCTCGAAGCCGGCCGTCGCCAGATGCGGGACCAGCGCCGAGGGACGGGCCTCCTTGACCTGCAGGACCAGCGGTTCGCCGCGGTGGTCCAGCAGCAGGACGACGTACGAGCGGGTGCCGACGCTGCCCGTGCCGACCACGCGGAACGCCACGTCGTGCACGGCGTGCCGGGCCAGCAGCGGGAGGCGGTCCTCGGAGAGGGTGGCCACGTACGGCTCCAGGGACGCGGCCACGGCCGCCGCCTCCGCGTCCTCGACCCGCCGCAGCACCGGCGAGGCGTCGACGAACCGGCGCCCGCCGCCTTCGATCACCTCGGTCGACTTCGCCGCGAACCGGCCGCTGGTGTTGGCCCGCGCCTTCTCCGAGACCCGCTCCAACGTCCCGAGCAGGTCATGGGCGTCGGTGTGCGAGACGAGCTCCTCGTCCGCGATGGCGTTCCAGGCGTCGAGGACCGGCAGCTTGGCGAGCAGGCGCATGGTGCGCCGGTAGGCGCCCACGGTGTCGTGCGCCGCCGCGCGGCAGGTGTCCTCGTCGGCCCCCGCCTCGCGGCCGGCCAGCACCAGGGAGGCGGCGAGGCGCTTGAGGTCCCACTCCCAGGGGCCGTGCACGGTCTCGTCGAAGTCGTTCAGGTCGATGACCAGTCCGCCGCGGGCGTCGCCGTACAGGCCGAAGTTGGCCGCGTGGGCGTCGCCGCAGATCTGCGTGCCGATCCGGGTCACGGGGGTGCGCGCCAGGTCGTAGGCCATCAGGCCGGCCGAGCCGCGCAGGAAGGCGAACGGCGTCGCGGCCATCCTGCCCACCCGTATCGGCGTGAGCCCCGAGATGCGGCCCTGGTTGGACTCCTCGACCGCGCTCACCGCGTCGGGCCGGGAGCCGTCCACGTCGAGGAGGTTGTGCGAGGTGCGCGGCACGCTCGTCCGCAGCGCCTTGCCCTCCTCCTTCGGCGACCCCTGCGGCGGCCACGCCGCGAAGCCCGCCACCCGGGGCAGCCTGGGCGCCCCTCCCGCCGTCCGAGCCGCTTCCGCACCAGCATCGGTCACCGCGACCGCCTCCCCCGAACCCGTACTCACGCGCGCACTCGCACGAACATCAACTGCGCAGACCGTACAACCGGTGACCGAAGCGCGTCAGACCCTGTGGACAACTCCGCGGTTGTGCGAACCGGACTCACACGGTCCGCCCCCCCATCACCGCTCCGTGAGAGGTTCCTCACACCCAGCAGTCGGGCCGCTCCGACGAGGAGTCAGCTCCCGGATCCACGACCGCCCACGGAGACAAGCATCACAGCACGGCAACGACCGGGGAAAATTCAGGGAAAACGAATCAGGCGGCACCATGACTGGTGCCGCCTGATTCGGATGGTGCGCGAGGGGGGAGTTGAACCCCCACGCCCTTGCGGGCACTGGAACCTGAATCCAGCGCGTCTGCCTATTCCGCCACCCGCGCATTGGGTGTGTCTTCCGGCTTGTCCCCGTTGGGGCGGCGCCTTCCGACATCGAGAACATTAGCACGGCCGACAGGGCGGGTTCACACCCTTTACGCCTGGCCGCAGGACCCCCCGGACCGGCACCCTGGTGCATGTACCGAGGAGTGCTGGTTCACGTATCAACCTCGTACCGGTCACGGTCATCTCCCCAGGAGGCGGACCGGGTCCACAGTCAGGTGCGGGACACTGGTCTTCGCCCCCCTCTACGATCCTTGACGGGAGGAGTTCGAAGGGGAGCTCCTCGGGGAACCGGCTCATTGCCGGGCGCGTGGATACGATCAGTAAGCAGTACCAGGCAGAGCAGCACCGCACAGCAGCAAGGCCCATCAGTACGGCAACGACGGAGGAGGTGCCCCATGGGAGTCCTGAAGAAGTTCGAGCAGCGTCTCGAAGGTCTGGTCAACGGCACCTTCGCCAAGGTGTTCAAGTCCGAGGTCCAGCCCGTCGAGATCGCCGGCGCGCTCCAGCGGGAGTGCGACAACAACGCGACCATCTGGAACCGCGAGCGCACCGTCGTCCCCAACGACTTCATCGTGGAGCTGAGCGCGCCGGACTTCGAGCGCCTCAGCCCCTACTCGGGCCAGCTCGGCGACGAGCTCGCCGGCATGGTGCGCGACTACGCGAAGCAGCAGCGCTACACCTTCATGGGGTCGATCAAGGTCAACCTGGAGAAGGCTGACGACCTGGACACGGGTCTGTACCGGGTTCGCAGCCGCACGCTCGCCTCCTCCACCAACCAGCAGGCCCCCTCCGCCGCCCCGCCCGGCCGGGGCGGCGCCCCGGGCGGCGGCTACGGCTACCCGCCGGCCGCGCCCGCCGCCGCGGCACCCCCGATGCCGTCCGCGCCGCCGCCCGGCGCCCGGCCCGGCGGCTACGGCTACCCGCAGCCCGCCGGTCAGCGCCCCGCGGCCGCACCGGCCGCCGGCGGCCGCACCCGCTACTGGATCGAGATCAACGGCGCCCGCCATCAGATCTCCCGCCCGACTCTGGTGCTGGGCCGCAGCACCGAAGCCGACGTGCGGATCGACGACCCCGGCGTCTCCCGCCGGCACTGTGAGATCCGGACCGGAACGCCCTCGACGATCCAGGATCTCGGGTCCACCAACGGCATCGTGGTGGACGGGCAGCACACCACCCGCGCTACGCTCCGCGACGGCTCGCGGATCGTCGTGGGCAGCAGCACCATCATTTACCGGCAAGCCGAAGGGTGAAGCGGGGGCAATGTCAGAGCTGACCCTCACGGTCATGCGGCTGGGTTTCCTGGCCGTACTGTGGCTGTTCGTGATCGTGGCCGTGCAGGTCATCCGCAGCGACCTGTTCGGTACGCGCGTCACCCAGCGCGGATCGCGCAGGGAGGCGGCACGGCCGCAGCAGGCCGCCCGCCAGCAGCAGCAGTCCGCGCCCCCGCAGCAGCGTGGCCAGCAGGGCGGCGGCCGCCAGCGCCGCAACGCCCCCAGCAAGCTGGTCGTGAGCGAGGGCACCCTGACCGGCACCACCGTCGCGCTGCAGGGCCAGACCATCACCCTGGGCCGGGCGCACGACTCCACGATCGTGCTGGACGACGACTACGCCTCCAGCCGCCATGCCAGGATCTACCCGGACCGCGACGGCCAGTGGATCGTCGAGGATCTCGGCTCCACCAATGGCACGTACCTGGACCGGTCCCGGCTGACGACCCCCACACCGATCCCGCTGGGTGCGCCGATCCGCATCGGCAAGACAGTCATCGAGCTGCGGAAGTAGTACGACAATGAGCGAGCGGAGCGAGCACGCAGTGGCGGCCGGCACCCCGGGCCGCGGCGCGCTCCCGACCGGAGGGTGGGCACCGTGCGGATGTATCCGGAGCCGACTGGCGAGGTGCGCATGAGTCTGTCACTGCGCTTCGCCGCCGGATCGCACAAAGGCATGATCCGGGAGGGCAACGAGGACTCCGGCTACGCCGGTCCGCGGCTGCTCGCCATCGCCGACGGCATGGGCGGCCAGGCCGCGGGCGAGGTCGCCTCCTCCGAGGTGATCTCGACGCTCGTCACGCTCGACGACGACGTCCCCGGCTCGGACATCCTCACCTCCCTCGGCGCCGCCGTGCAGCGGGCGAACGACCAGCTGCGCGCCATGGTCGAGGAGGACCCGCAGCTGGAGGGCATGGGCACGACCCTGACCGCCCTGCTGTGGACCGGACAGCGGCTCGGCCTCGTCCACGTCGGCGACTCCCGCGCCTATCTGCTGCGCGACGGCGTGCTCACGCAGATCACGCAGGACCACACCTGGGTGCAGCGGCTCGTCGACGAGGGCCGGATCACCGAGGAAGAGGCCACCACGCACCCCCAGCGCTCCCTGCTGATGCGGGCGCTGGGCAGCGGCGACCACGTCGAGCCCGACCTGTCGATCCGCGAGGTCCGGGCCGGCGACCGCTATCTGATCTGCTCCGACGGCCTGTCCGGCGTCGTCTCCCACCAGACGATGGAGGAGACCCTCGCCAGCTACCAGGGCCCGCAGGAGACCGTGCAGGAGCTGATCCAGCTCGCGCTGCGCGGCGGCGGCCCCGACAACATCACGGTGATCATCGCCGACGTCCTCGACCTGGACACCGGTGACACCCTCGCCGGCCAGCTGTCCGACACCCCCGTGGTGGTCGGCGCGGTCGCCGAGAACCAGCACCACCTGCACGACAACGGCATCATGCAGACCCCGGCCGGCCGCGCCTCCCACCTCGGCCGCCAGGGCCACGGTCAGGGCGGCGGCGAGTTCGGCCCGCCCGGCAGCGGCGACACCACCGGCTACGTCCCGGCGGGCAGCTTCGGCGACTACTCCGACGAGGACTTCGTCAAGCCCCGCAAGGGCCGCAGGTGGCTGAAGAGATCCTTGTACGGCGGTCTCGCCCTCGCCGTCATCGGCGGCGGCCTGTACGGCGGCTACCGCTGGACGCAGACGCAGTACTACGTGGGCACCCAGGGCGAGCACGTCGCGCTGTACCGCGGCATCAGCCAGGATCTGGCCTGGGTGTCGCTGTCCAAGGTGGAGAAGGACCACCCCGAGATCGAACTCAAGTACCTGCCGCCCTACCAGCAGAAGCAGGTCAAGAACACGATCGCGGAGGGTGGCCTCGGCGACGCCCAGTCGAAGATCCAGGAGCTGTCGGTGCAGGCGTCCGCCTGCAAGAAGGAAGTCCAGCGCACCGCAGCCGAGAGCGACAAGAACGCCAAGACGGGCCAGGGCGAGGCCGGAGGCACCACGGGAACCACCCGTACCTCCCTCACGTCCAAGGCCTCGCCGACACCCAACACGTCGGCCTCGAAGACGTCCCCGAAGCCCCCGTCCTCGAAGTCTCCGTCCTCGACCCCGTCCGCGACCGCGACTCCCAGCCCCGGCCCCACCCTCTCGGAGGATGAGCAGAAGGTCGTCTCGCTGTGCGGTAAGCAGTAGGCAAGCCGTGAGAGGCCCCGTCACACGATGAGCAGTACTACCAACCCGTCGACGCACCACACGTCCACGATCGGTGCGATCGGAGCGCCGAGCCGGCGCAACACCGAGCTCGCGCTGCTGGTGTTCGCCGTGGTCATCCCGGTGTTCGCCTACGCCAACGTGGGCCTGGCCATCAACAACCAGGTGCCTGCCGGGCTGCTGGGGTACGGCCTCGGGCTCGGTCTGCTGGCCGGCGTGGCCCATCTCGCCGTACGGAAGTTCGCCCCGTACGCCGACCCGCTGCTGCTGCCGCTGGCCACCCTGCTCAACGGGCTCGGGCTCGTCGTCATCTGGCGCCTGGACCAGTCGAAGCTATTGCAGTCACTGCCCAACTTCGCCCCGGCCGCGCCCCGCCAGTTGCTCTACACCGCGCTCGGCATCGCCATGTTCGCCGCGGTGCTGTTCTTCCTCAAGGACCACCGGGTCCTCCAGCGCTACACGTACATCTCGATGTTCGGCGCCCTGGTCCTGCTCATGCTGCCGCTGGTCCCGGGGCTCGGGGCCAACATCTACGGCGCCAAGATCTGGATCAACATCCCCGGCCTCGGCTCCCTGCAGCCGGGCGAGTTCGCGAA
Organism: Streptomyces sp. NPDC054794; assembly: GCF_053611585.1. NCBI lineage: Bacteria > Bacillati > Actinomycetota > Actinomycetes > Kitasatosporales > Streptomycetaceae > Streptomyces > Streptomyces sp. NPDC054794. The sequence goes on along the minus strand of NZ_JBSHAQ010000009.1, from coordinate 178,000 downwards.
GATCGTCCTGGCCGTCTTCTTCGCCGGCTACCTGATGGTGAAGCGCGACGCCCTGGCCCTCGCCAGCCGCCGCTTCATGGGCCTGTACCTGCCGCGCGGCCGCGACCTCGGCCCGATCCTGGTCGTCTGGGCGATCTCGATCCTCATCCTGGTCTTCGAGACCGACCTCGGTACGTCGCTGCTGTTCTTCGGAATGTTCGTCATCATGCTGTACGTCGCCACCGAGCGGACCAGCTGGATCGTCTTCGGTCTGCTGATGTCCGCGGTCGGCGCGGTCGGCGTGGCGAGCTTCGAGCCGCACGTCAAGAGTCGCGTCGACTCCTGGCTCGACCCGATGCGGGAGTTCACGCTCAGCCGCCAGGGCGTCGCCGGTCACTCCGAGCAGCTGCAGCAGGCGCTGTGGGCGTTCGGTTCCGGCGGCACCCTCGGCACCGGCTGGGGCCAGGGCCACTCGGACCTCATCCGGTTCGCCGCCAACTCCGACTTCATCCTCGCCACCTTCGGTGAGGAGCTCGGCCTGGCCGGCATCATGGCCATCCTGCTGATCTACGGCCTGATCGTGGAGCGCGGCGTGCGCACCGCCCTCGCCGCCCGCGACCCGTTCGGCAAGCTGCTCGCCGTCGGCCTGTCCGGGGCCTTCGCCCTCCAGGTCTTCGTCGTGGCCGGCGGTGTGATGGGGCTCATCCCGCTGACCGGTATGACGATGCCGTTCGTGGCGTACGGCGGTTCCTCCGTGCTGGCCAACTGGGCACTGATCGGCATCCTGATCCGGATCAGCGACACGGCCCGCCGCCCGGCGCCCGCCCCCGCCAGCAACCCCGACGCCGAGATGACCCAGGTGGTCCGCCCGTGAACAAGCCCCTGCGCCGGATCGCGATCTTCTGCGGTCTCCTGGTCCTCACGCTGCTCATCCGCGACAACTGGCTCCAGTACGTCAAGTCCGACAACCTCAGGGAAGACCCCAAGAACCGCCGCGTCACCATCGCCCGCTACTCCACCCCGCGCGGCGACATCGTCGTCGACGGCGACCCGATCACCGGGTCCACCGAGTCGAGCAAGACCGGCCTGAACGACCTGAAGTACAAGCGCACGTACAAGAACGGCCCCATGTGGTCCCCGGTCACCGGGTACGCCTCGCAGGCCTTCGGCGCCAACCAGCTGGAGTCCATCGAGGACGGCATCCTCACCGGCGACGACGACCGGCTCTTCTTCCGCAACACCCTCGACATGATCACCGGCAAGGAGCGGCAGGGCGGCAACATCGTCACGACCCTGAACGCCGCCGCGCAGAAGGCCGCGTACGACGGCCTGAAGGCCCAGGGCGGCAAGGGCGCGGCGGTCGCCATCGAGCCGTCCACCGGCAAGATCCTGGCGCTGGCCTCGTACCCGTCGTACGACCCGTCCGTCTTCGCGGGCAACAGCAACGACGACGCCAAGGCCTGGAAGGACCTGCAGAAGAAGTACAACCCCAACGACCCGATGCTGAACCGGGCGCTGCGCGAGACCTACCCGCCGGGCTCCACCTTCAAGGTGGTCACGGCCGCGGCCGCGCTGGAGAACGGGCTGTACAAGACGGCGGACGAGAACACGAAGTCCCCGCTGCCCTGGACGATGCCGGGCACCACGACCCAGCTGAAGAACGAGGGCAGCATCCCCTGCAAGAACGCGACCATGCGGATCGCGCTGCGGTACTCCTGCAACACCGTCTTCGGCAAGATCGGCGCCGACCTCGGCAACGACAAGATGCTGGCCGAGGCGAAGAAGTTCGGCTTCGACGCCGAGCAGTTCACCCCGATCCGCTCCAGCTCCTCGGTGTTCTCCGACAACATGAACCAGTCGCAGACCGCCCTGTCCTCGATCGGTCAGTACAACACCGCCGCGACCCCGCTCCAGATGGCCATGGTCGCCTCCGCGGTCGCCAACGGTGGCAAGCTGATGAAGCCGTACATGGTCGACAAGCTCCAGTCGTCGAACCTCGACACCCTCACGCAGACCGAGCCGCAGGAGCTCAGCCAGCCGCTGACCTCCGAGAACGCTCAGATCCTGCAGTCGATGATGGAGACGGTCGTCAAGGAGGGCACGGGCACCAAGGCCCAGATCAGCGGCGCCACCGTGGGTGGTAAGACCGGTACCGCCCAGCACGGTGTGGAGAACAGTGAGAATCCTTACGCGTGGTTCATCTCCTATGCCAAGCTTTCCGACGACAGCTCACCGGTCGCCGTGGCCGTCGTGATCGAGGACGACCAGGCCAACCGTGACGACATCTCCGGTGGTGGCCTGGCCGCGCCGATCGCGAAGAGCGTGATGGAGGCGGTCATCAACGCCAAGAAGTGACCCCGCTCACGTCCCCTTCACATCGGTGCACGTTGCGATACCGGTCCTGTATCGGGTGACGGGCTTGGCCAGGTCACACAAAGCTAGCCGGGTACGGTAGGCCCGGACGGCAGCCTCCGGCCGCACAGACGTGACGGCCGGGACCGACGGAGAGGGCTGGTAGGTAGCTATGGAAGAGCCGCGTCGCCTCGGCGGCCGGTACGAGCTGGGCCAGGTGCTCGGCCGTGGTGGCATGGCGGAGGTCTACCTCGCGCATGACACCCGCCTCGGCCGCACCGTGGCTGTGAAGACGCTGCGCGCGGACCTCGCGCGTGATCCGTCCTTCCAGGCCCGCTTCCGCCGGGAGGCCCAGTCGGCCGCCTCGCTCAACCATCCCGCGATCGTGGCGGTCTACGACACGGGCGAGGACTACATCGACGGGGTCTCGATCCCGTACATCGTGATGGAGTACGTCGACGGCTCCACGCTCCGTGAACTGCTTCACAGCGGCCGCAAGCTGCTGCCCGAACGGGCCATGGAGATGACCATCGGCATCCTCCAGGGCCTGGAGTACGCCCACCGCAACGGCATCGTGCACCGCGACATCAAGCCGGCCAACGTCATGCTGACGCGCAACGGCCAGGTCAAGGTGATGGACTTCGGCATCGCCCGCGCCATGGGCGACTCCGGCATGACGATGACGCAGACGGCCGCGGTGATCGGCACGGCCCAGTACCTCTCGCCGGAGCAGGCGAAGGGCGAGCAGGTCGATGCCCGCTCGGACCTGTACTCGACGGGCTGCCTGCTCTACGAGCTGCTGACGGTGCGCCCGCCGTTCGTGGGCGACTCCCCCGTGGCCGTGGCCTACCAGCACGTCCGCGAGGAACCGCAGGCCCCGAGCGTCTTCGACCCCGAGATCACGCCCGAGATGGACGCCATCGTCCTCAAGGCGCTGGTCAAGGACCCGAACTACCGCTACCAGTCAGCCGACGAGATGCGCCAGGACATCGAGGCCTGCCTCGACGGTCAGCCGGTCGCGGCGACGGCGGCGATGGGCTCCGTCGGCTACGGCGGCTACCCCGACGACCAGCCGACCACCGCGCTGCGCGCGGACGCGGCCGGCGGCGCCACGACCATGCTCCCGCCGATGAACCCCGACGACGGCGGTTACGGCTACGACGACCGCCCGGACCGCCGCCGCCAGAAGAAGTCCAACACCTCCACGATCCTCCTGGTGGTCGCGGGCGTCCTGGTCCTGGTCGGCGCGATCCTGATCGGGAAGTACGCGTTCAGCGACCACGGCGGGGGGAACAAGCCCTTCGCCGCTCCGAACTTCGTCGATCACACCGTGAACGACGCCAGGCGGATGGCCGAGAACGTCGACCTGAACGTCACAGTCGCCCGCAAGCCCTGCGACAAGCAGCCGAAGAACACGGTCTGCTCGCAGGACCCGAAGCCGGGCACGGACGTGAACAAGGGCGACACCGTCAGGCTGGTGGTGTCGACCGGGGCCCCGAAGGTCCTGGTTCCGGATGTGAAGGGTCTGACCTTCGACAAGGCGGAGGCCCAGCTCACGGCCAAGGGCTTCCAGGTCGAGAAGAAGACCCAGGTCTCCGACCAGACCCCCGACGTGGTCATCGGCCAGGACCCGGCGGGCGACACGGAGCGCGAGAAGGGCTCGACCATCACGCTCACCGTCGCCAAGGCCGAGGACAAGGCCACCGTCCCCAACGTGCTCGGCAAGTCCTGTGACGAGGCCAGGGCCCAGATGACGGCCAACAACCTGGTCGGCAACTGTGTCGAGGTCGACTCCAGCGACGATTCCCAGGCCGGCAAGGTCATCTCGACCGACCCGCAGGCGGGCACCCAGCTCGCCAAGAACACCCAGGTGACGATCAACGTCGGCAAGGCTCAGCAGCAGACGCAGGTGCCGAACGTCGTCGGTCAGACCGTGAAGAACGCGCGGAAGATCCTGCAGCAGTTCGGCTTCAACAACGTCCAGTTCGCCGACGGCAGCTCGCAGGACGACAACGCGCTGGTGGCCCAGCAGGACCCGGGCGCGGGCAACCAGGCCGACCCGGGCAGCACGACCGTCACGCTCACGACCGTGAGCTTCGGTGGCAACAACAACGGTGGCGGCAACAACGGCGGCATCCTCGGCGGCGTGGGCGGCTGACGCCCGAGCCTCACGGAAAAGCCCCGGTCCCCTCTTGGAGGGGGCCGGGGCCTTTTCGTCAGGGCTCAGATCCGGATCAGTTCGCTTCCGGATCGGCTCACGTCCGGGTCAGCGCAGTTCCTTCGGTGGTGTCCGCTTGCTGTCCACCTTGTCCACGCGGACCAGCTCGCCCCAGACGACGTAGCGGTAGCGGGACGTGTAGACGGGGGTGCAGGTCGTCAGGGTGATGTAGTGGCCCGGCTTCTTCTTGTCGGATTCCTTCGGGACCTGGGCGAGGACCTGGACGTTGTACTTCGAGGTCTCGGGGAGGACGTCGTAGACCTTGTAGACGTACCACTTGTCCCGCGTCTCGAAGACGATCGGGTCGCCCACCTCGACCTTGTCGATGTTGTGGAACTTGGCGCCGTGGCCGTCGCGGTGAGCGGCGAGGGTGAAGTTGCCCTTCTTGCCGGAGGTCGGGAGCGCGGACTTGATCGGCTCCGTGTAGTAGCCGGCCACACCGTCGTTCAGGATCTCCGTCGAGGTGCCCTTCTCGACCAGCACCTCGCCGTTCTTCATCGAGGGCACGTGCAGGAAGCCGATGCCGTCCTTCGTGTCCAGCGCGCCGGGACCGCTGTCGGCCCAGTCGTCGCGGACCTTGTCGGACTGCCGGTGCGCCGCGCGGTCGGCGACGACGTTCGTCCACCACAGGGAGTAGACGACGAACAGGCCGAGCACCAGGCCCGCCGTGATGAGGAGTTCACCGAAGACGCTGACCGCGGCGGCGATCCTGCCGGTGCCCCGGCGCCCCGGGGCCGGCCCCGAACCGCGCGCGGACGTCTGTTCTTCGGTGCCATCGGCGGTCGCTGCCACTGTTCATCTGCCCTTACTCGACGAGCGCATCCGGCTTGCCCTTGCTGCGCGGCCGTTCCTCGACCATCTTGCCCCAGACGATCAGCCGGTACTTGCTCGTGAACTCCGGCGTGCAGGTCGTCAGGGTGATGTAGCGACCCGGTGCGGTGAATCCCGACCCCCTCGGGACCGGGTCCAGCACGCTGGTGTTGCTCGGCGCCGTCACCGGCAGCATCGAGGTCATCTTGTAGACGTAGTACGTGTCCTGCGTCTCCACCACGACCGCGTCGCCCGGCTTGAGCCGGTTGATGTAGCGGAACGGTTCACCGTGCGTGTTGCGGTGCGCCGCCAGCCCGAAGTTGCCCGTCTTCGCCGAGGGCATCGCGGTCTTCAGCCTGCCCTCGCCGTAGTGGCCGACCATGCCCTTGTCGAGCACGTTCTTGTTGCTGACGCCCTCCGCTATCGGCGCCACCACGTCCAGCGCCGGAATGTGCAGGATGGCGAAACCCTGCCCCGGCTCGAAGACCCCGGGGGCCCGTTTCCCGCTCGCCCAGTCGTTCTGGAGGCTGCTCGTCTCCTTGCCCGCCTGCGCGTGCGCCCGCACGTTCGTCCACCACAGCTGGTAGGTGACGAACAGCAGCATCAGCACACCGGTGGTGATGAAGACCTCGCCTATCGCCCGGCTGACGAGCACCGCCGGGCTCGGCTTGCGCGCCCGCGCCTGCCGCCGGGCCTCCACCCGCGAGAGCGGCGCCTGGGACCGGGTCCCCCGCGCGGGCGTCTCCTGCGGGGACGTCTCCCGCGCGCCGCCGCCGTGGCGTCCGCCGCGCCGCTTGGCGGCCTTTCTGCGGGCCGCTCGGCCACCCGGTGCGACTCCGGTGGCGGATGGGACCGACGAGGCCCCAGAGGCGGCTCCAGCGGCCGTCATGGATGCACCGGCGCCCGGTGGCGGATCGGGGATCCGCAGGGCGACCGTCTCCTCGTCGATCGGCGCCCGGTACGGCTCCCCGTACAGCGCCTCGGGCTCTCCCTGCCCGTACCAGTCCCCAAGCGCACCGGAAGCCCCGTACGACTGATCCCCGTACGAGGCATCGGTCTTGCGCTCCGGGCGCAGCGCGGTCACGCCGTGGCCCTGCCCACCACCGGGGCGAGCCCCGCCGACCTCGCCACCGCGTCCTGGTACCCGCACTCCACCAGCCAGTTGGCCAGCATCCGGTGGCCGTGCTCGGTCAGCACCGACTCGGGGTGGAACTGCACGCCCTCGACGAGTAGTTCGCGGTGACGCAGGCCCATGATGATGCCGTCGTGCGTACGGGCCGTGACTTCCAGCTCCGGCGGGACCGTGTCCGGCTCGGCGGCCAGCGAGTGGTAGCGCGTCGCCGTGAACGGCGACGGCAGCCCGGCGAAGACGCCCTTGCCCTCGTGCTCGACCAGCGAGGTCTTGCCGTGCAGCAGCTCCGGGGCGCGGTCCACCACACCGCCGTACGCCACCTGCATCGACTGCATGCCGAGGCAGACGCCGAAGACCGGGACACCCGTGTCGGCGCAGTGGCGGACCATGTCCACGCAGACGCCGGCGTGCTCCGGGGTGCCGGGGCCCGGCGACAGCAGCACGCCGTCGAAGCCGTCCTGGGCGTGCGCCGTCGACACCTCGTCGTTGCGCAGCACCTCGCACTCGGCGCCCAGCTGGTACAGGTACTGGACCAGGTTGAAGACGAAGCTGTCGTAGTTGTCGACGACGAGAATCCGCGCACTCACTGGTTGTCCACCGTCACATCGTTGAAGGGCAGCAGCGGTTCGGCCCACGGGAAGACGTACTGGAACAGGGCGTAGATCACGAACAGGACCAGCACGAGTGCGATCAGCGCCCTCACCCACACGTTGCCCGGCAGATGCCGCCAGATCCAGCCGTACATGCCGTCCCTTCCGTCGTGCCACGGCACCTGACTCACGCCGTACGGCACCAGACTAACGGCGTAGAGCCTTCGGTTTGCCTGTCTCCACAGGCTGTGTGGAGTCCAGATGTGCCCAGACGATCAGCCTGTGGCTGTGCCCCCATTCCGGATCGCACGTGGTCAGGGTGAGATAGCGGCCCGGGCGCGTATACCCCGACTTACGTGGGACAGGGTCGATCACTTCAACGTCGCTCGGAACTGTTTTGTAGGGCCCTTTGTCGATCCGATACGTGAACCAGGTCGTCCCGTCCGTCAGCACCACCGCGTCACCCGGCCGCAGCCTGGGGAAGTCCTTGAACGGATCGCCGTACGTGCGCCGGTGACCGGCGATCGCGAAGTTGCCCCGCTGGCCCAGCCTGGCGGTGCGGGCGTAGTGGGCGAGGCCCTTCTTCAGCACGTCCGTACCGGTGCCTTCGAGCACGGGTTTGTTCCACGTGAAACCGAGCCGCGGGATGTACATGATCGCGAACGGCTTGCCGTAGTGGTACGGCGCCGGCTCCTTGGGAGCGGCCGAGGCTCCGGGGCCACCGACCGTGTGCCCCACACGGCCCTGCGCCCACTGCTGTTGCAACTGGTCGATCTGGTCGTTCATGACGCTGTCGGCCTGCACGCCGGTCCAGAACAGCACGTAGACCACGAACAGCACGATCAGGGTGCCGACGGTGATGCAGAGCTCGCTGACGGTCCTGACGATCACGCGCACCGGCGGCTCCTGGGCGGGCTGGCTACTGCACGGGCTTCGCGTAGTGCAGATCCACTGTGCCCGAGTAGCCGGGCAGAGTCACCGTCCCGTCCTCGGCGACTTTCCAGCCCAGCCCGTAGACGTTGACGTACACCATGTAGTTCTGGATCGCCGGGTTCTTCGCGAGCGCCTTCTGCAGCGCGTCCGGGTCGCCGACGGCCGTGATCTTGTACGGCGGTGAGTAGACCCGGCCCTGGAGGATCAGGGTGTTGCCCACGCAGCGCACCGCGCTGGTGGAGATCAGCCGCTGGTCCATGACCTTGATGCCCCGGGCGCCGCCCTGCCACAGCGCGTTCACCACCGCCTGGAGGTCCTGCTGGTGGATGACGAGGTAGTCGGGCTGCGGCTCGGGGTAGCCGGGGAGTTTGGCGGTGGCGTTCGGCGGGGCGTCGTTCAGCGTGACCGTGATCGCCTTGCCGGTCAGCTTCTGGGTGCCCGCGTTCTTCTCCAGCGCGGCCAGCTTCTTGTCCTGCGCGTCGGTGCTGCCGTCGTCCTGCTCGGCGAGCGACTCCACGTTGTCGCGCAGGGCCGCGTTGGACTCGTCCAGCCCCTTGTTCTTGTGGCTGCGCTCCTGGATCAGGTCGGAGAGCTTCAGCAGCGAGGCGTCCGTACGGATGTCGGTGCCCTTGGCCGTGTTGAAACTCGTGAAGAAGATGAGACCGGCCAGGGCGAAGACGGCACCCGTGAGAACCCGCACCGGCCGGACACGGGGCCTGCGGTCGGGGGCGGTACCCGTTGAATCCGTCCCGGGGGAGTCGGCAGAATTGCTCAACGTACCCTTATCTCCTTCGGCGCCGCGGAAGCACTACGCTAACGGACGCCCGGGGGAGCACTCAGTGTCCCCTTGTACGCTGCCCCGGAGCCCGACCAGTTCCCTGCGCGGCCACGCAGCGCATCGACAGGAGAGACCCTCGTGCCGAAGTCACGTATCCGCAAGAAGGCCGACTACACGCCGCCGCCGGCGAAGCAGACGACCGCGATCAAGCTGAACAACCGTGCCTGGGTCGCGCCCGTCATGCTGGCCATGTTCCTCATCGGTCTGGCCTGGATCGTCGTCTTCTATGTGACCGACGGTTCACTGCCCATCGACCAGCTGGACAACTGGAACATCGTGGTCGGCTTCGGCTTCATCGCGGCGGGATTCGGCGTCTCGACGCAGTGGAAGTAACGACCGCCTGCGGGTGAACACACCTCTGCCCAGGGGTATCCGCTGAGTTATCCACAGCCTCGACGAGATTTCCACAATCTGCTTGGGGAAAAGAAACGACGATCTGTGGATAACCCGCCGGATGTTGACGCCGGTACGACTGACACATCGGCCCGCACAAACCCCTTCGCCCCCTGTCTGACCTGGGAAAACACACCTGAGCGGCAGGGGGCACACCTGTATCCGCACGGTATGCACAAGATCCGCCACAGGCTGTGGACAACGGTTCGATATCAGGTGAGCTGAGCGGTCCTGACGAGGGTCAGAGCCACGGTCACGACCAGGATCAGCGCACAGGTCCCGAACTGGATCAGGGCCCGGTTCTTGCGCGGGGCGTGGACCATGGCGTAGCCCGCCACGACACCCGCGACCAGGCCGCCGATGTGGGCCTGCCACGCGATGCCGCTCCAGCTGAAGGTGAAGATGAGGTTGATCACCAGCAGGGCGATGATCGGGCGCATGTCGTAGTCGAGCCGGCGCAGGAGGATGGCGGTGGCCCCGAAGAGACCCCAGATCGCGCCGGAGGCACCGAGTGAAGCCTGAGACGGCGCGGCCAGCAGATAGGTCAGGGCGCCGCCCGCCAGACCCGAGACCAGGTAGAGCGTGAGATAGCGGGCCCGGCCGAGGGCGGCTTCCAGCGGGCCGCCGATCCACCACAGACTCAGCATGTTGAAGGCGATGTGCCAGATGGCCTCGTGGGTGAACATCGACGTCACCAGGCGGTACCACTCGCCCTCCGCGACACCCATGGTCGGGGTGAAGGGCTTCGGCGGCCACGTGCCGACGAGCAGCAGATGGTCCAGGAGCGAGGACTGGACGCGCACCGCGATGAACACCGCGATGTTGATCCCGATGAGGATCTTGGTGACCAGCCGCGGATCGGCGCTGACCGTGCCGCCCGCGAGCGTACGGGGCTGGGAGGCGGCCGGGGGGTGACCCGTGCCGGAGCCGCCGCGGACGCAGTCGGGGCACTGGAAGCCCACGGAGGCGCTGACCATGCAGTCGGGGCAGATCGGACGGTCACAGCGGGTGCAGTGGACGCCGGTCTCGCGGTCCGGGTGCCGATAGCACACGGGCACGCTCCGGGCGTCCCGTGCGCTGTTCGCGGCCTGGTCCATGAGATCCCCTCGGTGGTCGTGGACGGCGGCGTGCGTCATGACACCGCCCCGCTCATCCTTACGGACGAGCGGGGCGTTTGGTTCCCTCCGGGAGAAACCGGCGAGCCGCCGGACGGCCGGCGCGCACTCCCGGGCTCAGCGGTCGCGCTTTTCGATCACGACCGACTCGATGACGACGTCGTTGACGGGCCGGTCGTTGGGGCGGGTGGTCGGCACGTTGGAGACGGCGTCCACGACCTTCTGGCTGGCCGGGTCGACGACCTCGCCGAAGATGGTGTGCTTGCGGTTCAGCCACGTGGTGGGGCCCATGGTGATGAAGAACTGCGAGCCGTTGGTACCCGGGCCCGCGTTGGCCATGGCGAGCAGGTACGGCTTGTTGAAGGAGAGGTCGGGGTGGAACTCGTCCTCGAACTCGTAACCGGGGCCGCCAATGCCCGTGCCCAGCGGGTCGCCGCCCTGGATCATGAAGCCACTGATCACACGGTGGAAGACGGTGCCGTCGTAGAGCTTGTCCGTGCTCCTCACGCCGGTCGCCGGGTGCTCCCACTCACGCTCACCCTGGGCGAGCTCGACGAAGTTCTTGACCGTCTTCGGCGCGTGGTTCGGAAAGAGCCGGATCTCGATGTCGCCGTGGTTGGTCTTCAGGGTGGCGTAAAGCTGCTCGGCCACGGTGTGCCTTCCGTCGTCCTTGTGTGATCCCACGATCCTCGCACGGCCCGCCTCGCACGTCCCCGGGCCGTGCCCCGACCGGACGCATCCTCACGAATCGCTTGCGGAAAACCGGGCGAGTCCCCTCGCGACGGGAGCGCGCGACGGCGATCCGTGGCATTGTCGTCGACGAGCGCCTTGCCCCGTATTACCCGTATGCCCGCCCTCGGATGCCCCGCCGACGGTTGGCAGGCATGATCCGTAAAAGGGTGGAAAGTCGAATTACCGTACGCCACCGAGGAGGAGGATCCCGTGACCCGCATCGACAGCGTGCGCGCCGCGACCGGCTCGGCGAAGGGCAGCGTGCTGCACGCCGCGGAAGTGGTGGCGCCCTACGCCGACACGGCCAAGGAGCGTGCCGCGCAATACGCGCAAGAGGCACGCGTACGGCTCGCGCCCATGGTGTCGCAGGCCGCCGAACAGGCCCGCGTCCAGTACGACGCCCGTCTCGCGCCGCGTCTGGAACAGGCGCGCTCCCATGTACCGCCGAAGGTCGACCAGGCGGCGCACGACGCCGCCGTCATGACCCGGAAGGCCGCCCAGCAGGCCGCCGACTACTCCCGGCCGAAGATCGAGCAGGCCGTGGCCGCCGCGGGACCGATGCGCGAGGAGGCCGTCGCTCGCGGCGCCGCCGCGCTGGCCGCGCTGCGCGGCCAGGTGACGCCCGAGGAGATCCACAGGCTGGTCCGCAAGCACGAGCGGCGGGCCAAGGCCGGCCGCGTCGTGAAGGTGCTGGCCGTGCTGGGTGCCCTCGCGGGCGGCGCCTTCGTCGTCTGGCAGTGGTGGGACAAGCAGGCCAACCCCGACTGGCTGGTCGAGCCGCCGGCCCCGACCGAGGTGCCCGAGTCCGGCCGGCTGGGCTCGGTGGACAGCAGCCCCCTCGATCCCGAGGTGCAGGCGAAGGAGGCCGAGGAGCGGGCCGCGAAGGACGACAAGAACCGTCCCTGACGTCGGGGGCCGAACGTGAGCGCGGGGCAGGGGACTTGAGGGTCTCCTGCCCCGTGGCGATGTCGCACGGCGATATCTCACAGCGATGTTTCACGTGGAACCGGGGACCGTCCGACGCCCGGCTGGACGGACGGGGTGGTGGCGATACGGAGGGGACCTGACGGGGCGGACGGGGCTGTGACGACCCCGTTGGTCTCCCTGGCCGTGACGGTCTCCGTGCTTCCCACGACCGTGCCGGCCTCGGCGTTCTCCGTGGTCGCCGCCCACCAATCGGCGCCGTCCTCGATGGCGCGCAGCAGGACGCCTTCCCTGATGGCCCAGGGGCAGACGGTGACCCGGCGCAGGCCCATCAGTTTCATGGCGGTGTGCCCGACCAGGGCGCCGGCCAGGCTCTGCGCGGCGCGGGGCGCGGAGATCCCCGGCAGCTGGGCGCGCTCGGCGGCGGGCAGGGCGGCGAGGACGTCGATGGTCTCGCGCAGGTCCTTGCGGAGCATGTGGCGCTGCACGAACGGGCCGTGCCGCCCGGGAGCGGCCCCGCACACGCGCGCCAGCTGCTGGAAGGTGCGTGAGGTCACGGCGGCGGTGCGCGGACCTTCCCAGCGGACCCGGGCGGCGGCGTCTCGCAGCTCGTGACGGACCCTGCGGCGCAGCTCCTTCAGCTCGGCCTGGGCCGGCGGGTCCTGGGCATCCAGGAACTCCCGGGTCAGACGGCTCGCGCCGAGCGGCAGGGAGACGGCGAAGTCGGGCAGCCGGCCGCGCCCGAAGGCCACGTCCAGCGAGCCGCCCCCGATGTCGAGCAGGGCGAGCGGCCCGGCCCGCCAGCCCATCCAACGACGGGCCGCCAGGAAGGTCAACTGGGCCTCCGTCTCCCCGGGCAGGGTGCACATCCGGATGCCCGTCTCCGCCCGGACCCGCTCCAGCACCTCCTGCCGGTTGGGCGCGTTGCGCACCACGGCGGTCGCGAAGGCCAGCGGACCCGTCGCTCTCCATTGCCGGGCGGTGTCGCCCGCCGCGGCCACCGCCTTCACCAGCCGGGAGACCGCGTCCTCCTCGATGGTCCCGTCGGGCCCGAGGTGTTCGGACAGGCGCAGCCGCCACTTCGCCGTGTGCACCGGCAGCGGAACCCCGCCCTCGGCGTCCGCCACCACCAACCGGACCGTGTTCGACCCCGCATCCACCACACTCAGCCGCATGGCCTGGGACTACCCCGTCCACTGCGAAACACCCAAGGGCGCCCGGAGGGCGCGGGAATCGGCCATCCGACGGCACTGGTTTGCTGCCGTAAAACCGTCTGAGCGATCGGTCTGGTGATGGTGTGTCACCGCGAGCCACGGTCGGCGATCGAACCGTTGCAGACGGGACGACAGACAGGAATCGGCCTCCGGCGGCCTACCGGCACCCGGCCCACCGGACCCCCACGGCACCGCGGCCGCGGACCGCCCCGGGCCCGCTCCGGACTACCCCGGGCCTCCCCGGCCCGCCGTGGACCGCCGTGGACGAGGGCCGCTCGCCCGCGGAGCTCCGCGCCCACGTGCGCCGAGCCGCCGCCCGTCCGCCGCGGCCCGACCCCCGCCCACGCCCACGGCCGCCGCGACCTCGCGAACGCACCGGCCACGGGAGCACCGGGGCGGACGCGCTCCGGAACGAAAAACCCCTCCAACCGCGTTTCCGCAGGTCAGAGGGGTATCTGAGAGTGGAGCCTAGGGGAGTCGAACCCCTGACATCTGCCATGCAAAGACAGCGCTCTACCAACTGAGCTAAGGCCCCATGAGGGAAGCCACCGCCGGAAGAACCACACTCCGGAGGACGCCGCAGACCAGACTACCGGGTCACCCCGGGGATCTCGCAAAAAAGTTGGGGGTCCCCGTGGACGACCACTCTCCGTAAGATGCTCGACGTGGTTCGCTAGAGCGAACCACGTTTTGGGGAAGCGATGGGGAGACGCAATGGACGCCGCACAGCAGGAAGCCACCGCAAGAGCGCGGGAGCTGCAGCGGAACTGGTACGGAGAACCGTTGGGGGCGCTCTTCCGTAAGCTCATCGACGATCTTGGTCTCAACCAGGCTCGTCTCGCGGCGGTACTGGGCCTGTCCGCGCCGATGCTCTCGCAGCTGATGAGCGGCCAGCGCGCGAAGATCGGTAATCCCGCCGTGGTCCAGCGGGTTCAGCTGCTGCAGGACCTGGCGGCACAGGTCTCGGACGGGAGCGTCAGCGCGGCCGAGGCGACCGACCGCATGGAGGAGATCAAGAAGTCGCAGGGGGGCTCCGTGCTCAGCAATACCACGCAGACGACGAGCAGTTCGGGGGCGCCCACGGTCAAGCGGGTGGTCCGCGAGATCCAGTCGCTGCTCCGCTCGGTGGCCGCCGCCGGCGACATCATCGACGCGGCCGACACCCTCGCCCCGAGCCATCCGGAACTGGCAGAGTTCCTCCGGGTGTACGGCGCGGGCCGCACCTCCGACGCCGTCACGCACTACCAGTCCCACCAGAGCTGAGTCCCCGTCCGGTCCGTCGGAGGGGGCCCGGCGGACCGGGACCGGGACGAGCGGGGGATGCGCGGGGGCACGGAGGGGTCGTATCGCTCATCACGGGGGAAGCAAGGGGAGGCAAGGGGGTAACCGAGGGGGAGGAGTGACGCACAGCCATGGGTGAGGTCTTCGCCGGCCGGTACGAACTGGTCGACCCGATCGGCCGGGGCGGGGTCGGCGCCGTCTGGCGCGCCTGGGACCACCGCCGCCGCCGCTATGTGGCCGCCAAGGTGCTCCAGCAGCGCGACGCCCACTCGCTCCTGCGCTTCGTACGGGAGCAGGCGCTGCGCATCGACCACCCCCATGTGCTCGCACCGGCCAGCTGGGCCGCCGACGACGACCAGGTCCTGTTCACCATGGACCTGGTCGGCGGCGGTTCGCTGGTCCACCTGATCGGGGACTACGGCCCCCTGCCGCCCTCGTTCGTGTGCCTCCTGCTCGACCAGCTGCTGTCGGGGCTCTCCGCCGTGCACGCCGAAGGTGTGGTGCACCGGGACATCAAGCCCGCCAACATCCTGCTCGAAGCCACCGGTACCGGTCGCCCGCGGCTGCGTCTGTCCGACTTCGGCATCGCGATGCGGCTGGGCGAACCGCGGCTGACGGAGACCAACCTCGTGGTGGGGACGCCCGGTTACCTCGCGCCCGAGCAGATGCTGGGCGCCGAACCGGACTTCCCCGCCGACCTGTTCGCCGTGGGCCTGGTCGCCCTGTATCTCCTGGAGGGCGCCAAACCCGACGCCAAGGCGCTGGTCGAGTACTTCGCCGAACACGGCACACCGGGTGCCCCCAAGGGCATCCCCGAACCGCTGTGGCAGGTCGTGGCCACGCTGCTCCAGCCGGATCCGCATGCGCGCTTCCGCACCGCGACAGGGGCGCGCAAGGCGCTCGCCTCGGCAGTGGAACTGCTCCCGGAGCCCGGCCCCGACGACGAGTTGATCGAGATATTCGACCAACTGGGGCCGCTGCCACCGGGCTTCGCCCCTTCCGGGCCCCTGCAGCGGGCTTCTGGAGTGGATTCGGGAGTGCTCAGGCAGGCGGACGCCGGGGCGGAGATGGGGACGGGGACGGACGACGCTCCGGGTGCAGGGCACGCAATCCCCCGCGCCGGAGGCGACGCCGGGGCGGCGGCCGCCGGCGCGCCGGACACCGGCACGGGAAGCGCCACCGGCACCGGAAGCACCGCCGGGCAGGCGGCAGTTGAGCAGCGGCAGAACACCGGCCCGCGCCACGGCACCGGCCCACAGCCCTCGCCGCCTCAGTCGCCGTCGCTGCCGCCCATGTCCGACACGGGCAGCTTCCCGCTGCCGCCGCCGCAGCCGCCCCTGCCCCGGCACCAGCCGGAAACGCCCACCCCGCAGACGTACGCCCACGCCGTGGAGCACACCTACCCCCTGCGCACGGTCGCTCCCCAACCGCACGGCACGCCCTGGACGCAGGCTCCGACTCCGGCGCCGCAGCAGCAGCAGCAGCAGGGTGATCCCTCCACCGCTTCCTACACCGCGCAGGAAATCCCCCAGCACCCCGCCCGACGCCGCACGCACCGCGCCGCCCGGTCCGCCCGCCCCGGCCCTCCGGCCAAGGCGGCGATCCCGATCCTGCTGCTCGCGCTGGCCTGTTACGCCGTGGGCTTCTGGGCGCTGACCCGCATCTGAGCGTTGGCGCGGCGCCGGGCCGTCACCGTCCACACCAGGAGCACGACGAGCAGCGCGGTGCCGGTCCCGATGCCGCCCACCGCGATCGCCTTCATCGCGCCGCTGTCGTCGCCCGGGGCACCGCCCGAGGCACCGTCCGGAGCGCCGCCCGCCGCGCCCGCCGCAGCCGCCGCCCGGTCCCGGTCCGTCACCTCGAACAGGCCTCGCGGCGCGGACTGCCCGGAGTATCCCGGGGCGGCCTGCGCGGTGCCGCTGACCCGTACCCGCAGCGTCAGCCCGTACGGCCCCTGCCCGAACGTGTCGGCCATCTGCCCGTTGAGGTGCACGACGAGGTAGTAGGCGCCGGCGAAGCGCATGGTCCGCACCTTGTCGATGACCGTGTACCGGTTGCGGTACGCGACCGGCGGCAGGGGATCGACGGCGGCCGCCGTCGGCCGGCCGGAGTAGCTGCGGGCCACGTCGTCGACGTCCGCGCGGACGGGGTTGTACACGGACAGGCCGAGCGCGCCGCTGACATAACCGCCGTCGGCGCTCGAACCGTCCAGTTCGGCGGTGGCGTACAGCTGTTGGCCCCAGTCGACCGGCACCCGGTAGAAGAGCGTCTGTCCGGGCGCGATACCGGTCCGCCAGACGCCTTGTCCCAGCGTCCGTGCCGTGGCGAAGCCCGCTCCGCCGGCGCGGCGCCGCGGCTCGCCGGTGACGGCCTCGGGCGAGGCGGAGTTCCAGACCTCGGGAGCCTTCGTGGGCCCGGTCCGCGCCGGCGGCGGCTCGGTGACCGGCGCGAGCTCCAGGCCCCAGGCGTCCGACCCGGATCCGGTCGCGTCCCGCCGCTCGACCCGTACGTAGTACGTGCCGCCTGCCCGGCAGCTCGCCCTGTTGGTCTCGCGCATCCCGAGCGCCGTGACGGGGCGGGGGCTCAGCCCGGCGCCGAAGCCGGCACTGGTGAGGGAGCAGGGGGCGCCGGCGGCGTTCTGCACCGACACCTTGATGCCGTCGGTGGCGGCGACCTTGGCGTCGGCGGGGGGTACGGCGGTGACCGGGACGTACGCGGTCGAGGTGGCGTCGAGTTCGACGCGGTAGTAGAGCGTGGCGTGGCGCCGGATGGAGCTTCGATAGGTCTCGCCCGGCTTCAGCGCTACGGCGTCGGCGGTGGTCGCCGCCCCGTCGACGGGCCGGTCGTCCTCGTCGTAGGCAAAGGTGCTGTCGTCGTGGGCAAAGGTGCTGTCGTCGTGGGCAAAGGCGCTGTCCCCGTGGGCCGAGGTGCCGGCGCCGTAGGCAGGGGAGCCGCCCAATACACCGGCCGCCGCCGTCGCGCCACTTGTCGGCAGTGTCCCGACCGTGCACAGCACCGCGCCGACCACGGCGGCCCGCCACCACGCCGTACGCCGCCTCATCACGCGTCACCCCTCGTCGTCGTACACCCGCTGCTGTAACCGTGCAGTACCGGAACGTGGCCATCCTGCCCCGCCCGTCCCGGCGCCACCCGCGCATTTCGCGCAGGCGTCCGAAACGCCCGACTCACCCCCGCGGTCCACGCCCCGGGAAACACAAAACCCCGACCGCGAGGGCGGTCGGGGTCTGATCAGATTCCGGTATCGGTACTCACGAACCCGTGGGCACGGAGTCAGTCGCCTCCGTCCACAGATCCTGCTCGGCGCGATCCGCCTGGATCTGGCGGTACACGAGGAGCCCGCCGATGGCGGCCAGTGCGACCAGGAGAAGCTTCTTCACCGCGCGACCTCGTCTTTCCTTGACGTAGGGGACCTCTGGCGCCCGACTATACACACCGACCGATACCCAACGGTGACCTGCGTCGGAGCCCAACTCCCGCCCCGCACCGGCGCCGTGGGCGCGGCCCATGCCGTCCGATCGGAGGGTGATCACACCTCCACGGACGGTCACTTTGCCCTCTCTTCGCTGCATGTCGCCTGATTATCAGAAATTTACGGCCCCCTTCCGTCCATCCGAGTGGTGTTGATCTGAACATCGACGCGCCACGGGCTCAGGTCCACCACTTCGCGGCCCCCATACACATGATGAGCAAAGTACGCAAATCGCCCGACCCGAAAGTGAGGGGCCATGGCCCGGAACAAGGTCATGAAGCTGTGGACCGCCATCGTCACCGCCTTCCTCGCGCTGTGCACGGCGCTGGGACTCGTCACCGCGACCAGCACGACCGCAGTAGCGCAGAGCGAGACACCGCGCAACCGGATCGCGTACCCGACGCTCCCGACGATGGCCCACTGGTCCTGGCCACGGTCCTGGTCCCACGCCATGGCCCTGCCCCCCACGATGAAGCAACGCATCGGAGCCGAGGCCCACGGAAAGTCCCCCAGCTGCCGCCACCGCCCCGACGCCGAGGCCACGGAGGCGGACGTCCCGGCCGAAGTCACGGCACCGCTGACCTGCTGACAGCGGGACGCGACACCCCACGACCACGACGTAACGGCGAACTTGCGTACCAGCGTTACGGACGACGAAGACCCCCGGCCACGGACGGCCGGGGGTCTTCGTACGAGTCGTCAAGATTTCTTGCGGAGTCGTAGGCTGAGGCCACAGTTGTCGCCGACGGAGCGGTGGGCACCAGTGCCGAAGGCCTACGAGGAGATCGCGGACGACCTCCGCCGCTCCATCCGGGACGGCGCGCGCGAGCCCGGTGACCGGCTGCCGTCCGAGGCGGACCTGTCGCGGCACTACGGCCGGAGTCTGCCGACGGTGCAGAGCGCGCTGCGGGTGCTGAGCGAGGAAGGCCTGATCGACAAGCGGCCCGGCCTCGGCACTTTCGTGCGCGGCCCCCGCACCCTCACGGTCCGCGGCAACGGCAGGCATCAGTGGGAGAAGAACCGCGCACGGCAGCACGAGACGGTCCGGGCCCGGACCGGAGTCACCGAGCACGACACGGGTCTGTGCCGTGACGACCTCGTCTTCTCGGCGCGCTACCGCGAGGTCGAGGCGTCCGAGGAGCTGGCCGGCCTATTCGGCGTGGCCGTGGGCACCCCGTTGCTCGAACGGACGTACAGGACCCGCTGCGCGACCGAGACCGCGCCCCTGAACCTCGTCACCTCCTACCTGGTCCGGGACATGATCGCGGCCAACCCCGATCTCCTGGACGAGACGAAGGAACCCTGGCCGGGCGGCACCCAGCACCAGCTCTCCACCGTCGGCATCGAGCTCGACCGGATCGAGGAGCGCTGCACCGCCCGCCCCCCGACGCCGGAGGAGGCGAAGGCCCTGGAGCTGTCCGCGGGCACGTCGGTGATCCTCCTGCGCAAGACCTCGTACGACATAGACGGCCGCGTGGTCGACCTCTCCCTCGTCACGCTGCCCGGCGACCGTACGGAGCTGGTGTTCACCACGTGTCTGGAAAGGTGGTGAGTGCCGCCGTGAACCGGCGCGTCGTCATCGTCACCGCCGTGCACGCCCCCTCGGCCCCGTTCCTGCCGGAGGCGTACAAGTCCCTGTGCGAACAGCGGCTGCCGGACGGCTGGGAGTGGCACTGGCTCGTCCAGGAGGACGGCAGGACGGACGAGGTCCGGCCGTACGTCCCCGACGACGTGCGGGTGACCTTCCGGCAGGGCCGCCAGGGCCGTCCCGGCGGACCCGGCATCGCCCGGACCATCGCCCTGGCGCACGCCGACGGCGAGTACGTCCGGCTCCTGGACGCCGACGACCAGCTCACCCCGGGCGCCCTCGCCCGCGACCTGGCCGTGCTCGAAGCCGATCCCGGCATCGGGTGGACGACGTCCCGGGCGCTGGACCTGCTGCCCGACGGTTCGACGGTGGGCTTCCCGGACGACCCGGACGACGGCCCCGTCGAACGCGGTGCCGTGCTCGACCACTGGCGGGCGCACGGCTTCCTCGCCCAGGTCCACCCCGCGACCCTCTGCGTCCGCCGCGACCTGCTGCTGGCCCTCGGCGGCTGGATGGCCCTGCCCGCCTCCGAGGACACCGGCCTGCTGCTCGCGCTGAACGCCGTGAGCCGGGGCTGGTTCACCCGCGAGGTGGGGCTGCTCTACCGCAAGTGGGAGGGGCAGGTCACCGGGCAGCCCTCGCACGTCGATCCGGTGGAGCGCGAGGCACGCATGGCGGTCGTCGAGGCCAGGGCACGGGCCCTGGCCCGCCTCCACTGGACCTATCCGGCCCGGTGAGCCCGGTGCTCAGCCGTTCCCGGTGATCCTTATGGCCCCGGTGATCCTTATGGCCTGGGACGGGCAGCGCTCGGCCGCCTCGCGCACCAGCGGGTCCTCGCCACTGTCCTCGCGGCCTGCCCGGACGACGCCGTAGTCGTCCTCGAAGGCGAACACGGACGGCGCGCGGTGGGCGCACTCGGCGGAGCCGTAACAGAGGCCGGGGTCGACGGAGACCTTCATGCGTGCTCCCTTCCCAGGGGCGGCCCCGGCTACTCGAAGGGCAGCTCCAGCATGCGGATCGCGTTGCCCCGCAGCAGTTTGTAGGCCACGTCCGGGGACAGGCCACCCACGTGCTCCTGCGCGACGCGCTTGGTTTCCGGCCAGGTGGAGTCGACGTGCGGGTAGTCCGTCTCGAAGGTCGCGTTGTCCACGCCCACGGTCTCGATCGCCTCGATGCCGTGCTTGTCGCGGAAGAAGCAGCAGAAGATCTGCCGGTAGTAGTACGTCGACGGCGGCTCCGGGATCAGGTCCTTCACCCCGCCCCAGGCCCGGTGCTCCTCCCACACGTCGTCGGCGCGCTCCAGGGCGTACGGGATCCAGCCCATCTGGCCCTCGCTGTAGGCGAGTTTGAGCCGCGGGAACTTCACCAGCACCCCGGAGAAGAGAAAGTCCATCATCGACGCCATGGCGTTGTTGAAGCTCAGTGAGGCCTGCACGGCGGGCGGCGCGTCCGGGGAGGCCGCCGGCATCTGCGACGAGGACCCGATGTGCATGTTGACCACGGTCCCGGTCTCCTCGCAGGCCGCGAAGAACGGGTCCCAGTAGCCGGAGTGGATCGACGGCAGCCCCAGGTACGTCGGGATCTCGCTGAAGGTCACGGCCCGTACGCCCCGCTCCGCGTTGCGCCGGATCTCGGCGACGGCCAGGGAGACGTCCCACAGCGGGATGAGGCACAGCGGGATGAGCCGGCCACCACTGTCGCCGCACCACTCCTCGACCATCCAGTCGTTGTAGGCGCGCACGCAGGCCAGGCCGACCTCCTTGTCCTTGGCCTCCGCGAAGGTCTGCCCGCAAAATCGCGGGAACGTGGGGAAGCAGAGCGAGGCCTCGACGTGGTTGATGTCCATGTCCGCCAGCCGCGCCTTCGGGTCCCAGCAGCCCCGCCGCATCTGCTCCCGGGTGATGCCGTCGAGCGTCATCTCGTCACGCGAGAAGCCGACGGCCGCGATGATGCGCTTGTACGGGAAGAGCTCCCCCTCGTACTCCCACCAGTCGGTGATCTGGCCGTCCGGGTCCGTGGAGAACCGGTACTTCCCGCCGATGTACTGAAGGTCGCCGATGCCCGCGGTGAGCGGCTTCGGGCCCCTGTCGCGGTACTTGGCCGGAAGCCACGTCTCGAAGAGGTGCGCGGGCTCGATGACGTGGTCGTCCACGCTGATGACCCTGGGCAGATCCTCCGCGTCCGTCGGGATGGTTGCCATGCCTACCCCCTGTTGTCTGCCGGGACTCCGGTCAATCTGACGGTCCATCAGATTTCAGGCTAGGGGGAGAAGGCGGCCCCAGCAAGGGGCGGACCCTCTCTGGCCTCTTCGCCGCCGGCGTGCCACCCTGCCCGCGCCCGGTGCTCGTCCCGAGAGGTGAGGAGACGGCGATGGCCGAACCCGAAGACGTACGGACCGCGACCTCGGCGCACGCCCTCAGGGCGATCCACGCCGCCCGCGCGCGCAGCGCGCAGGAACGCGCCGCGGCCACCTGCCGGCACGCCGGAATCGGCCCGGACGCGGCCGAGACCGTGCCGAAGAGCCCCGTCGGCCGGGCCGCCCACGCGCTGCTGCTGTCCGCCGCCTCGCTCGACGCCCTCGCCGGCCGGTCCCCCGACCCCGGCGCGGACGCCCGCTGCGCCCGCAACGCGGCCGCAGCGGCTGCCCTGGCGGCCCAGGTCGCCCACGCGACCGCGTCGCCGGACGGCGCCACCGAGGCGACCGAGGCCCTACGCACGGCCCTCGCCGCCTCCCAGGCGGCCGCGATCGCCGCGGGCGGAACGGCGGGCGGCAGGAACACGGCCCTGAACACGGCGGCCGACGAGGCGGAAACACAGGCGGGCAGGGCCGCTCGGGAAGCGGGCTGGACGGGGTGACGGGGGCTGCGCCTCTCGGGAGGGAACCGGTTTGGGTGACGGGGGCTGCACCGCCCGTGAGGCAGACCGGACCGACTGACTGGGGCCTGCGCCGCTCAGAAGACGGACCGAACTCAGTGACGCGAACCTGCACCGCCCGGGAGACAGGCCAGACCAGCTGACTCGGGCCTGCGCCGCTCAGAAGACGGACCGGACCGGCTGACGCAGGCCTGCACCGCTCGGGAGGTCGGCTGGACCCGGTGACGCGCGCGTGCGCCTCTCGGGAAGCGGACCGGATCGGCTGACACCGGCCTGCACCTCCCAGGAGACGGGCCAGACCGGCTGACGCAGACCCTGCGCCTCTCAGGAAGCGCGCCGGACCTGGTGATGTGACCCGGCGCCGTTCGGTACTGGTCCCTCCCCACGTGGGGACCGGTACCGAACGGCGCGGGCGCCGGGGATCCGTGCCGTGATGTGACGGCACGGACCGGGGAGAGGCCGGACCCGTGGTCGGCGGACAGCGGTCCGGCGGGACCGGCTGTCGCACGGGTCCGTCCAGCTCGCGCGACGAGACCCTCGCCACCCCTCTCGTGGCTTCGGCGGAAGCTGTCCGAGAACGAGTGGCGTCGTGCGGCGCCGCGTCGAACGCTGTGCTGGTGGCCTGTCCGGGTGCCGCTCGGCGGAGCGGCGACTGCGTCGAGATCCTGCCAGTTACGGCGCCCCAGGAGGAGGATCCGGTCCCGAAGACACGGGCTTTGCCGCAGGTCAGCCGTATAAAGTGAGTTTTCCGGTCCGGATGTCCAGGTGCGGCGGGAAGTTAGGGGTGGACACCTTGAGTTCCGACTCAGGGACACGCACGGCCTTCGCGGAACGTCTCGCGCTGCTGTACAAGGAGGCCGGCAACCCTCCCCTCAAGCGCGTGGCCGAGGCCGTCGACCGGCTCCACCGGGTCGACGAGCGGGGCCGTCCGGTCCGGGTCTCCGCCCAGCGGATCAGCGACTGGCGGCGGGCGAAGAACGTACCCGCCCAGTTCGCCGCGCTCGCGGCGGTGCTGCACGTCCTGATCCCCCCGGCCCGGCGCGCCCGCCCCACCCCGGTGTCGGCCGGCCTGTACGACCTGACCCAGTGGCAGCGCCTGTGGGAGCGCGCGGTGGCCGACCCCGTGGTCGGCGGAGCGGCGGCCACGGAGGAAGAGGAACACACCCCGGCCGAGCCCACGGCCGTGCCCGGTGTCTGTCCCTACCGCGGGCTGGCCTCCTACCGCCGGCAGGACGCCCGCTGGTTCTTCGGCCGGGAGCGCAGCACGGACGCCCTCGTCGCCCAACTCCGCGCGGTGCGGCGCACGGGCGGCCTCGTCATGCTCGTGGGCGCCTCGGGGGCCGGGAAGTCCTCCCTGCTCAGCGCCGGTCTGCTGCCCGCCGTGCAGCGCGGGGCGCTCGGCGAGGACGAGGGCCCGGCCCGGGTGGTGGTGCAGCTCGTACCGGGGGCGGATCCCCTCGCGGAGCTGACCCGTCTGATCCCCGAACTGGCCGATGCCCTGACCGACCCCGAAGGGGCCGGGTTCGCGGAGGCGGTGCGGAAGGCCGTCACCACCTGGGCCCGGCGCGCGTCGCCCTCCACCGGCCGTCCGGTCCTGATCGTGGACCAGTTCGAGGAGGCGTTCACCCTCTGCTCCGACGAGACGAGCCGACGCACCCTCATACGGCTCCTGCACGCCGCCTGCTCACCCGCCGACCCGGCCGAACAGGCCCCCGTGCTCGCGGTCCTCGGCATACGGGCCGACTTCTACGACCAGTGCCTGCGCCACCCCGAACTCGCCGACGCGCTGCAGCACCGGCACATGGTCCTCGGCCCGTTGACCACGGCCGAGCTGCGCGAGGCGGTGACCGGCCCGGCCAGGGCCGTGGGGGTGGAGCTCGAACCGGGGCTGGCGGAGCTGATCGTCCGCGAGGTGAGCGCCGACGGCCCGCGCGGCGCCCACGACGCGGGCGTGCTGCCGCTCCTGTCCCACGCCCTGCTCGCCACCTGGCAGCGCCGCAAGGCGGGCCGGCTGACGGTGGCCGGCTATCGCGCGGCGGGCGGTATCCAGGGAGCCGTGGCGGCGACCGCCGAGCGTGCCTGGTCCGATCTCGACCCGGCGGCCCGCACGGCCGCCCGTCTGCTGCTGCTCAGGCTGGTCCGGCTCGGCGAGGACACCCAGGCCACCCGGCGCCGGGGTACCCGCCGCCGGCTGGCGGCGGAGTCGACCGACCCGAACAAGACCGAGGAGTCCCTCGAAGCACTGGTCCGCGCCCGTCTGGTGACGCTGGACGCGGAGACCGTGGAGATCACCCACGAGGCGCTGCTGCACGCCTGGCCCCGGCTGCGCGGCTGGATCGACGAGGACCGCAACGGCAACCTACTGCGCCAGCGACTGGAGGAGGACGGCCGGGCCTGGGAGAACTCCGACCGTGACGCGTCCCTGCTCTACCGGGGCTCCCGGCTGGAGCAGGCCCACACCTGGGCGAAGTCGGCCGGGGACACCTTCCTGACCCGCGTCGCGGTCGAGTTCCTGGCCGCCTCGGTCCGGCTGCGCCGGCGCAGCGTCTGGCTCAGCCGGGGCGCGGTGTCGGCGCTGGTCGTCCTGGCGCTGCTGGCCGTCGGCTCGGCGGTGATCGCCCGGCAGCAGCGCGACGACGCCGTGTTCCAGCAGGTGGTCGCCGAGGCCGACCGCGTCCAGTACACGGATCCGTCGCTGTCCGCCCAGCTCGACCTGGTGGCCCACCGGCTGCGGCCCGGGGACGAGGGGACCAACAACCGCCTGGTCTCGATCGTGAACGCGCCGCTGGCCACCCCGCTCCTCGGCCACACCGGCGCCGTCTACCTCACCACGTTCAGCCCGGACGGCCGCCTGCTGGCCACCGCCAGCTACGACCACACCGTCCGCCTGTGGAACGTCGCGGACCCGACCCACCCCACACCGCTGGGCGGGCCCCTGACCGGCCACACCAGCTGGGTGAGCACCGCGGTCTTCAGCCCCGACGGCCACACCCTGGCCAGCGCCTCGGACGACGGCACGGTCCGGCTGTGGGACGTGACCGACCCCGGCCGTCCGCGCCCGCTCGGCGAACCCCTGACCGGCCACGCCGGCACGGTCTATCTGCTCGCCTTCAGCCCGGACGGCCACACCCTCGCGGGCGCCGCCGAGGACCACACCGTCCACCTGTGGGACGTACGCGAGCCGGGCCGGCCGACCGCGCTCGGCAAGCTGACCGGCCACTCGGCCGCCGTGCGCTCCGTGGCGTTCAGCCCCGACGGGCAGACGCTGGCCGCCGGCGGCGACGACAACACGATCCGGCTGTGGAGCGTGGCCGACCCCGCCCACCCGCGGTCCGTCGGCCAGGCGCTGACCGGTCACACGGGCACCGTGCACTCCGTGGCGTTCAGCCCCGACGGCGGCACGCTCGCCAGCGGCAGCGCCGACGACACCATCCGGCTGTGGAAGGTCGCCGACCCCCGGCACGCGACTCGGCTCGGCGCCCCGCTCACCGGTCACACCGGTCCGATCTGGTCGGTGGCCTTCAGCCCCGACGGCACCATGCTCGCCGCCGGCAGCGCGGACAGCACGGCCAGCCTGTGGAACGTACGCAACCCGGCCTATCCCTCGCAGGTCGGCGAGCCCCTCGCGGGCGGCAGCGGCGAGATGTACGCCGTGGGCTTCAGCCCGGACGGGCGCACCCTCGCCACCGGCAGCGGCGACAACAAGGTCCGGCTGTGGTCGATCCCGACGTCGGACATGATCGGCCGCATAGGGGCGTTCCGCCCGGACGGCCGCGTGCTCGCCACGGCCGCCCGCGACGGGCGGGTCCGGCTGTGGGACGTACGCAACCCGGTCCGGCCCGTCCTGCTGAACAGGCCGTTCATGCCCGGGGAGGGCGATCTGCGGTCCCTGGTGTTCTCCCCGGACGGCCGCACCCTCGCGGTGCTGACGGGGAGCCGCGGGGTGCAGCTGTGGGACGTCGGCGATCCGGCCCGCCCCGTCGCCTCCGGCCCGCCGGTCACGCTGCGGACCAGGTTCGCGGGCCCCGACGCGCTGGCGTTCAGCCCGGACGGGCGCACCCTCGCGACCGCCTTCGACGACCGCACCATCCAGCTGTGGAACGTCGGCGACCCCTCCCGTCTCCTCCCGCTGGGCGCGCCGCTCACCGGGCACACGGGGTACGTCGACACCCTCGTCTTCAGCCCGGACGGCGGCACCCTCGCCAGTGGCAGCGCCGACACCACCGTCCGGCTGTGGGACGTGACCGACCCACGTCACACCACGCTGCTCGGCAGGCCCCTCAAGGGGCATCTGGCTCCCGTCAACGCGCTCGCCTACAGCCAGGACGGCCGCACGCTGGCCAGCGGCGGCGACGACGGCACGGTCCGGCTGTGGAACGTCACCGATCCCGCGCGGGCGACCCGGCTGGGCCGCACGCTCACCGGCCACACCGAGGCGGTCGTGTCGCTGACGTTCCGGCAGGACGGCCGCACGCTGGCCAGCGGCGGCAACGACGACACGGTCCGGCTGTGGAACGTCACCGACCCGGCCGACGCCTCCCCAATCGGGCAGTCGATGAGCCCGAACGCCAGGACGGGCAACTTCCTGTCGTTCAGCCCCAACAGCCACCTGCTCGGGGTGTCCAGCGGCGCCGACACCGTCCGGCTGTGGAACCTCGACACCGACCGGGCGATCGACCGCATCTGCTCGATCACCCGGGGCGTCCTCACACCGGAGAAGTGGCACGAGTACCTGCCCCGGCTGTCGTACGAGCCGCCCTGCCCGAAGTGACGGCAGGTACGCGTGGAGCCTTCGCCCCAGACAGCGCTTGCGTGATCCCGATCACAACTCGCCGTCGCAGCCGAGCAGTCGACTCCCGCCGCGGATCCAGCCTTGTTACTGTGGCCACAAGCCCGATCGCTGGTGCATCCCCCGTCGCTAGCGGTCGGGCGTTTTCATGCCCTGAAGCAGTGCCCGCGCCGTCTCCTGCGTGACCGCGGTGACGTGAGGGTCCACCGGTGTCGTGCGGGTCCGACAGAAGCCGCGTCGATCGACCTGCACAGGGATTTCACCCCGACGGGCCGTGATGCGTCCTGGTGCTGTCACGGCCGCATAAGAGAATGCGTCCTGGCATTCCCTTGCTTGTGATGCTGTCCACCCTGGCCGTTCCGGCCTGTCCCACCTCGGAGTCCGCCGAAGACACCCCCGTGACGCTGGAGGTGACGGGGGGCGGCCTCGATATCACAGTGCCGCAGGGACCGGTCGGCCTCGGCTCGGTCACCGTCAGCTCCATCCCGCAGTCGGTCACCGATCAACTCGGCAACGTCACCGTGACCGACCGGCGCGGCGGCACCGCGGGCTGGACCACCACGGCGCAGGCAGCGGACTTCATCGATCCCAGCAACACCACGATCTCGGTCTCCGCGCCGAACTCCAGCACGTTCGCCACCGGAGTCTCCGGCTCCAACTCGGCCACCTGGAACCCGACTGCGGCACCTTGCTCGCCTTCCTGAAGGTGCATCCCAAGGTGGCTCAAACTGGAAGATCCACTCATCGGTTAGCGCGGTCCATCGAAGATGAGCCCCAGCATCACCAGCATCCATGTGATGACCAGCAGGATGAACGCACCAAGGAGGATCCAGCCGCAGGAGGCTCGATCCAGCTTCCCGCGCTCAAAGGGGTCGTCGTACTGGTGGTGACTGCCGCCGAGTCTGTCAGCGTCAGTCATCGCACCTCGTCGGTTGATGTCAGTCATAGATGTCAAAGACCCCCAACCGTGATTGGTTGGGGGTCTTCATGATGGTGGGGCTAACAGGATTTGAACCTGTGGCCTCATCCTTATCAGGGATGCGCTCTAACCAACTGAGCTATAGCCCCGCCGCGCTCTGCGGTGTGTCCCGCGCGCTGACTCCTGAAGATTAGCGCACGACCGGGTCAGTCCCAAAATCGGTTGTCGGGGGGCCGTCAACGGAGGTTTGAACCGCCAGGACGCGGTACGTCACTCGTCCTCGGCCAGGGTCAGCTCGACGCCGCCCACGAAGCCCGCGGAGAGGTTGTAGATGAACGCGCCCAGCGTGGCCAGGGCCGTCGCGAGGACGACGTCGATGACCGCGATGATCGACGTGAACATCAGGACGTGCGGGAGCGAGAGGAACGCCTGGAGGTCGAAGCCGTTCGCCTCGTTCGAACCGGTCGCCTCCGAGATCGTGCCGCCGACCGTCGAGAAGACGCCCATCGCGTCCATGACCATCCACAGCACCGCGGACGCGACGATCGTGCAGATGCCCAGCGCGATGGAGAGCAGGAAGCTCACCTTCATGACCGACCACGGGTCGGCCTTGGCCACGCGCAGCCGCGCCTTGCGGGTGCGGGGCGCGGTCTTCACGCCGGTGCGCGGGCGGCGTACGCCGCCCGCCGGGGTCTGCGCCGGGTAGGCCTGCGGCGGGTGGTAGGGCGCGGCGTGCTGCTGTGCCTGGCGCTCACCGGGCAGCGGCGAGCCGTGCTGCGCCTCGGCGCCCCCGGTCACCGGCTGGGTCTGGGCGCCCGGAGCGGCGGGGCCCGCTCCAGCCGCGTACTGCTGGGTCTGCGAGCCTCGGGTGTCCGTCACGGTTCCCCCTTGGGATCCCTGCTGATGGGGAGAGGGCGAGTCGGTGGGCTTGATCGCCTTCAGTTGGGTCGTGTGTGAGTCCTTCGCCTGCGCGGCGGAGCCACGGCCGTTGCCGTCCGTGTTGTTGCCGGACGACATGCCGGTCGTACCGGCCTGTCCGGCATCCGTGGCTCCGCTCACGCTGACTCACTCCTCGTGCTACTCGGACGAGGGCGCGTCACCCTCGTCCGTGCCGACGGCCGGGCCACCCTCGGCGGTCTCGTCGACGGCGATGTCACCGTCGACCTCCTCCGCCTCGCGACCCGCCTCGGCGTTACGTGCGATACCGACCACGGCATCGCGCTTGCCCAGGTTGATCAGTTGGACGCCCATGGTGTCACGGCCCGTCTCCCTGACCTCGTTGACTCGCGTACGAATCACACCGCCGGACAGCGTGATGGCGAGGATCTCATCGGTCTCCTCGACCACCAGCGCGCCGACGAGCGAGCCGCGGTCCTCCACGATCTTGGCGGCCTTGATGCCCAGGCCACCGCGACCCTGGACGCGGTACTCGTCGACGGGGGTCCGCTTCGCGTACCCGCCGTCCGTGGCAGTGAACACGAACGTACCGGGTCGAACAACATTCATCGAGAGAAGTTCATCGCCCTCACGGAAACTCATGCCCTTGACACCCGAGGTGGCACGGCCCATCGGCCGCAGGGACTCGTCCGTGGCAGTGAACCTGATCGACTGCGCCTTCTTGCTGATCAGCAGCAGATCGTCATCGGCCGAAACGAGCTCGGCTCCGATCAGTTCGTCGTCGGAACCGTCCTCCCGCTCCCGCAGGTTGATGGCGATGACACCACCCGAGCGCGGGGAGTCGTAGTCCTTCAGCGACGTCTTCTTGACCAGGCCCGCCTTGGTGGCCAGCACCAGGTACGGCGCCGCCTCGTAGTCGCGGATCGCGAGGATCTCGGCGATCGCCTCGTCCGGCTGGAAGGCGAGCAGGTTGGCCACGTGCTGGCCGCGCGCGTCCCGGCCGGCGTCGGGCAGCTCGTACGCCTTCGCCCGGTACACCCGGCCCTTGTTCGTGAAGAACAGCAGCCAGTGGTGCGTGGTGGAGACGAAGAAGTGGTCGACGATGTCGTCTTCCTTCAGCTTCGTGCCGCGCACGCCCTTGCCGCCGCGCTTCTGCGCCCGGTAGTCGTCCGTCTTGGTGCGCTTCACGTAGCCGCCGCGCGAGACGGTGACGACGATGTCCTCCTCGGCGATCAGGTCCTCGATGGACATGTCACCGTCGTAGGGCACCAGCATCGTCTTGCGGTCGTCGCCGTACTTCTCGACGATCGCGGCCAGCTCCTCGCTGACGATGCCGCGCTGGCGGACCGGCGAGGCCAGGATCGCGTTGTACTCGGTGATCTTCGCCTGGAGCTCGTCGTGCTCCTGGATGATCTTCTGGCGCTCCAGGGCGGCCAGTCGCCGCAGCTGCATCTCCAGGATGGCGTTGGCCTGGATCTCGTCGATCTCCAGGAGCTCCATCAGGCCCGTACGCGCGATCTCGACCGTGTCGCTGGCCCGGATCAGCGCGATGACCTCGTCGATGGCGTCCAGCGCCTTCAGCAGACCGCGCAGGATGTGCGCGCGCTCCTCGGCCTTGCGCAGCCTGAAGCGCGTCCGGCGGACGACGACCTCGATCTGGTGCGTCACCCAGTGGCGGATGAACGCGTCCAGGGACAGCGTGCGCGGCACGCCGTCGACCAGCGCCAGCATGTTGGCGCCGAAGTTCGTCTGCAGGTCGGTGTGCTTGTACAGGTTGTTCAGGACGACCTTGGCGACCGCGTCCCGCTTCAGGACGATCACCAGGCGCTGGCCCGTACGGGACGACGTCTCGTCGCGGACGTCCGCGATGCCACCGATCTTGCCGTCCTTCACCAGGTCGGCGATCTTCTGCGCGAGGTTGTCGGGGTTGACCTGGTAGGGCAGCTCCGTGACCACCAGGCACTGGCGGTTCTGGATCTCCTCGACCTCGACGACCGCGCGCATGGTGATCGAGCCACGGCCCGTGCGGTAGGCCTCCTCGATGCCCTTGCGGCCCACGACGAGCGCGCCGGTCGGGAAGTCGGGGCCCTTGATGCGCTCGATCAGCGCGTCCAGGAGCTCCTCGTGCGAGGCCTCCGGGTTCTCCAGGCACCATTGGGCGCCGGCCGCGACCTCGCGCAGGTTGTGCGACGGGATGTTGGTCGCCATGCCGACCGCGATACCGGCGGAGCCGTTGATCAGCAGGTTCGGGAAGCGGGAGGGCAGGACGGTCGGCTCCTGGGAGCGGCCGTCGTAGTTGTCCGTGAAGTCGACGGTCTCCTCGTCGATGTCGCGGACCATCTCCATCGACAGCGGCGCCATCTTGCACTCGGTGTAGCGCATGGCGGCCGCCGGGTCGTTGCCCGGGGAGCCGAAGTTGCCGTTGGAGTCGACGAGCGGCATCCGCATCGCCCACGGCTGCGCGAGGCGGACCAGCGCGTCGTAGATCGAGGAGTCGCCGTGCGGGTGGTAGTTGCCCATGACGTCGCCGACCACGCGGGCGCACTTGTAGAAGCCGCGCTCGGGGCGGTAGCCGCCGTCGTACATGGCGTACAGGACGCGCCGGTGGACGGGCTTGAGACCGTCGCGGACGTCGGGCAGCGCACGGGACACGATGACGGACATCGCGTAGTCGAGGTACGAGCGCTGCATCTCCGTTTCGAGCCCGACGGGCTCGACGCGCACGGTGATCTCGGCGCCCTCGGTCTCAGGAGTGTCTGGAGTGTTCTCGTCGGCCATTGCTGGTGAAGATCCTTCCTGGTGCGGTCAGCTGAGACCGACTCAGATGTCGAGGAAGCGGACGTCCTTGGCGTTGCGCTGGATGAACGCGCGGCGGGCCTCGACGTCCTCGCCCATGAGGACCGAGAACAGGTCGTCGGCCTGGGCGGCGTCGTCGAGGGTGACCTGGCCGAGGACGCGGTGCTCGATGTCCATGGTGGTCACGCGCAGCTCCTCGGCGTTCATCTCGCCGAGACCCTTGAAGCGCTGGATCGAGTCCTCCTTGATGCGCTTGCCGCGCTGGCGGCCCATCTCGATCAGCGCGTCGCGCTCGCGGTCGGAGTACGCGTACTCGACCTCGTCCCGGCCCCACTTGATCTTGTAGAGCGGGGGACGGGACAGGTACACGTGCCCCTTCTCCACCAGGTCCCGCATGAAGCGGAACAGGAAGGTCAGCAGCAGGGTGTTGATGTGCTGGCCGTCGACGTCGGCGTCCGCCATCAGGATGATCTTGTGATAGCGGAGCTTCTCGATGTCGAAGTCCTCGTGCACGCCCGTGCCGAAGGCGGAGATCAGCGCCTGGATCTCCTGGTTCTGCAGGATCTTGTCGATCCGCGCCTTCTCGACGTTGAGGATCTTGCCTCGGATCGGGAGGATCGCCTGGTACTGCGGGTTGCGGCCGGACTTGGCCGAGCCGCCGGCGGAGTCACCCTCGACGATGAAGATCTCGCACTTGGTCGGGTCGTTGGACTGGCAGTCCGAGAGCTTGCCCGGCAGGGACGCGCTCTCCAGCAGACCCTTGCGGCGGGTGAGGTCACGGGCCTTGCGGGCCGCCACGCGCGCGGTGGCCGCCTGGATGCCCTTGCGGACGATGTCCGCCGCCTCGTTCGGGTTGCGGTCCAGCCAGTCGTTGAGGTGCTCGTAGACCGCCTTCTGGACGAAGGTCTTCGCCTCCGTGTTGCCCAGCTTGGTCTTGGTCTGGCCCTCGAACTGGGGCTCGCTCAGCTTGACCGAGATGATCGCGGTCAGACCCTCACGGATGTCGTCACCGGTGAGGTTGTCGTCCTTCTCGCGCAGCAGCTTCTTGTCGCGCGCGTACTTGTTGATCAGCGAGGTCAGGGCCGCGCGGAAGCCCTCCTCGTGCGTACCGCCCTCGTGGGTGTGGATGATGTTGGCGAAGGAGTACACGCCCTCGCTGTAGCCGCTGTTCCACTGCATCGCGACTTCGAGGGACAGGCTCTTGTCCTTGTCCTCGCCCTCGAGGTCGATCACGGTGGGGTGGACCGCGTCTCCCTTGCGGGAGTTGAGGTACTTCACGAAGTCGACGATGCCGCCCTCGTAGTGGTACGTGACGGTCTTGACCTCGTCCTTCTCGTCCGCACCCGCCTCGTCCGCCCCGGCGGTGGCCTTCGCCGACTCGCGCTCGTCAGTGAGTTTGATGGTCAAACCCTTGTTGAGGAACGCCATCTCCTGGAAGCGCCGCGAGAGCGTCTCGAAGGAGTACTCGGTGGTCTCGAAGATGTCCGGGTCGGCCCAGAAGGTGACCGAGGTGCCGGTCTCGTCCGTGGCCTCGTGCTGGGCGAGGGGGGCCGTCGGGACGCCGAGCTTGTAGTCCTGCGTCCAGCGGTGGCCGTCCGTCCTGATCTCGACGGACACCTTGGTCGACAGGGCGTTCACGACGGAGACGCCGACGCCGTGCAGACCGCCGGAGACCGCGTAACCGCCGCCGCCGAACTTGCCGCCCGCGTGCAGCACGGTCAGCACGACCTCGACGGCCGGCTTGCCCTCGGAGGGCACGATGCCCACCGGGATGCCTCGGCCGTTGTCGACGACCCGGACGCCGCCGTCGGCGAGGATCGTGACGTCGATCGTGTCCGCGTGGCCGGCCAGCGCCTCGTCGACGGAGTTGTCCACGACCTCGTACACCAGGTGGTGCAGACCGCGCTCGCCGGTGGAGCCGATGTACATACCGGGTCGCTTGCGGACCGCGTCCAGCCCTTCGAGGACGGTGATGGCGCTGGCGTCGTACGAGGTGGTGACCTCGCCGTTCGACGAGTTCACCGCGCCGTCGGCGCTGGCGTCGGTGGACGGGATGTTCTCGTTGGGGTTGCCGGAATCGGCCACGAAGCGCCCTTTCTGGCACTGGCACAGCACGAGCCTGGCTCCTGGGGGCGCCCCCTTTGGGGGAGGTTGCCGGAGCGGCTGCGGCATGTTGCGTTGGTAAGCCTTGATCAGCGTTGCTCAGCTTTTCCCGGACGGTCCCCACGAGTGGGGCGGGATTGGCTTCCAGTCTACCGGTAGCGCCGACAGTGATGGGGGTTTGCCGGTACCTGAGTCCCCATGTGCCGCCCTGAACCGGTCCCGATTGGGTCCCGATATACGGATGGGGGCTCCAAGAGGCTCACAGCGGCACTCAGCGCTTCGGGCTGTCAACCCTTGGCTACTCCGGGGTCAGGTCCGGATTCGCAACCGCGTGCGGTTGTACGCCGGGGGCACAAGCAGGTCTCACGCAGGCCTCGCCGCGTGACGTACATCACCCGTAGGTGTCGCCGAGACCCGTGCTTCCAGGGGCGCGCAAGGGGCCGTAGCGGCGGGTGGGGCCACTGGGACCGTGCACCTTGATCACCCGCACCGTGCCGTGTCCGAGGTCCTCGTTGAGCCGGGCGACCAGCGCGGGGGCCAGCAGCCGCAGCTGCGTGGCCCACGCCGTGGAGTCGCACTGCACGACCAGCACCCGCTCGTCCTCGTCGTACCGCTGCGGCACGCAGTGCTTGGCGAGGTCCTCCCCGACGATCTGCGGCCAGCGGCCCATGACCCCGCCCACCGCGGCCGGGGTCTCCCAGCCCCGCTCGGTGATCAGCCGGTTGATCGCGGAGCCGAGCGCCATCGGGTCGCGCCCGTCGGCGCGCGCGCCGGAGCGCAGGCCGCCGCGGCGCGCCTGCTTCTTCTGCTGCGCCGCGTCCCCACGCGCGCGTGCCTGCTCCCGCGCCGCGCGCAGCGCCACGCGCGCGAGATCGACACCGGACGGCTCCGGCGCCTTCCCGGGGGTGGGTTCCTGGCCGCTCATACGCGCTCCACCGTCCCCTCGGACACCACGTACCGCGCCCCGGTGAGGACGTGCGGTACGTCGTCGCCGACCGCGGCGGTCACCAGCACCTGCTCACCGGGCGCGACCAGCTCGGCCAGCCGCTCCCGGCGGCGGGCGTCCAGCTCGGCGAAGACGTCGTCGAGGATCAGCACCGGCTCGTTGCCCTCCGCGCGCAGCAGGTCGTACGACGCCAGCCGCAGCGCCAGCGCGTACGACCACGACTCGCCGTGGGAGGCATAGCCCTTGGCGGGCAGCTGACCGAGCTTGAGCACCAGATCGTCCCGGTGCGGGCCGACGAGCGTGACGCCCCGCTCGATCTCCTGCTTGCGGGCCTCGGCGAGCGCGGCCATCAGCTGGGCGTACAGATCCTCGCGCGTGTGGGCCTCACCGGGCGCCGACGGCTTGTACTCCAGGGCGACGGGACCGCCGCCCGGAGCCAGCTGCTCGTACGCCTTGTCGGCCAGCGGCTGGATCGCGGCGATCAGGTCCAGGCGCTGGGCGAGCAGCTCGGCGCCCGCCCGCGCGAGGTGCTGGTCCCACACGTCGAGCGTGGACAGATCCATCGAGCGCCCACCGTGCCGGCGGGCCAGCGCGGCCGTCTTCAGCAGCGTGTTGCGCTGCTTGAGCACCCGCTCGTAGTCGGAGCGCACGCCCGCCATGCGCGGGGAGCGGGCGGTGATCAGCTCGTCCAGGAGGCGCCGCCGCTCACCGGGGTCGCCCTTGACCAGGGCGAGGTCCTCGGGCGCGAACAGCACGGTCCGTACGATCCCCAGCACGTCACGCGGTCTGACCTGCGAGGACCTGTTGATCCGGGCGCGGTTGGCCTTGCCGGGGTTCAACTCCAGCTCGACCAGCTGCTGCCGCTCGCCCTGCCTGACCTGCGCCCGGATGATCGCCCGGTCGGCGCCCATGCGGACCAGGGGGGCGTCGGAGGCGACGCGGTGGCTGCCGAGGGTGGCGAGGTAGCCGATCGCCTCGACGAGGTTGGTCTTCCCCTGCCCGTTCGGGCCGACGAAGGCGGTGACGCCCGGGTCGAGCGGGACCTCGACCCGGGCGTACGAGCGGAAGTCGGCCAGCGACAGATGCGTGACGTGCATGGTCGTTCGCCGACCTCCCCCAGGGTTGTGGATCGCTGGGCGACCCTGTGGATTACTTCTTCTCTACGGCGTGGCCGCCGAACTGGTTGCGCAGCGCGGCGATCATCTTCATCTGCGGCGAGTCCTCCTGACGGGAGGCGAACCGCGCGAACAGCGAGGCGGTGATCGCGGGCAGCGGCACCGCGTTGTCTATGGCGGCCTCCACAGTCCACCGGCCCTCGCCGGAGTCCTGTGCATAACCCTTCAGCTGCTCCAGGTGCTCGTCCTCGTCGAGGGCGTTCACCGCGAGGTCGAGCAGCCAGGAGCGGATGACCGTGCCCTCCTGCCAGGAGCGGAAGACCTCGCGGACGTCCGTGACGGAGTCGACCTTCTCCAGGAGCTCCCAGCCCTCGGCGTAGGCCTGCATCATCGCGTACTCGATGCCGTTGTGGACCATCTTCGCGAAGTGCCCCGCGCCGACCTTGCCGGCGTGCACCGCGCCGAAGTCACCCTCCGGCTTGAGCGCGTCGAAGACCGGCCGCACCTTGGCGACGTTCTCCGCGTCGCCGCCGTACATCAGCGCGTAGCCGTTCTCCAGGCCCCAGACGCCGCCGGAGACGCCGCAGTCGACGAAGCCGATGCCCTGGGCGGCCAGCTCCTCGGCGTGCTTCTCGTCGTCCGTCCAGCGGGAGTTGCCGCCGTCCACGACCACGTCACCGGGCTCCAGGAGCTTGGCGAGCTCGTCGATCGTGGTCTGGGTGGCCTCGCCGGCCGGGACCATCACCCAGACCACGCGGGGGCCGGAGAGCTTGCCCACAAGCTCTTCCAGGCTGTGGACATCGGCGAGGTCCGCGTTGCGGTCGTACCCGATGACGGTGTGGCCGGCGCGGCGGATCCGCTCGCGCATGTTGCCGCCCATCTTGCCGAGGCCGACGAGACCGAGCTCCATCAGTTGGTTCCTTAGGTTGCTGTGTGACGTGTGCGGCACGTTCGTACCTGCGTCCGAGCCTAAACCCGGACGCTCACGCACATCTGTGGGCATACGCGCTCATGCGTATGCCCTCACCTGCGGGTTCGTCCGACGGAGGGCGGCCCGGCTCAGCCGCTGAGGCGGACCGGCATGATCAGGTACTTGTAGGCGTCGTCCGCCTCCGCGTCCACCGCGGGCTTGCCGCTGAGCAGCGCGGGCTTGGTGGACGTGGTGAACGACAGCTGGGCCACCGGGGAGTCGATGGCGCTCAGGCCGTCCAGCAGGAAGGTCGGGTTGAAGGCGATCGAGATGTCGTCGCCGTCCAGCTGCGCGTCGACCCTTTCCACAGCCTGTGCGTCGTCGCTGGAGCCGGCCTCCAGGATGAGCACGCCCTGCTCGAAGCTCAGCCGCACCGGGGTGTTCCGCTCGGCGACCAGGGCCACACGCTTGACGGCCTCCACGAAGGGGGCGGTCTCGATCACGGCGACGGAGTTGAACTCGGTCGGGAACAGCGTGCGGTACTTCGGGAGGTCGCCCTCCAGCAGGCGGGTCGTCGTCCGCCGTCCGGCGCCCTCGAAACCGATCAGGCCCTCGCCCGCGCCCGAACCGGACAGCGCCAGGATCACGCTGTCGCCGCTGGTGAGCGCCTTGGCCGTGTCCAGGAGCGTCTTGGCGGGCACCAGGGCGACCGCGGAGGCGTCCGGGTTCTCCGGCTTCCACAGGAACTCGCGGACCGCGAAGCGGTAGCGGTCGGTGGAGGCCAGGGTGACCGTGTCGCCCTCGATCTCGATGCGCACACCGGTGAGGACGGGCAGCGTGTCGTCACGGCCGGCGGCGATGGCGACCTGCTGGACGGCGGAGGAGAAGACCTCGCCGGGGACGGTGCCGGTCGCGTTCGGCATCTGGGGCAGCGCCGGGTACTCCTCCACGGGCAGGGTGTGGAGGGTGAAGCGCGAGGAGCCGCAGACCACCGTCGCCCGTACACCGTCTGTGGAAATCTCGACCGGGCGGTTGGGGAGAGCACGGCAGATGTCGGCGAGCAGGCGGCCGGAGACGAGGACCGTGCCCTCCTCCTCGACCTCCGCGTCGACGGAGACGCGCGCGGAGACCTCGTAGTCGAAGCTCGACAGGCTCAGCTGCCCTTCCTCGGCCTTCAGCAGGAGGCCGGCGAGGACAGGCGCCGGCGGACGGGCCGGAAGGCTGCGTGCCGCCCAGGCCACTGCCTCCGCGAGTACGTCGCGTTCCACCCGGATCTTCACCGTAAGCCGCCTCCTGCTGTTGCTTCTGAGCCCTACGACCCGGTGTCACCGCCCACTGCGACGGGCAGAACACCGGGGACCAGTCTGACGCACCGCACTGACAGTAGGTGCCTGTCGGGGTCAAGTCGTGCCGAGGGGCGGTCGGGCTCGAAACAGCGAGTTGTGCACAGGCCCCGCTTCGAAACGGATTCCGCACTCTCTCTGGTCGGGAGTAGTAGTAGGGCCTGTGGATACCGTGGATAACCACGTTTGCCCAGCTCAGCGCGGAAATTTTGTCCACCGACCCTGTGGGTGACGCCGGTGGACAACTGGGGGTCTCTGTGGAGAACAAGAAGTTCTGCACACTCCACCCACAGCCCGAGGGCACTTCTCCCCAGCTGCGTCCCCAGGTTTACCCACGTTTCCCACACCCCAACCAGGCACCTTGGTGTGACGGCTTTCACTCGACGCGGTGATCAGGTACGTCGCGTTGCCGAACAGTGGACAGGCATGTGGAGAAGACCCGGTTCACTGGGGACAACCGCCCCCAGCCTGTGGGCTACCGGTGGACAACTTCGTGCACAGCCTGTGGATCTCCGCTTTGTCCACAGTCTGTGGAGATCCTTCGTCCAC
Source organism: Streptomyces sp. NPDC054794 (assembly GCF_053611585.1). Classification (NCBI taxonomy): domain Bacteria; kingdom Bacillati; phylum Actinomycetota; class Actinomycetes; order Kitasatosporales; family Streptomycetaceae; genus Streptomyces; species Streptomyces sp. NPDC054794. Next base: position 139,170 of record NZ_JBSHAQ010000009.1, on the reverse strand, counting down.
GATTCCACAGGGTCCTGAGCTGGGCTGACAGCTCCTCAACAGCCAGCCTGTGGACGGAGATCGGGACAACTTCACAGTCCCCAGGATGTGGACGGAAGAAAGTCACCGAATCTGTGGAGAGCGGCCGTAACCCTTCAGGTATTCGAACAGCCGGTGGCCGCGGAACGACGGGTCGCTCCGCGGGAGAGCGGCGGAGGAAGGGCGGCGGCGGGCCTCGGAAAGGGCCAGGGACGCCCTCCCGGGGCTACGGGACGGCCTCGCGGAGGGACGACCGGACGTGTGCCGGCGCGGCGGCGGGCGTCGTGCCGGAACGACCGAGGGCGCCTCCGGGATCTGTTCCCGGAGGCGCCCTCAGTGCCCGTGCCTGGGCCGTCAGCCGTTCTTGATGCGGTTGGTCAGCTCGGTGACCTGGTTGTAGATGGAGCGCCGCTCGGCCATCAGCGCGCGGATCTTGCGGTCGGCGTGCATGACGGTCGTGTGGTCGCGGCCGCCGAACTGTGCGCCGATCTTCGGCAGCGACAGATCGGTGAGCTCACGGCACAGGTACATGGCGATCTGCCGGGCCGTGACCAGCTGGCGGCCGCGCGAGCTGCCGCACAGGTCCTCGACCGTGAGACCGAAGTAGTCGGCCGTCGCCGCCATGATGGCCGTCGCGGTGATCTCCGGCGTCGAGTCCTCGCCGCCGGGGATCAGGTCCTTGAGGACGATCTCGGTCAGGCCCAGGTCCACCGGCTGCCGGTTCAGCGACGCGAACGCCGTCACCCGGATCAGCGCGCCCTCCAGCTCGCGGATGTTGCGTGAGATGCGGGAGGCGATGAACTCCAGCACCTCCGGCGGGGCGTTGAGCTGCTCCTGCACCGCCTTCTTGCGCAGGATCGCGATCCGCGTCTCCAGCTCGGGCGGCTGGACGTCGGTGATCAGACCCCACTCGAAACGGTTCCGCAGCCGGTCCTCCAGCGTCACCAGCTGCTTGGGCGGCCGGTCGCTGGAGAGCACGATCTGCTTGTTGGCGTTGTGGAGCGTGTTGAAGGTGTGGAAGAACTCCTCCTGCGTCGACTCCTTGTCCGCCAGGAACTGGATGTCGTCCACGAGAAGGATGTCCATCTCGCGGTAGCGCTTGCGGAAGCTGTCGCCCTTGCCGTCGCGGATGGAGTTGATGAACTCGTTGGTGAATTCCTCGGAGCTCACGTAGCGCACGCGCGTGCCCGGGTAGAGGCTGCGCGCGTAGTGCCCGATCGCGTGCAGCAGGTGCGTCTTGCCGAGGCCCGACTCCCCGTAGATGAAGAGGGGGTTGTACGCCTTGGCGGGCGCCTCGGCGACGGCGACCGCGGCCGCGTGCGCGAAGCGGTTGGACGCGCCGATCACGAACGTGTCGAAGAGGTACTTCGGGTTCAGCCGCGCGGTCGGCTCACCGGGACCGGCAGCCGGCGCGGGCTGCGCGGCCGACGGGCCGGGCGTCGGCCCGCCGGTGCCCCCCGGACCGCCGCGGTGCCCATGACCGGGGCCGGACGGCGGCTCGGGCAGCTCGCGGCGGGACGGGTCGCGCTGGTCGTAGTCGACGCGGGACGGGTCGTACTCGGAGCGCTGGCCGTCGTACGACGGACGCTCCATCGGCTGCGGCCGGTAGTCCTGGCTCGGGGAGCCGTACACGTCGTTCCCCGGCCCGTACGCGTCCTGCGACGGCGTCCGGTAGGAGTCCCGCGACGGCGAGCCGTAGGAGTCCTGGGACGGCGAGGCGTAGGGGTCGCGCTCGGGGAAGCCGAGCCGCTGCTGCTGCCAGCTGTACTCGTCCTGCTGGGGCCGGTACTCGTCCTGCTGCGGCCGCGGCCAGGCGCCGGGCTCAGGGCGCTGGTACTCGGAGGGGTAGGCGGGCCGGGCCGTGGGGAGTTGGTCGGCGCGGGACGCCGGGTCGCCGCCCTGGTGCTGGTCGGCGCGGTGACGGCCGTATCCCTCGTACTGCCCGGAGGGGAGTTCGGGCTCCTCGTAGCGCGGCTTCGGCAGAACCTGGGGCGCCGGCGGGGCCGGGGGCTCGCCGGCGGAGTCGTCGACGGTGATCGCGATGCGGATCGGGCGGCCGCACTCCCGGCTCAGGGTCTCGCTGACGATCGGGGCGAGACGGCCCTCCAGTACGCCCTTCGCAAATTCGTTCGGTACGGCGAGCAGGGCGGTGTCCGCGACCAGCGCGAGCGGCTGGCAGCGCCGGATCCAGTGCTCGTCCTTCGACTCGACACCCTGACCGCGACCCTCTCCGAGGAGCTGCTCCAGTACTCGTGGCCACACTGCGGCAAGATCGGCAGGTACGTCAGCCACAGGGCACGCTCTCTCACAGGTCCCACGAACGTGTGGTTGTGGGACGGATCGGGATGTAAATCGGGTGGACGGCCGGGAGGAACCCCGCTCGGCCGGGGATAAGGGAACGAATCGGAGTCCAGCCACGGTAGTCAGCGCGGCGGGTGCGGTTCAAGTTGTTGTCCCCAGCCTGTGGATAGTGTCTCTCCGTGACCCCCGGTTTGACCGGATGGCGTAGCCCCGCGTACCGTAACCAGGTCGAGTTGTCGATGGCTGCTGCCGCCTGCCTCCGATGGGCACAGATCACTGAAGGTGATCGGGAAGCGGTGCACTCGGGCGTGACGCGAGCTACTCGTGGGCGCACGGTGACAGCCAGGACGGCACCCCGCCACCACCGATTGATTTCTGGAGCCCCCGAGTGAGCAAGCGCACTTTCCAGCCGAACAACCGTCGTCGGGCGAAGACCCACGGCTTCCGCCTGCGGATGCGTACCCGTGCGGGCCGCGCGATTCTCGCGAACCGTCGTGCCAAGGGTCGCGCCAGCCTGTCCGCCTGATCCCGATCAGGTCATGACGTCGTGCTGCCCACCGAGAACCGGCTGAGGCGGCGCGAGGACTTCGCGACCGCGGTACGACGAGGGCGCCGGGCAGGCCGCCCGCTCCTCGTCGTCCACTTTCGTAGCGGTGCCACGGACCCGCACGCGCCAGGGGAGAGCGCTCCCCCGACGCGTGCGGGTTTCGTCGTGAGCAAGGCAGTGGGTGGCGCGGTCGTACGCAATGCGGTGAAGCGCAGACTGCGCCATCTGATGCGTGACCGAGTCGCCCTGTTTCCCCCCGGTAGCCTGGTAGTCGTACGGGCGCTACCCGGAGCGGGCGACGCCGACCATGCACAACTGGCCCAAGACCTCGATGCCGCCCTTCAACGGCTACTGGGAGGGGGCGCGCGATGAAGTACCCGCTGCTGGCACTGATCAAGCTGTACCAGTGGACGATCAGCCCGTTGTTGGGCCCGGTGTGCAAGTACTACCCGTCGTGTTCGCACTACGGGTACACGGCCATCGACCGACACGGTGCGATCAAGGGAACGGCACTCACTGCCTGGCGCATCCTCCGGTGCAATCCGTGGTCGCTCGGCGGTGTGGACCATGTTCCGCCGCGTAAGCGCCCGCGGTGGCACGAAATGCTGCGCGACGCCTGGCGTGCACGCAAGGGCGGGCCCTCCGCCGCCGAATCGGCCATCGAAGAGATTCCGTCTTCGAGCCCGGCCGCAGAGACCCCGTCCCATGCCCAAGGAGCATGATTAGTGGACACGATTGCCAGCCTCTTCAGCTTCATCACGACACCCGTCTCCTGGGTCATCGTCCAGTTCCACGCGGTGTACGGCGCCATCTTCGGCCCCGACACCGGATGGGCCTGGGGCCTGTCCATCGTGTCCCTGGTGATTCTGATTCGTATCTGCCTGATCCCGCTCTTCGTGAAGCAGATCAAGGCGACCCGGGCCATGCAGACGCTGCAGCCCGAGATGAAGAAGATCCAGGAGCGCTACAAGAACGACAAGCAGCGCCAGTCCGAAGAGATGATGAAGCTGTACAAGGACGCGGGCACCAACCCGCTCTCCTCGTGCCTTCCCATCCTGGCGCAGTCCCCGTTCTTCTTCGCCCTGTACCACGTGCTCAACGGCATCGCCTCGGGCGACACCGTCGGGGTCATCAACCAGAGCCTGCTGGAGAGCGCGCAGAAGGCGCACATCTTCGGTGCTCCGCTGGCCTCGAAGTTCCTGGACAGCGCTGACACGGCCGCCAAGCTCGGCGCCTCGCTGACGGACATCCGCGTCGTCACCGCCATCATGATCGTCCTGATGTCGGGGTCGCAGTTCTACACGCAGCGTCAGCTGATGACGAAGAACGTCGACACGACGGTGAAGACCCCGTTCATGCAGCAGCAGAAGATGCTGATGTACGTCTTCCCGATCATGTTCGCCTTCTTCGGCATCCGCTTCCCGGTCGGTGTCCTCGTCTACTGGCTGACCACCAACGTGTGGACCATGGGCCAGCAGATGTACGTCATCCACAACAACCCCACCCCGGGTTCCAAGGCCCAGGCCGCTTACCTGGAGCGCCTGACCAAGCACGTCACGAGCCACGGCAAGACCCGCCGGCGGAGTGAGAAGACCATCGTCAAGGCGATCGTCGCCAAGGGCCGTGACCGCAACGACGCCGAGCGTCAGTTCATCAACGCCCTGAGCAAGGCCGGCCTCGCGGCCCAGGCCGACGGCACCGTGGTGAAGGGCGAAGCCCAGGCCGCCGCCCAGACCGAGGACGGTGCGGCAGCCCCCAGGCGCCAGCAGCCCAAGCGTCAGACCAAGTCGCAGCGTCAGTCCGGTGGCCTGAAGCAGGCCGATGACTCCACGCCGACGACGTCGCTGGAGAAGTCCGATGAGCCGCAGGACGCCAAGCCCGCCGCTCAGGAGCCTTCGAAGTCCGGCTCCGGTGCCCGCAGCAAGGCCCAGTCCGGTCAGCGCAAGGGGCCGCAGCGGCCCAAGTCCCCGTCCAAGAAGTAAGAAGGAGTCCATCCCGTGACGGAAGGCACCACCTCCGCCGCTGCCGAGGGTGCAGACACCCTGTCCCGCCTGGAGCAGGAGGGCGAGATCGCGGCGGACTACCTTGAGGGTCTGCTGGACATCGCCGACCTCGACGGCGATATCGACATGGACGTCGAGGCCGACCGTGCCTCTGTGTCGATCATCAGCGACACGGGCGGCCGTGACCTGCAGAAGCTGGTCGGCCGTGACGGCGAGGTGCTGGAGGCGCTGCAGGAGCTGACGCGCCTGGCCGTGCACCGGGAGACCGGCGACCGCAGTCGGCTGATGCTGGACATCGCGGGCTACCGCGCCAAGAAGCGCGCCGAGCTGTCCGAGCTGGGCGCCAAGGCCGCCGCCGACGTCAAGAACACCGGTGAGCCCGTGAAGCTCAAGCCGATGACCCCGTTCGAGCGCAAGGTCGTGCACGACGCGGTCAAGGCCGCGGGGCTGCGCAGCGAGTCGGAGGGCGAGGAGCCGCAGCGCTTCGTCGTCGTACTTCCCGCTTGATCGGTCCCTTACGATCCACCGGCCCCGTCTGCCCGCAGGCGGGGCCGAACTTTGTCAGCCTGGTAGTTCTGGTGGTCGACGCTCGGTGCGTCGGCGCTGTACGGAAGGACGGTCCCCGTGACGGAGGCAGCGGAGCTCCCCCCTGCGCCCGAGCAGGCGCGGGAAGTGTTTGGCGATCGCTTCGCCGATGCGGTCCGCTACGCGGAGCTGCTCGCCGTGGCGGGCGTGCAGCGCGGTCTGATCGGCCCACGCGAAGTGCCCCGTCTGTGGGAGCGCCATCTACTGAACTGCGCGGTGCTCTCGGAGGTCGTCCCCGAGGGGGTGACCGTGTGCGACGTCGGCTCGGGAGCCGGGCTGCCGGGGATTCCCCTGGCCCTCGTCCGGGAGGACCTGAAGATCACCTTGCTGGAACCGCTGCTGCGGCGTACCAACTTCCTCACCGAGGTCGTCGAGCTGCTGGGCCTGGATCACGTCACCGTCGTGCGTGGTCGCGCCGAGGAGGTCATGGGTACGCTGCCGCCGGTGCATGTGGTGACCGCGCGGGCCGTGGCTCCGCTGGACCGGTTGGCCACCTGGGGAATCCCGCTGTTGCGCCCGTACGGCGAGATGCTGGCGCTCAAGGGGGACACCGCCGAGGAGGAGCTCAAGAGCGCGGCTACCGCGCTGAGCAAGCTCGGAGCGGTGGAGACGTCCGTCCTGCACGTCGGTGAGGGTATCGTCGATCCTCTGTCCACGGTGGTGCGGGTCGAGGTCGGGGAGAGCCCCGGTGGTGTGAGGTTCGCCGCAAAGCGGGCGAAGGCCGCCCGTACGGGGCGCACGCGCCGCCGGCGTTGAGCGCTCCGTTTGAGACGTACTCCACACAAGCTGTCAAACCTACGCATCCCGGAGTGTCGCGAAGACCGAGCAGCGGCCGCTGTGCATCGTGTTTCACGTGAAACGTCGCTCACTGCTGCACGGCATCATCAGCCGCGGCCGCGCCGCCGCCGAACCACGCGACCGCAGGCCTCTTGGGTCACTCGGAGAGGCAACAGAGTTGTCCACAGAGGTGGATTTCTCCACAGAACAACAGGCCTCACTGGTTCACGACCCCGAAGACATGGGAGGCTCTGTTCATTGCGAGCCTGAAGTCGAGGAGAGTGAATCCGTGCGGTCCGACGCCAACATCGCGGGACCGATGACCGATCCGGTCCCCGGTCCCCGTACCGAGTCGATGGGGGCGGATGTTTCACGTGAAACACCGCCTCCGATGGACGACACTCCCATCGGTCGTGCTGCCCAACTGGCCGTGGAGGCTCTGGGCCGTGCCGGCGAAGGCCTTCCACGTCCCGAGCAGACCCGGGTCATCGTGGTCGCCAACCAGAAGGGCGGCGTCGGCAAGACGACGACTACGGTCAACCTCGCCGCTTCGCTGGCTCTCCATGGCGCCCGTGTCCTGGTGATCGACCTCGACCCGCAGGGCAACGCGTCCACTGCCCTGGGGATCGACCATCACGCCGAAGTGCCATCCATCTACGACGTATTGGTCGAGAGCAGGCCCCTGTCCGAGGTCGTCCAGCCGGTCCCCGATGTCGAAGGTCTCTTCTGCGCCCCCGCCACGATCGATCTCGCCGGTGCGGAGATCGAGCTGGTGTCCCTGGTGGCGCGAGAGAGCCGGCTTGAGAGGGCCATTCAGGCCTACGAGCAGCCGCTGGACTACATCCTCATCGACTGCCCGCCCTCGCTCGGCCTGCTGACGGTCAACGCACTCGTGGCGGGCCAGGAGGTCCTCATCCCGATCCAGTGCGAGTACTACGCGCTGGAGGGCCTGGGGCAGCTGCTGCGCAACGTCGACCTGGTGCGCGGTCACCTCAACCCGGCCCTGCACGTGTCGACCATCCTGCTCACCATGTACGACGGTCGTACGCGTCTTGCCTCCCAGGTCGCGGACGAGGTACGAAGTCACTTCGGCGACGAGGTCCTGCGGACGAGCATTCCCCGGTCGGTCCGTATCTCCGAGGCGCCGAGCTATGGGCAGACGGTGCTGACTTACGATCCTGGATCGAGTGGTGCCCTCTCCTACCTTGAGGCGGCACGAGAAATCGCGCTGAAGGGCGTCGGTGTCAGCTACGACCCGACACAGGCCCACATCGGCGCCCAGAGCAACCCGAGCATGGTGGAGGGGATTCAGTGAGCGAGCGACGGAGGGGTTTGGGTCGTGGACTCGGCGCACTGATCCCCGCTGCCCCGACCGAGAAGACCCCGGCTTCGGCCCCCTTGGGGAGCGCTGCGTCCGCTGCTCCCGTGGCGGTCCCGGCTCCGGTGCTGACGACCGATCGTGGGGTCGCAGCGGCCAAGGTGGCCACGCTGCCGTCCGTGGTGCAGGAGACCGAGGAGGTGTCGGTGAACGGCGTCGTGGAGGCGCCTGCGTCCCCCATGGGCGCCCACTTCGCCGAGATCGCCCTCGACTCCATCACGCCGAACCCGCGCCAGCCGCGTGAGGTCTTCGACGAGGACGCTCTGCAGGAGCTGGTCACCTCCATCAAGGAGGTCGGCCTTCTCCAGCCCGTCGTCGTACGGCAGCTCGGCCCCGCCCGCTACGAGCTCATCATGGGCGAGCGGCGCTGGCGGGCCTGCCGCGAGGCCGGCCTCGAAGCCATCCCGGCGATCGTGCGGGCCACGGACGACGAGAAGCTCCTTCTGGACGCCCTGCTGGAGAACCTGCACCGCGCCCAGCTGAACCCGCTGGAAGAGGCCGCCGCCTACGACCAGCTGCTGAAGGACTTCAACTGCACGCACGACCAGCTGGCGGACCGCATCGGCCGGTCCCGGCCGCAGGTCTCGAACACCCTGCGTCTGCTGAAGCTCTCGCCGGCGGTCCAGCGCCGCGTCGCCGCCGGTGTGCTGTCCGCCGGTCACGCGCGGGCTCTGCTCTCCGTCGAGGACTCGGAGGAGCAGGACCGGCTGGCCCACCGCATCGTGGCCGAGGGACTCTCGGTGCGCGCCGTCGAGGAGATCGTGACCCTGATGGGCTCGCGTCCCCAGACGGCACAGCGCTCCAAGGGGCCGCGTGCCGGTGCCCGGGTGTCCCCGGCGCTGAACGAGCTCGCGACGCGTCTGTCGGACCGCTTCGAGACCCGGGTGAAGGTCGACCTCGGTCAGAAGAAGGGCAAGATCACCGTCGAGTTCGCTTCCATGGAAGACCTGGAGCGGATCCTCGGCTCCCTCGCCCCGGGCGAGGGACCGGTCCTGCAGAAGGGCCTGCACGAGGGGCAGACGGAGGAGTCCGAGGACTGAGCCTCGGTCGGCTCTGATCGGTCCACGCCGAACGGCTTCGCCCGATCGGCCGGAGGAGAGCGGATTGTGTCCGGTGTGTACCGGAACACGGTCCGCTCTTTGCTTTTAGTCGGTATCGATGGAATCGCTTGGTGGATACGATGCGAGCGGGTATGGCGCATCCACCTGGCAGCATCCTCTGAGTGGGAGGCGGGGGCCATGCGATCGATGAGCCGCACCGGACTGGTGGGGGCGGGCCTCGGGCTGGGCGCGGTCGGCGGGTTCGTCGGCAGTCTGCTCAGAGAGCGCAGCGCACTGACAGCCGCTCGCGGGGCCGCGGGCAAAGGAAGCGAGGAACAGCCTTCATGGGGCGCCGGCTCGTACCGCTCACGCTGGACAACCTTCAGGACCTTCCCAACCGCTGTCGCTCGTGTGTCTTCTGGGAGCTCGACCCCGTCAGCGGCGAGGCCGCGGTAAGGGCGGGTACACCCGCCCTGGAGAAGGAGTCCTGGATCTCCGCGGTCCTGCTGGACTGGGGTTCCTGCGGCCGTGTGGTCTACGTCGACGACGCACCGGTGGGCTTCGTGCTCTACGCCCCACCTGCCTACGTTCCCCGCTCCACGGCGTTCCCCACGAGCCCCGTCTCATCGGACGCCGTACAGCTGATCACCGGCTTCATCCTGCCCGGCTATCAGGGCCAGGGGCTCGGCCGGGTGATGGTCCAGACTGTGGCCAAGGACCTGCTGCGACGCGGCTTCAAGGCCATCGAGGCATTCGGTGACGCCCGCTGGAAGGAGCTCGCCTGTCTGCTGCCCGCCGACCACCTCCTGGCCGTGGGCTTCAAGACCGTCCGGCAGCATCCCAAGCATCCGCGGCTGCGGTTGGAGCTGCGATCGACGCTCTCCTGGAAGGAAGACGTGGAGCTGGCGATCGACCGGCTGCTGGGAGCCGTACAGAAGGAACCGGCGCTCCGCCCCCTCTAGGCCGTAGCCCCTCAAAGCGAATGGGCCAACCCGACCGGGTTGGCCCATTCGTGTTTCACGTGAAACGTCACTCGGCGATGAACTCCGCCAGGTCGCGCTCGATCGCGGCCTTGGGCTTGGCGCCGACGATGGTCTTCGCGACCTCGCCGCCCTGGTACACGTTCAGGGTCGGGATGGACATGACGCCGTACTTGGCAGCCGTACCCGGGTTCTCGTCGATGTTGAGCTTGACGATCTCGATCTTGTCGCCGTGCTCGGCCGCGATGGCCTCCAGCGAGGGAGCGATCTGGCGGCACGGACCGCACCAGGCGGCCCAGAAGTCCACCAGGACGGGCTTGTCGCTCTTGAGGACGTCCTGCTCGAAGGAATCGTCGGTCACATTCTTCAGGGTGCCGGCCACGGCGGGCTCCTTAACTTGATCGTGCGGTGAGGCGGAAGGGGGGTCAGACAGAGGTCTTCTCGGGCTCGGCGTTCTCCTCGTCCGCCAGGGCAGAGAGGAAACGCTCGGCGTCGAGAGCGGCGGAGCAGCCGGTGCCGGCCGCGGTGATCGCCTGGCGGTAGGTGTGGTCGACCACGTCACCGGCGGCGAAGACACCCGTGAGGTTGGTGCGGGTGGAGGGCGAGGCGACCTTCAGGTAGCCCTCCTCGTCCAGGTCGAGCTGGCCCTTGAACAGCTCGGTGCGCGGGTCGTGGCCGATCGCGATGAACAGACCCGTCACCGGCAGGTCGGAGAGCTCACCGGTCTTGACGTTGCGGAGCTTGAGACCGGACAGCTTCTGCTCGCCCTGGACCTCCGCGACCTCGCTGTCCCAGACGAACTTGATCTTCGGGTCGGCGAAGGCGCGCTCCTGCATCGCCTTGGAGGCGCGCAGGCTGGCCCGGCGGTGGACGATCGTCACGGACTTGGCGAACCGCGAGAGGAAGGTGGCTTCCTCCATCGCGGTGTCACCGCCACCGATCACGGCGATGTCCTGGTCCTTGAAGAAGAAGCCGTCACAGGTGGCACACCAGGAGACACCACGGCCGGAGAGCGCGTCCTCGTTCGGCAGGCCCAGCTTGCGGTGCTGCGAGCCGGTGGTGACGATGACGGCCTTCGCCTTGTGGACCGTGCCCGCGGTGTCCGTGACGGTCTTGATCTCACCGGTCAGGTCGACGGAGACGACGTCGTCGGGGACCAGCTCTGCGCCGAAGCGCTCGGCCTGGGCGCGCATGTTGTCCATGAGGTCGGGGCCCATGATGCCGTCGCGGAAGCCCGGGAAGTTCTCCACCTCGGTGGTGTTCATCAGGGCACCGCCCGCCGTGACAGCCCCCTCGAACACCAGAGGCTTCAGCGACGCGCGCGCGGTGTAGAGCGCCGCCGTGTAGCCGGCGGGCCCGGAGCCGATGATGATCACGTTACGGACGTCGCTCACGGCTTGATTCCTCGTCTCTGCTCTGTGTCAGTCGACAGGTGCGAGTCCCTTCCGGGACTCTCACCCCACCCAACGGATCCTACGGGGCCCGCATTCCCGCTGTGTCCGGGCGCACGGGGGACGTCACACCGCACGGATATCCGGCTGGGGACGAGGGAAAGGAAGCCGCGCTGCGGGGACCCGGATCAGGGGCGTGCGAAGGACTGCTTCAGTAGTACCTTGCCGGGCGAGACGGGCTGCTGGTTCATGCAGGCGGCGTCGACGACGTAGGCGGTGACCCGGGTGGTGTCCTTGGCATCGGGCAGCACGACGAGGTACGCCTCCTTCCCGTCGTACATCCCCGTCTTGGCGCCGAGGACCTCACCCTTGCCGTTGAGGCCGTCCCGGACACAGTCCGGGATCGGGACGGAGGGCTGGATCAGGGTGTTCGCGGTCGCCGTCGATCCTGGGCCGTCCGTCTCGGACTCGATGCCCACGTGCGGCCTGTGGCTGCCGGAAGCGCGCGGCGAGCTCTTCCTCGTGGTCAGGAGATCCGTGACCTGCCCCTTGAGGGGGCTGCCGGAAAAGGTGGCGCTGGTCTGCTCGCCGTGTGCCGTCGTATGGGACGTGTCGTCGCTCAGGGACTGCAGGAACAGCGTTCCGGCCCCCAGGACGGCAGCGGTGAGGACGGCGCCCAGGACGGCCGTCCTGCGGCGGCGGCCGCGGCCCCGATCCTTGCGCCCCGGGCCGGTGGTCGCGTGCGGACGTCCGGCAGGCCGGTCGACCGGAGCCGATGTTTCACGTGAAACATGAGCATCGGCGTTCTCGGCGGACAGCCCGGAGGGAGCGGAGACCGAGGCCGGTGCGTCCACGGACTCCGGCGCGGTGGCGCTCAGCAGCGCCTCGGCGGCGAGGGCGGCATCGATACGGCTCGCGATGTCGGCGGGCATGGGCGCCGGGCCCGGGATGGTGCCCAGCAGGCCCCGGATCTCCTCCAGAGAGGCATGGACGTCCGTGCACAGTTCGCACTCGTCCAGATGACGCCGTACCTCGCTGCTGCGAGTGGGCGGGAGCAGGCCTTCGGTGAGGTCGGAGATCTCGGCGACGTCCGGGTGTCCGGTCGTGTCCGTCGTGGAAGTCACGCTCGCCCACCTCCGCCCTTCACTGCGGCTGAATCGCTCGGCCCTGTCCCGTGTGAACCTCCGTGGTGAGGTTCCGCTGCCGGTGGGACGGATGTCCCCGGCGCCCGGTTCCGTGCCGGGTCCTCCTTCTTCTCGTCACCGGAGATTTCCGGCCGTAGATGGGAGATGAGTGGGAGCAGTTTCGCTCTGCCACGAGCGCAGCGGCTCTTCACCGTGCCCGTCGGGACGTCGAGGATGTGGGCCGCCTCGGCGACGGGGTAGCCCTGCATGTCCACCAGGACGAGGGCCGCCCGCTGGTCGTGCGGAAGGGTGCCCAGGGCTTCCAGGAGCTGGCGGTGCAGATCGTTGCGCTCGGCGGGTGCCTCGGCCGACTCGTGCGGCTCCAGCAGCTGCTCCAGACGCTCGGTGTCGTCCACGGGAGCCGTCTTCCGGGAGGCCGCCTTGCGGGCGCGGTCCAGGCAGGCGTTCACCGTGATCCGGTGCAGCCAGGTCGTGACGGCCGACTGGCCCCGGAAGGTGTGGGCTGCCCGGTACGCGGACACGAGGGCGTCCTGGACCGCGTCAGCGGCCTCCTCCCGGTCCCCCAGCGTCCGCAGCGCCACTGCCCAGAGCCGATCCCGGTGCCTCCGCACGATCTCACCGAAGGCGTCGGGATCCCCCTCGACGTGACGGGCGAGCAGATCCTCGTCCTTTGCGTCGCCGTATCCGGCGGCATCTGCCATCGGCCCCTCCCTGGGGGCAACCTAGCTGGTCACCTTGATGTCCGCCACTCTGCCCCGGTAGGTGCCCTCGTCGGGCTGCAAGGGCAGCTTGGTGAGCCACACCAGGAGGTACCGGGTCTTGACGGTCTTGCCGGGCTTGAGCACCACCGACTGCCCCGACCCCTGGGCCACCTGTGTGAAGGAGTCGAACGACGTGGGCCGGGAGGTCGCGTCCGGGCCCGCGGAACGGAGCTCGACCGCCGTGTCCCCCATGAAGGTGACTGCCACCTTGCCGACGTCCTGGACCTTGCCGAGGTCCAGGACGATGCCGAGGCCCGGCTTCAGGTTGCCGAAGTTCGCACCCTTGTAGAAGTCCGTCTGCCAGTACGTCGCCGTGCTGCCGTCGTAGACCTTGCTTATGTCGGCCGGCTTCTCGGACTGGTCCCCGAACGGGTCGAAGTCGTGGGCACCTGCGATGGCGATCGGCTGACTGGCCGGCTTCTTCGGGGTCTTGTCGCCGCCGTCCGACGTCTGCGTCTTGTTCGTGTCGTCGGACTTGTTGCTCTGGTTCATCAGGGCGTCCGCGAGCTGCCAGCTGCCGAGGCCCAGAGCGGCGATCAGGAGGGCGGAGACCGCCCACTTGAGGGCCTTGCCCGTCCGGCTCTGCAGCGGCGGCGGAGGGGGCGTGAGGGGCTGCGTGACGCCGGGGTGCGGTGCCGTGCGGCCGTACGTGCCCTGCTGGTACGTCGTGCGCTGGTACTCCGGCGGTGCCGTGAACGCCGGCTCCGGCGGGCGGATGCGCGGCATCTCGCCGATCGCCTTCACCAGCTCCTCCGGCGTGGTGCACGCGGACTCGTGCCGGGAGGCGGTGGCGCCGTCGTTGACAAGCGCGCGCATCGCGAGCTCGGACAGGCCGCGGTGGACACCCGCACGCACCTGGTCCGGCGCGATGAGCCCGATGTCCTTGGGCAGTCCGGACAGGCCGTAGGCGTCGCTCTCGTACGGCCACCGCTGGGTCAGCGCGGCGTACAGCAGGGCGCCGATCGCCTCGGTGTCGGCGCGCTGGGGGGTGTCGGAGCTGATGCCGCGCAGCGCGGCGTTCACGGCCAGGCCGCGGATCCGCCACTGACCGGTCGAAGCCCGCAGTACGGCATTGGGGTTGAGGCGCAGATGTGCGAGGCCCTCGCGATGGGCGGCGGCCATGGCGGAGGACACCTGGCTCACCATCTGGTAGGCGTCGTGCGGCTCCATCGTCCCGGAGGAGAGCAGGGTGCTCAACTCGGTCGCGTCGGGCAGCCACTCGTGGACGACATAGACGAGGTCGTTCTCCTCGACGGCATCCAGGACCTGGACGAAGCGCGGGTCGCCCAGCAGCGCGGAGGACCGGGCCGCGGCCAGTACCGAACGCGCCCGCACGTGTTCCGCGGGCAGGACATGGACGCCTACGGCGCGACGGAGTTTCTCGTCGACCGCGCGCCAACTGCTGAATCCGTCCAGACGGGTGACGCACTCCTCCAGGCGGTAGCGCCTGGCGAGCTTGTGACCACTGTGCAGTTCGGGAGGTGAGGCCGTACCGGGACCGTCCGTCCCGCCGCTCCCCTGTGCCTCGTCGCTGTCCGTGTCCCGCTCCGGGTTCTGGGCCACCCCGTCGGCCGTGGACTGGTCCGCCTTGGCGGTCAGCGGCTCGTCACCGCTGTTGTCTGCCACGTCGACGGCAGCCGTGCTCCGTTCCGCCACCGTCGTCCCTGCCTCCCCATCCGTTGCACGCTGTCCGACGCCGAAACCAATTGTGCCCACAGTCTGCCGCTATGCACGACACGCGGCGGCGGACGATGGTTGTGCGCTTACCCCCGCCTCAGCGCCCCAGACGCCCGCGCACCATGCCGACGAGGGAGTTGAGCTCCTCGATGCGCATGCGGCGCGCCGCGACGAAGAAGATGCCGAGCAGGAGCGCTCCGCCGACCACCAGCGCCGCGAAGGAGCCGATGACGCCCTGACCGAGGCTGTGTCCGATCCCGTAGCACGCCGCGCCACTGAGCAGGGCGGCCGGGACCGAGGCGATGCACAGCCGGGCGTACGTCCGCAGCACCCGGGAGCCGTCGAGGTCGCCGCCCAGCCGCTTGCTCAGGCGCTTCCAGGCGACGCCCACGCCGATCGCGTAGGCGAGGCCGTACGCGGCGGCCATGCCGATCACCGCCCAGCGGGCCGGGAGCAGGAAGTAACAGAGCGCCGAGGCGGCCGCGTTGACCGCGGCCACGATGACGGTGTTGTAGAAGGGCGTGCGCGTGTCCTCGTAGGCGTAGAAGGCCCGCAGGACGACGTACTGCACGGAGTACGGGACCAGGCCGAGGCCGAAGGCCATCAGCATGAAGCCCATGTTGGTCGCCTCGGAGGTGCCCGAGGAGCCGAAGATCAGCGTGCACATCGGGATGCCGAGGGCCAGGAAGCCGAACGCGATGGGCACGATCGCCACCGCGGTCGTCCGCAGTCCCTGCGAGATGTCGTCGCGGACCGCGCCCGCGTCGTCCTCGGCCGCCGAGCGCGAGATGCGCGGCAGCAGGGCCGCCATCAGCGAGACCGTGATGATGGCCTGCGGCAGGCCCCAGATCAGCTGGGCGTTGGCGTAGGCGGCGAAGCCGGTGCCGTCGACGGGCGATGCCTTGCCGGCCGCGGTGGACAGCTGGGAGACGACGAGTGCGCCCGCCTGGTTGGCGAGGACGAACAGGATGGTCCACTTGGCGAGCGTGGCCGCCTTGCCGAGGCCGTGACCGCGCCAGTCGAAGCGCAGGCGCAGCCGGAAGCCGGTCTCCCGCAGGTACGGGATCATCGCCAGGGCCTGGACGACGAGGCCGAGCAGCACGCCGATGCCGAGGAGCCGCTGGCCCTCCGGCGGGATGTTCGTGACCTTCATCCCGGAGTTGGCGGCGCTGCCGTACACCCAGATGAACATGCCGAGCGTGACGATGATGACGATGTTGTTGAGGACCGGAGTCCACATCATCGCGCCGAACTTGCCGCGGGCGTTGAGGATCTGACCCATCACCACGTGGATGCCCATGAAGAAGATCGAGGGCAGGAAGTAGCGGACGAAGGTGACACCGACCTCGTTGGCGGCCGGATTGCTGGCGACCGAGTTGGACAGCAGCCGGATCAGCAGCGGGGCGGCCACGATCGCGAGGGCGGTGAGGGCGCCCAGCGCCACCATCACCAGCGTCAGCAGCCGGTTGGCGTACGCCTCGCCGCCGTCCTCGTCCTCCTTCATGGCCCGCACGAGCTGCGGCACGAAGACGGAGTTGAGACCGCCGCCGACGGTCAGGATGTAGATCATCGTCGGCAGCTGGTAGGCCACCTGGAAGGTGTCACCGAGCAGGCCGACGCCCAGCGCGGAGACGATCAGCGCGGAGCGGATGAAGCCGGTGAGCCGGGAGACCATCGTGCCCGCCGCCATCACGGCGCTGGACTTCAGCAGGCCCGAGGCCCGCCCGCCCTTCCTCGCCGCGGGCGCGGCGTGGGCGGCGGGAGCGGACGTGGCGTCGGAGGAGGGGGACGGGGCGGACGGTGGCACCGACGCGGGGCCGCCGGGACCACCGGGACCACCCGGCGAGGGCGCGCTCGCGGGATGAGGGGCAGCGGCCTGCGGAGCCGGCGCGTGCTGCTCAGGCATGTGGTGAGGAGCCGCGTACTGCTGCTGCGGGGCGGCCGGGTACTGGCCCACAGGGCCCTGGGCGCCACCTGGCGCGGCGGCGGGACCCGGTACCGCGCGGGGATCGGCGGGCGGGAGTCCGCCGCCCTGCTGCTGGTCCCGGAAGAGGTGCGCGAAGGCGTCCGGCTCGTGGTGCTCCTCGCCGGAGTGCGTGACCAGGTCGTCGACGCCCACGAACTGGGTCGTACGGGGGTTGTCGCCGTACGGCAGGTAGTTCGTCGGCCGCTCGGGCTCCGGCGGCGGGGTCTGGGCCCACACGTGCGGGTCGGGGGCGTAGGACGACTGCTCCGGCTGCCCGTACAGCGGCTGCTGCGGCGGGTACGTGCCCGGGGGCGGCGGGGGGTGCGAGGCACGGTCGTACAGCGCCTCGGCGACCGGGTCCTGGGCGGAGAGGTCGTGCGCCCGGTAGGGGTCCTGGTCGTAGGCGTCCTGGAGGTACATGTCCGCCGCGTGCTGCGGCGGTACCTGGCCAGGCTCGGGAGCCGGCTCGGGGTAGCCCGAGCCGGCCGCGGCCTGGCCGCGGTCACCGTCGTACGGCGCGTTCATGGTTACCCCACCTCATCGTCCCCGGGCCCACCGGCCACGACATCGCTCAACGGTCCACTCTCTCACCCGTCCCGGACGGGTCGACGCTTTCCGGTGCGGTGTCCGGTGTCGGGTCACTCGGCTGCTCCGGGTCGTCTGCCCCGGACGCGGCGTCCGACTCTTCCTTCGGACGATCCGAGGGGGCTTCGGGGTTCTGCGGACCGTCCGTGTCCTGTCCGGACTCGTCGGGACCGTCCTCGGACGCCTCCCGGGCGGCCGCGCGCTTGCGCTGGGTGTACATCCGGAAGCCGGCGAGGACAAGCAGCAGGACACCGCCGCCGATGACCAGCATCACGGTGGGCGTGACCTCGGTCACCTTCACGTCGAACCTGACCGGTGCGCCGTACTCCTGGCCGTCCTGCGTGAACAGCTGGGCGATCACCGTCACGCGGCCGTTGGCGTTGGCCGAGGTGGTGAACTTCACCGACTGGCTGTGCCCGCCGGAGACGGTGACGGGCTGCTCGTCGTAGGGCTGGCCGCCGATCTCCAGACGGGTCGGCATGGTCGAGGTGAGCCGCAGGACGAGGTGGTCGACGCCCTGGACCAGGTTGTTCTGGACGGTCACCGGGATGGTGGCGCTGCGGCCGGACAGCTTCGTCTCGGACTTGTCGATCAGCTTGACCTGGTCGGCCAGTTGGTCGAGATACGTCTCCACGCCCAGCCGGAACCGGTCCGCCTCGACGATCCGGCCCCGCCACGCCGTGGACATCTCACGGTTCATGGCCCGCCCGAAGGGGGTGACCACCCGGGACTCGTCGGTGAGGATCACCTGGAAGTTGTCGAGCTTGTCCTGCGTCCGCGCGATCTGCTCGAAGGCCGCCCGGGGCAGCTCCTGCTTGCGCAGCGACGAGGGGTACGCGGAGGTGGAGGGGATCCGCGTGGTCGCGCCCGGGTCGGGCTTGGCCTTGGCGGTCGAGGTGAGCTCCTGGGACAGCGTCCAGTTGTTGTCCTGGAGCGCCGTGATCCCCTGGGCCATCGCCTGGGCCTGGCTGGCCGACGGCATGCGCTGCGGGGCGACGACGATGCTGCGCTGCTGGTCCGTCTGGAGGTTCAGCGCCAGACTCTGGGCCAGGAACCGCTGGACGGCGAGGGTGGCCGAGCCCGCCTTCGTCAGGTCGCCCTCGAACGCCTCGGACAGCCGAGCGTCCGCCACGACCGCGCTCGTACCGCCACCGATCGGGCGGGCCGCGGAGGGCGTGTAGGACAGACCGCCGGTCTCCTGGAGGCTGTCGCTGCGGGCGATCACCTTGTCGGCGCCCGCGGAGGTGGCGACCTTGATGATCGAGGGGTCCACCGCGCCGTCCACGGGCCAGGCGAAGTCCGTGCTCGGTGTGACGTGGAGCACGGTCCTGACGGTGGTGGCCGCGACGTCGGTGGCGTCCTTGAGGTGACTCAGGGAGCCGGTGACGCTGGTGCCGTTGTGGGCGAGGGAGGCGAGGTCCGGGTCGGCGAAGGGCAGGGCGACGACCTCCTTGTCCGCCACGGCCTTCTGCAGGTCGGCCAGGAACTGCTTGGCCACCGCCTGGTGCGTGCCGGCCGTCGTGGTGTCGTTGTCGCCCTGGAGGCGGTAGCTGCGGGTCATCGCGTCCACGGAGGCCAGCAGGTCGGGATCGATCACCCAGGTGACGTCGAGTTCCCTGCCCAGCGCCAGCATCTGCGCCAGGCGACCGCCCGGGGAGATGTCCTTGGCGAGGTCGTCGTTGAGGAAGACCGGCGTCTGCTGCTCACCGGCGCCCGTCTTCGCCGTCATGTGGACGGTGGAGATGAGCGGCCACAGGTACGTCGCCTTCGTCTTGGTGTCCGCCTCTTCCGGCTGCCACGGCAGGAAGGTCCGCTGGATGCCCAGCACCTGCTCCCACGGCTGTGCGGCGGTCTGGCCGGACAGCGAGACACCGAACTCGTAGACACCGTCCTGGCCGAGGTCGAGCTTGTCGACCGGGACGGAGATGCTGAAATGCTGGGCGACGCCCGGGGCGAGCTTGGCGAACTTCTCGACGTACTTGCCGCCCACCTCGTTGCCGACGGAGGCCTGCAGATCGTCGGAGCGCCGGGCGATGCCGTCGATGGCCGAGCGGGTGCCCAGCGGGGCGCCCACACGCAGCCCCACGTGGGCGCCGGTGACCGACTGCTTGCCGTTGTTGGTCACCGTGCCGGAGACGGTCAGCGTGTCCCCGTCCGTGGGGACGTTCGGGCTGAGCGTGTCCAGGGAGACGGAGACCGGGTCGGAGTCCGAGGAAGCGGCCTGCGCCGACGTCGCGGCGGGCAGCTGGAGTATGCCGGCCAGCAGAGGGGCTCCGGCGAGGAGTGCTCCGGCCCGCCGCAGCCAGCGGCGGGCAGGTGAGGGACTCGTCCCCAGGAAGTCTGCCGCCTCGGCCACGCGCTCGCCCGTCCCTCGTCGTCAGTGGTCGTCGGAATGTGCGTCCCCGCATGGTAACGAGGTGCGCTGAGGGGAAGTGCCGCGGTCCGCCCCACAAGATCGGGGGGACACCGGCGGTCCGCCCCGTATGTTCATTATCAAGGGGAAAGCCGCCCTAAAGCACTGTGATGTGGCTTATGGCGGTACGGGACGAGAAGTGCGTGCAGGTTTAATGGGGGCGCTCCCGGCCGGGCGGGCCACGTACCCTCTTCTGTTGTGCCGAACGCCAACGAAGAGACTTCCTCTGCCCTGAGCCAGGTGCAGCAGCGCGCGGTGAGCGAGCTGCTGCGGGTGGCCCCCGTCGCCGACGACCTCGCCCGCCGTTTCCAGGAGGCCGGGTTCTCGCTCGCCCTGGTCGGCGGCTCGGTCCGGGACGCGCTGCTCGGCCGGCTCGGCAACGACCTGGACTTCACCACCGACGCCCGTCCCGAGGCCGTACTGAAGATCGTGCGGCCGTGGGCGGACGCGGTGTGGGAGGTCGGGATCGCCTTCGGCACCGTCGGCGCGCAGAAGGACGGCTACCAGATCGAGGTCACGACCTACCGCTCCGAGGCGTACGACCGCACCTCGCGCAAGCCGGAGGTCTCGTACGGCGACTCCATCGAGGAAGATCTCGTCCGGCGTGACTTCACCGTCAACGCGATGGCCGTGGCCCTGCCGGAGAAGGATTTCATCGATCCGCACGGTGGCCTTGAGGATCTGGCGGCGCGGGTGCTGCGCACCCCGGGCACGCCCGAGGAGTCCTTCTCGGACGACCCCCTGCGGATGATGCGGGCCGCCCGCTTCGCCGCCCAGCTCGACTTCGAGGTGGCTCCCGAGGTCGTCGCGGCGATGAAGGACATGGCCGGTCGCCTTGAGATCGTCTCGGCGGAGCGCATCCGTGACGAACTGAACAAGCTGATCCTGTCCTCGAACCCGAGCAAGGGCCTCGCGCTCCTGGTCGACACCGACCTGGCCGCCCATGTGCTGCCCGAGCTGCCGGCGCTGCGCCTGGAGAGCGACGAGCACCACCGGCACAAGGATGTGTACGAGCACACGCTGATCGTCCTGGAGCAGGCGATCGCCCTGGAGGAGGACGGTCCCGACCTGACGCTCCGCCTGGCCGCGCTGCTGCACGACATCGGTAAGCCGCGCACCCGTCGCTTCGAGAAGGACGGCCGCGTCTCGTTCCACCACCACGAGGTGGTCGGGGCGAAGATGACCAAGAAGCGCATGACGGCGTTGAAGTACTCCAACGAACTGGTGAAGGACGTCTCGCACTTGGTGGAACTCCACCTGCGCTTCCACGGCTACGGCACGGGCGAGTGGACGGACTCCGCGGTTCGGCGCTATGTGCGTGACGCCGGCCCGCTGCTCACCCGCCTCCACAAGCTGACCCGCTCCGACTGCACCACGCGCAACAAGCGCAAGGCGGCGGCGCTGTCGCGGGCGTACGACGGCCTTGAGGATCGCATCGCCGAGCTCCAGCAGCAGGAGGAACTCGACGCGATCCGCCCGGACCTCGACGGCAACCAGATCATGGACATCCTGGGCGTCGGCCCCGGCCCGGTGGTGGGCAAGGCCTACAAGCACATGCTGGAGCTCCGTCTGGAACACGGGCCCATGGAGCACGACGCCGCGGTGGCGGCGCTCAAGGAGTGGTGGGCCGAGCAGCGCTGAGGCCACGAAAAACGGGGTCATGTTTCACGTGAAACATGACCCCGGGCAGAGTGCACCGAGGGGGATGTTTCACGTGAAACATCCCCCTCGGCATGGGTGGCGCTACTTGTTGTCCCCGAGGCAGAGGACGAACGAGTCGCTGCCTTCCTTCCACTCAAGGGCCGCGGTCGTCCCCTTCACCGACTGGCAGGCGAGCTGGGACACGCTGGTGCTGCCGTCCTTCTTGAGCACCTTGTAGTCCGCCTTGGAGTCGCTGCAGTCCAGCTGCTTGATCTCCGGGGAGGTGTCGCTTCCCGTGTTCGTCAGGCAGTCGCCGACAGCCAGCTTCTTGCTGTCGTCGTCGTTGTTCAGGTAGTAGCCACCTGCCACGACGGCGAGACCGAGGATGATGCCGCCTATGCGCAGGTACTGCCTGACGCTCCGCTTCGGCTTCTGCGGCGGCATCGGAGCGGTCGGGGCGCCGGGCTGGGGCGGGTAGGGCGCCTGACCCTGCTGGGGGTAGCCGCCCTGCGGCGGGTACGGAGCCTGGCCCTGGGGCGGCGGAGTCGTCACTTGGGGGTCCCCCTAGAACGTGGGTGCGCATGGCGCGAGATAAGACCCACGTAAGTTAGCGGCTCCCACTGACAACTCTGTAACCCAGGGGGACTCTGTTTCTTTGATGTGACACTTACCAGAGTTCAAACGGTGCCATAGCCACCGCTATTGCCACCTTCAACTGTCATGAAGGTGGCCACCGCCGCATAGACGACGGCGACCGTGATCACCAGAACCGTCGAGCGGCCGTCCGGGGGGAGCATCAGGGCGGCCACCGCCGCGGCGCCGACGAAGGCGACGTTGAAGAGGACGTCGTACACGGAGAAGATCCGGCCCCGGAAGGCGTCGTCCACGCAGGACTGGACGATCGTGTCCGTGGAGATCTTCGCTCCCTGGGTGGTCAGGCCCAGGACGAAGGCGGCGATCAGCATGGGGGCGGTGGCGAAGGGCAGACCGAGGGCGGGTTCCAGGATCGCGGCCGCCGCGGCGCACACAGCGATCCAGCGGCGTGGACCGAGCCGGCCCGCCGCCCAGGGCGTCACGACGGCCGCCATGAGGAAGCCGGCCCCCGAGAGCGCCAACGCCACTCCCAGGAGGCGGAGCCCCTCGTCGGGGCTCGAGGAGAGGGCGTACCGGCAGAGCATCAGCACCATGACCAACAGCGCGCCGTAGCAGAAGCGCATCAGGGTCATCGCGAACAGCGCCCACGCGGCCTCCCGGCGTTCCGGTCCGGCGAGGTGCCGTATGCCCGACACGAGGTCGCGTGCGGTCCCCACGAGCGCCGCACGCAGCCGTGGACGCAGCATGGCCTGGTCCGGGCCCAGCAGTTCCGGGCGCATGGTGAGCGACGCGAGCGCCGCACCCAGATAGAGGAGAGCGGCGAGCAGTACGACGACCGCGTCGGTGTCCGCCACCACCAGACGTACAGCCAGGGCGAGCCCGCCGCCGGCGGTCGCGGCGAGCGTTCCGGCGGTCGGGGACACGGAGTTGGCCATCACCAGCCGCTCGGCGTCCACCACCCGCGGCAGGGCGGCGGACAGACCCGCGAGGACGAACCGGTTGACGGCGGTCACGCACAGCGCTGAGAGATAGAAGAGCCAGTCCGGGACCGAGGCGACCATCAGCACGGCGGTCGCCACCGCCATCACCGCACGCAGCAGGTTGCCGTAGAGGAAGACCTGACGACGCCGCCAGCGGTCCAGCAGGACGCCCGCGAAAGGTCCGACGAGGGAGTACGGAAGCAGCAGCACCGCCATCGCCGAGGCGATCGCGGTGGGCGAGGTCTGTTTCTCGGGGGAGAAGACGACGTACGTGGCGAGAGCGATCTGGTAGACGCCGTCGGCGCCCTGGGAGAGCAGGCGTACGGAGAGCAGGCGTCGGAAGTCCCTGAGGCGCAGCAGGACGCGCAGGTCGCGGACGACAGGCATGAGGCACAGCCTCACACACGGGGAGGGTCCCCGGGTCGTAGAACCCGGGGACCCTCACAGCCCTGGCAGGAGCGTTCTCGGACGAGCGCCGGATTTAGCGCTCGACCTCGCCGCGGATGAACTTCTCGACGTTCTCGCGGGCCTCGTCGTCGAAGTACTGGACCGGCGGGGACTTCATGAAGTACGAGGAGGCCGAGAGGATCGGGCCGCCGATGCCGCGGTCCTTGGCGATCTTCGCGGCGCGCACGGCGTCGATGATGACACCCGCGGAGTTCGGGGAGTCCCAGACCTCCAGCTTGTACTCCAGGTTCAGCGGGACGTCACCGAAGGCGCGACCCTCCAGGCGGACGTAGGCCCACTTGCGGTCGTCCAGCCAGGCCACGTAGTCCGACGGGCCGATGTGGACGTTCTTCTCGCCCAGCTCACGGTCGGGGATCTGGGAGGTGACGGCCTGCGTCTTGGAGATCTTCTTGGACTCCAGGCGCTCGCGCTCGAGCATGTTCTTGAAGTCCATGTTGCCGCCGACGTTCAGCTGCATCGTGCGGTCCAGGATGACACCCCGGTCCTCGAACAGCTTCGCCATGACGCGGTGCGTGATGGTGGCGCCGACCTGCGACTTGATGTCGTCACCGACGATCGGCACGCCCGCCTCGGTGAACTTGTCCGCCCACTCCTTGGTGCCGGCGATGAAGACCGGGAGGGCGTTGACGAAGGCGACCTTGGCGTCGATGGCGCACTGGGCGTAGAACTTCGCCGCGTCCTCGGAGCCGACGGGCAGGTAGCAGACGAGGACGTCGACCTGCTTGTCCTTCAGGACCTGGACGACGTCGACCGGCTCGGCCTCGGACTCCTCGATGGTCTGGCGGTAGTACTTGCCGAGGCCGTCGAGGGTGTGGCCGCGCTGGACGGTGACACCGGTGTTGGGCACGTCGCAGATCTTGATGGTGTTGTTCTCGGAGGCGCCGATGGCGTCCGCGAGGTCGAGGCCGACCTTCTTCGCGTCGACGTCGAAGGCGGCGACGAAGTCGACGTCACGCACGTGGTAGTCGCCGAACTGCACGTGCATCAGGCCGGGGACCTTGGACGCCGCGTCGGCGTCCTTGTAGTACTCGACTCCCTGCACCAGCGACGCGGCGCAGTTGCCGACGCCGACGATGGCTACGCGAACCGAACCCATTCCGGTTGCTCCCTGTGTGTACGAGTGAGGCCCTGAGTGGGCTTCACGTGGCGGTGTCGCCGGGCGTATCCGTCCCAGGGGTGTCCCCGGGACGGGGCAGGCCGCCCGTCGCTCCATTGGTGGTGTCCTGCTGAGCGGACCCCCCGGAAGCGGAACCCTTGAGGTCCCTCCCGGCCCGCTCGCTCTCGATGAGCTCGTTCAGCCAGCGCACTTCGCGCTCCACGGACTCCATCCCGTGGCGCTGGAGCTCAAGCGTGTAGTCGTCGAGGCGCTCCCGGGTGCGTGCCAGCGAGGCGCGCATCTTTTCGAGGCGCTCCTCCAGCCGGCTGCGGCGGCCCTCCAGTACGCGCATGCGTACGTCGCGTGACGTCTGCCCGAAGAAGGCGAAGCGGGCGGCGAAGTGCTCGTCCTCGTACGCGTCGGGGCCCGTCTGCGAGAGCAGTTCCTCGAAGTGTTCCTTACCATCCGCGGTCAATCGGTAGACGATCTTCGCGCGGCGCCCCGCGAGGGGGGCGGCGTGGGCGTCCTCGTGGGAGCTCCCCGTTTCCTCGATCAACCAGCCGTTGGCGACCAGCGTCTTGAGGCAGGGGTAGAGCGTCCCGTAGCTGAACGCACGGAATACGCCCAGTGACGTATTGAGTCGTTTGCGCAGCTCATAGCCGTGCATGGGTGATTCGCGGAGAAGGCCGAGTACGGCGAACTCAAGAATCCCGGCCCGCCGGCTCATGGTCGCCTCCTCTCGCCCTTATCTCGCGCTGATGTATCGACTCGATACATCACGACGATAGAACGGCCTTCCGGATGCGACAAGAGGGGGGACGGTGAACGGGATCACATCACCGATTCGTGGGAGGTGAGTTGCCCGATTTGGGGTGAAGTTCGGAGCTAGGCAGGTTTTGACGGTGCGTAGTCTGTGCGGCATGGATACCGCCGGGAACCAAGTGACGCCTGGGGGCGTCCTCGTCCCCGGTGCAGTACGGGTGAATGCAGAACCGACCACATCCGTACTTCGGGGGGACCGGAAACCAGCCGCCGTTTCCAGGCGCGCACGGGTGCGCCTGCCCGAGGAGTAATCGTTCGATGAGCGAGCACCGTCGCAAACCGCCGCAGCCGCAGGGAGGCGGACGTGCCGCGGCCCGACGCGGCCAGTCGTCCGGCTCGTCCCCCGGCCGCCGCGCGGCACCGCGAGGCGCCACCGGGTCTCCTTCCGACTCCTACGGGTCGGACTCCCAGGACTCGGGAGGTGCAGAGCAGTACGGCAGCCGTGCCGAGGCGCGGCGCGCGGCACAGAGAAGCGGAGGGAGTCGCCGCAGAGCGGCCGACAACGTGGGGCCGGGCGGCAGGCGCGGCGGTCCGGGCGGACCGACCGGGCCCGGGCGTGGCAGGGGCCGCGCGACCGCACCCGGAAAGAAGCGGTTCATCGACTACCCCCGGACGGGCAGGTTCGGATGGCGCCGCTGGGTGCCCTCCTGGAAGCTCGTCACCGGACTGTTCGTCGGCTTCGTCGGCAGCCTCGTCGCCATGGTCGGCGTCGGTTACGCCATGGTCTCGATCCCCAACGAGAACGACGCGGCACAGTCCCAGAACAACGTCTACTACTGGTCCGACGACACCCAGATGGTCGCCACCGGCACCGGTACGAACCGTCAGAACGTCACCATCGACCAGATCCCCAAGGCCATGCAGTGGGCGGTGATCTCGGCCGAGAACAAGAGCTTCTACACGGACTCCGGCGTCGACCCCATGGGTATCGCGCGCGCCCTGGTCAACATGGCGCGCGGCGGTCAGACCCAGGGTGGTTCCACGATCACCCAGCAGTTCGTCAAGAACACCTACCTGAGCCAGGACCAGACGCTGTCCCGGAAGTTCAAGGAGATGTTCATCTCCATCAAGGTGGGGACGAAGCTCAAGAAGGAGCAGATCCTTCAGGGCTACCTGAACACCTCGTACTACGGCCGTGGCGCCTACGGCATCCAGGCCGCCGCGCAGACCTACTACGGCAAGGACGCGGTCGACCTCAAGCCGAGCGAGTGCGCCGTCCTCGCCGCGCTGCTCAAGGGTCCGACCTACTACGACCCGGCCGGCAACCAGGACCTCGACACCGCGGCGACGCCCAAGGCCAACCGCACGCGCTCCGAGGAGCGCTGGCGCTGGATCCTCGGCGAGATGCACAAGGACAAGCGCATCACCGACACGCAGTACCAGACGGCCATCGCGAAGTACCCCGTGCCCCAGGGCCGCAAGGCGACCAAGGGCATGACCGGCCAGATCAGCTACCTGGCCGACACGGCGAAGAAGTACGTCCTGGCCCACTCCCACATCACGGAGGCGGAGTTCGACAAGGGCGGCTTCCAGATCTACACGACCTTCGACAAGAAGAAGGTCAACGCCCTGAGCGCGGCCGTGAAGAAGATCGAGAAGCAGCGCCTCAACCCGAAGCGCGAGCTCGACAAGTACGTCCAGTTCGGTGCGGCGTCGGTGGTGCCCAATGACGGCGCGATCGTCGCGCTCTACGGTGGCGCGGGCTACGAGAACAACCACTTCACCAACAACGCCGACACCTCCGGTGTCCCCGTCGGTTCGACGTGGAAGCCGTTCGTGCTCGCGGCGGCCATGCAGTACGGCACCTACCAGTCGGACGGTGTCGGTGTCTCGCCGCTGAGCAAGTACAACGGCAATGACCATCTCAAGGTCAGAAACCAGGACGGTACATTCGTCCTGAACAAGGACAACTCGGTCTTCTATCAGAACAACGAGAGCAACCACCGCTGGGGCTACATCACCCTGCGCAAGGCGATGGAGCAGTCCATCAACACGCCGTTCGTCCAGCTCGGATGGGACGTGGGGATGTCCCACGTGAAGGACGTGGCCAAGCGGTCCGGCATCCTGGACGGCAGCTTCGCCACGCTCAACCCGTCCTTCGCGCTCGGCACCTCGACCCCCAGCGCGATCCGTATGGCCGACGCCTACTCGACCTTCGCCGCCTCCGGCAAGCACACGGAGCCGTACTCGGTCACCAAGGTCAAGCAGGACGGGCAGGACCTGTCCGGTTTCACCAAGCCCAAGTCGACCCAGGCGATGCCGACGGACGTGGCGAACAACGTGACGGACACGCTCCAGAACGTCATCCAGAACGGTACGGGTCAGAACGCCAAGGCCCTGGGCCGTACGGCGGCCGGCAAGACCGGTACCACCGACAGCAACAAGTCGGCCTGGTTCGTCGGCTACACCCAGCAGCTGTCGACGTCCGTCGCGATGTTCCGCGAGAACCCCAAGGACCACGAGCTGCTCTCCATGAACGGCACGGCGGGCGTCGCGTCCATCCACGGTGGTGACATTCCGACGTCCGTGTGGACCGAGTACATGAAGGCCGCGCTCAAGGGGAAGTCCGACCCCGGCTTCCCGGACGCCGAGAAGATCGGTGAGATCACGGACGAGGCGGGCGCTCCCTCCCCGACCCCGTCCGTCACCATCACGCCGAGCCAGACGCCCAGCGACACGCCGAGTCCCACGCCCAGTGAGACGCAGACGTCACCGTCGCCCACGCCCAGCGACACCTGCAATGGCGGCCTGGGCAACTGGAAGTGCGGCAACAGCGGAGGCCAGGACGGTGGCACCACAGGTGGAGTCACCCCCTCTCCGACGGCCACCGATACGAGTGGAACGAGTACGAGAGGCAACGGGAACGGAGGCATCTTCGCCGGGCAGAACGGCTAGCCGAGGCCTCGGCCGATGAGCGGTCATATCGCCCGCCATGGGTGTTTCACGTGAAACACGGGCCGCCGCACCCCACCGGGTGCGGCGGCCCTCGGCGTTTTCTCAGACAGGTACGGCAGGATGTGGCCCATGCCCAGTGCAGAAACGACGCCCGCGAGCGTGCACGAGCCGGAACCGGTGCGGCCGACCCGCGAGGACGAGATCGCCGCGGCCGGCAGCGAGCTGATCGGCGGCCCCATCGGGCGGCGCGCCCTGCTCGGGACGTCCTGGTGGACCCCCGTACGGATCGTCGCGCTCGTGGCGATCGGCATGTTCGCCCTCGGCCTGGTCCAGAAGCTGCCCTGCTACGACGGCGGCTGGTTCTTCGGTGCCAGTTCGCAGTACACGCACGCGTGCTACTCGGACATCCCGCACCTCTACCAGGGGCGCGGCTTCGCCGACGGACGCGTGCCGTACTTCGACAAGCTCCCCGGCGACATGGAGTACCTCGAATACCCGGTGCTCACCGGTGTGTTCATGCAGGTCGCCGGCTGGCTCACGCCTCACAGCGGCAGCATCCAGCACCAGGAGCAGTGGTACTGGTTCGTCAACGCCGGGCTGCTGATGGCTTGCGCCGCCGTCATCGTGGTCTGTGTGAGCCGTACGCACGCCCGGCGGCCCTGGGACGGCCTGCTGGTCGCCCTGGCGCCCGCCTTCGCGCTCACCGCCACCATCAACTGGGACCTGCTGGCGGTCGCTCTGACGGCCGCGGCGATGCTGATGTGGTCGAGAGGCCGTTCCCTCGCGTTCGGCGTCCTGCTGGGCCTTGCCACGGCCGCCAAGCTGTATCCCGTGCTGCTGCTCGGCCCGCTGCTCTTGCTGTGCTGGCGCGCGGGCAAGTGGCGGGACTTCGGCAAGGCCCTGGGCGGCGCGGCGATCGCCTGGCTCGTAGTGAACCTGCCGGTGATGATGTTCGCCTTCGAGGGCTGGTCGAAGTTCTACACGTTCAGCCAGGAGCGGGGCGTGGACTTCGGTTCCTTCTGGCTGATCTGGGCGCAGAACACGAGCAACCCGCCCTCCACCGACACCGTCAACATGCTCGCCACGCTGCTGATGCTGCTGTGCTGCGCGGGCATCGCGGCGGTCACCTTCACCGCCCCGCGCCGACCCCGCTTCGCCCAGCTCGCGTTCCTGATCGTGGCGGCCTTCATCGTCACCAACAAGGTCTACTCGCCCCAGTACGTGCTGTGGCTGGTGCCGCTGGCGGTGCTGGCCCGTCCGAAGTGGCGGGACTTCCTGATCTGGCAGCTGTGCGAGGTGGCGTACTTCCTGGGGATCTGGATGTACCTCGCGTACACGACCAGCGGAGACGCCCACAAGGGCCTGCCCACCCACGGCTACCAGTGGGCCATCGCTGTGCACCTGCTGGGCACGCTCTACCTGTGCGCGATGGTCGTGCGGGACATCCTCATGCCGGAGCGGGACGTGGTGCGCCGGTCCGGCGACGACGACCCGTCGGGCGGGGTGCTCGACGGTGCCGAGGACGTCTTCGTCCTCGGTGCGGCGGCCCATCCCCCGCGCCACGCCGCCCACTTCGACGGTCCCCCGGTGGAGTGGGGCAGCCAGGGACAGGACCCCTCCCACGACCGTTCGCTCTGAGCGAACTGAGGCGCCGCCGACCGGCCCAGGAAACGGAAAAGGCCGTACACGGGAGAACCGTGTACGGCCTTTCGGCTGCCAGGGGGCTTTCTCAGCGGTCCACGATCCGGTCGAACTGGGTGGTGGTGTGCCGCAGATGGGCCACCAGCTCCTCGCCGACCCTCGGCTCGGGCGCGTCGACCGGCACGAACAGGATCGACACCTGCATGTGCGGCGGCTCCGCGAACCAGCGCTGCTTGCCGCCCCAGACGAACGGCGAAAGGTTCCGGTTCACCGTGGCCAGGCCGGCCCGTGCGACGCCCTTGGCGCGCGGCATGACGCCGTGCAGAGCCTTCGGGGCCTCCAGGCCCACCCCGTGCGACGTACCGCCCGCCACGACCACCAGATAGCCGTCGGAGGCCGCCTTCTGCTGGCGGTAGCCGAAACGGTCGCCCTTGGCGACGCGGGTGACGTCCAGGACGGCGCCGCGGTACTCGGTGGCCTCGTGGTCCCCCAGCCACAGCCGCGTGCCGATGCGGGCGCGGAACCGGGTCTGCGGGAACTGCTGCTGCAGCCGGGCGAGTTCGTCGGCCTTGAGGTGGCTGACGAACATCGTGTGCAGCGGCAGCCGGGCCGCGCGCAGCCGGTCCATCCAGCCGATGACCTCCTCGACGGCGTCCGAGCCGTCGGTGCGGTCCAGCGGCAGGTGGATGGCGAAGCCCTCCAGCCGGATGTTCTCTATGGCGGAGTGCAGCTGCGGAAGGTCCTGCTCGCTGATGCCGTGCCGCTTCATCGTGGACATCACCTCGATGACCACACGGGCACCCACGAGGCCGTACACGCCGTCGATGGACGACACCGAGCGGATGACCCGGTCGGGCAGCGGAACGGGCTCCTCACCGCGCCGGTAGGGCGTCAGCACCAGCAGGTCGCCGCCGAACCAGTCCTTGATGCGCGCGGCCTCGTACGTCGTGCCGACGGCGAGGACGTCCGAGCCCAGTCGCGTGGCCTCCTCGGCCAGCCGTTCGTGCCCGAAGCCGTAGCCGTTGCCCTTGCAGACCGGGACGAGTCCCGGGAACTGCTCCTGCACGTGCTTGTGGTGCGCCCGCCAGCGCGCGGTGTCGACGTAGAGCGTGAGCGCCATGGCCGGACCTGGAACCTTTCTGGTGGCTGCGGTGTGTCAGAGGTATGGAATCACTGAATGTGACGTCAGCGGCGCGACATGTAGATGTCGAGCGCCTTGTGGAGCAGCTTGTTCAGCGGGAAGTCCCACTCGCCGAGGTATTCGGCGGCCTGCCCACCGGTGCCCACCTTGAACTGGATCAGGCCGAAGAGGTGGTCGGTCTCGTCCAGCGAGTCGGAGATGCCGCGCAGGTCGTAGACGGTGGCGCCGAGCGCGTAGGCGTCGCGCAGCATCCGCCACTGCATCGCGTTCGAGGGCCGGACCTCACGGCCGATGTTGTCGGAGGCGCCGTAGGAGTACCAGACGTGTCCGCCGACGATCAGCATCGTCGCTGCTGAAAGGTTCACGCCGTTGTGGCGGGCGAAGTACAGCCGCATGCGGTTGGGGTCCTCGGTGTTGAGGGCCGACCACATGCGCTGGAAGTACGACAGCGGGCGCGGCCGGAAGTGGTCGCGCACGGCCGTGATCTCGTACAGCCGCTGCCACTCCTCCAGGTCCTGGTAGCCGCCCTGGACGACCTCGACACCGGCCTTCTCGGCCTTCTTGATGTTGCGGCGCCACAGCTGGTTGAAGTTCTTGTGGACCTCTTCCAGGGAGCGGTTGGCCAGCGGCACCTGGAACACGTAGCGCGGCTGCACGTCACCGAAGCCGGCACCGCCGTCCTCGCCCTGCTGCCAGCCCATGCGGCGCAGCTTGTCCGCCACCTCGAAGGCGCGCGGCTCGATGAAGTCGGCCTCGATGTCGCGCAGGCGCTTCACGTCCGGGTCCTGGATGCCCTGCTTGATGGAGTTGGCCTCCCAGCGCCGGATGATCACCGGCGGGCCCATCTTCACGGAGAAGGCGCCCTGCTGCTTCAGGTGGGCCAGCATCGGCTGGATCCAGTCGTCCAGATTCGGCGCGAACCAGTTGATGACCGGGCCCTCGGGGAGGTAGGCGAGGTAGCGCTTGATCTTGGGCAGCTGGCGGTAGAGGACCAGGCCCGCGCCGACCATCTCGCCGGTGCGGTCGTCGAACCAGCCCAGGCTCTCGGAGCGCCACTCCGCCTTGACATCGGCCCAGGCCGGGACCTGCATGTGGCTCGCCGCTGGCAGGCTCTGGATGTAGGCCAGATGCTGCTCGCGGCTGATGGTCCTCAGGGTCAGGCTCATGTCGGGGCGCTCCTCGGGCTGGTGTGTCCCCATGGGTACAGGGGCTCCGGCTCTCGCGCCGAAGCCTACTGCGCCGTGCGAGCGCCCCGACTGGGCGTACGGGACCTTCGCCCCGGCTTGCCGACCGCCAGGGCGTTCGAGGGTGTTCTACCGATGTTCGGAGGACGCTGTCCGGACGGTCAACCGATTCCGCCGAACAGACCGCCGTGTGCCATGCCGAGGTAGAAGCCGACACCCGAGGCACCGAGACCCAGGATCAGACCGAGGCGCTCACGCGTGGTCTCCGAGATCCACTGCCCGTACGCGCCGGTGAAGATCCCCACCAGGCCCGTCCAGGAGCTGAGCAGGTGGAGGCTGTGGAACATCGCCGTGATGAAGGACGTCAACCCCAGAACCAGCGTCACCACGGTCAGCGCGTCCTGGAGCGGATGGGGTTTGCCGTCCGTCGCGAGGAAGGATCCGGCGGTGTTGGGTCGCAATGCCTGTTGTGCCATGGGGCACCTCCTGCGAAAGGCGGCGCATCGTAGCGCCTTACACACCCGACGTGTACAGACTGACGGTCCTTGCCACCGGATTTCAACCGGAAGCCGGTGTGCGGGTACTCTGTACCGTCTGCACCGGTGTCTGCCCAGGCCGCGACAGGGACTCCCCACGGGAGTCCCGATTGTCAGTGGCGGCTGTTTTACTCAGACACTGTTGCGTACGCATCACAACCCTCCTGCCACGGAACGACCGTGGCCGCTGAGTCCAAAGGAGGTGGGTTCCACATGCGTCACTACGAGGTGATGGTCATCCTCGACCCCGATCTGGAGGAGCGCGCTGTCGCCCCCCTGATCGAGAACTTCCTCTCCGTCGTCCGTGAGGGCAACGGCAAGGTTGAGAAGGTCGACACCTGGGGCCGTCGTCGTCTCTCGTACGAGATCAAGAAGAAGCCCGAGGGCATCTACTCGGTCATCGACCTGCAGGCCGAGCCTGCGGTCGTCAAGGAGCTCGACCGCCAGATGAACCTGAACGAGTCGGTCCTCCGGACCAAGGTCCTCCGCCCCGAGACCCACTGAGCTCTCCCGCTCAGCTGATCTCGGGATTCGAGTAGCAGCAAGCAGCCAGCAGCAAACCCGCCGAGAGGTTCCCCCATGGCAGGCGAGACCGTCATCACGGTCGTCGGCAATCTTGTCGACGACCCCGAGCTGCGCTTCACCCCGTCCGGTGCGGCGGTCGCGAAGTTCCGCGTCGCGTCCACTCCCCGCACCTTCGACCGCCAGACGAACGAGTGGAAGGACGGCGAGAGCCTCTTCCTCACCTGCTCGGTCTGGCGTCAGGCGGCGGAGAACGTCGCCGAGTCGCTCCAGCGAGGCATGCGCGTCATCGTGCAGGGCCGGCTGAAGCAGCGGTCCTACGAGGACCGCGAGGGCGTCAAGCGCACGGTCTACGAACTGGACGTCGAGGAAGTCGGCGCCAGCCTGCGCAACGCCACGGCCAAGGTCACCAAGACCGCCGGTGGTGGCGCTCGTGGTGGCCAGGGTGGTTACGGCGGCGGTGGCGGCGGCCAGCAGGGCGGCGGCTGGGGCGGCGGCTCCGGTGGCGGCCAGCAGGCCGGCAGCGCTCCGGCCGACGACCCGTGGGCGACCGGCGCTCCCGCCGGTGGCGGCCAGCAGGGCGGCGGCTGGGGCGGTGGCTCCGGCGGCGGTGGCGGTGGCGGTGGCGGCTACTCGGACGAGCCCCCCTTCTAGGTCTTCGGACCGGGGGCGGGGCATACCCAAACTTCTTGATCACACAGGAGAAACACCATGGCGAAGCCGCCTGTGCGCAAGCCGAAGAAGAAGGTCTGCGCTTTCTGCAAGGACAAGGTCACGTACGTGGACTACAAGGACACGAACATGCTGCGGAAGTTCATTTCCGACCGCGGCAAGATCCGTGCCCGCCGCGTGACCGGCAACTGCACGCAGCACCAGCGTGACGTCGCCACGGCCGTCAAGAACAGCCGTGAGATGGCGCTGCTGCCCTACACGTCCACCGCGCGATAAGGGAGGGGTGACCGACACATGAAGATCATCCTCACCCACGAGGTCTCTGGCCTCGGTGCCGCCGGCGATGTCGTCGACGTCAAGGACGGTTACGCTCGCAACTACCTGATCCCGCGGAAGTTCGCTATCCGCTGGACCAAGGGTGGCGAGAAGGACGTCGAGCAGATCCGTCGTGCTCGCAAGATCCACGAGATTCAGACCATCGAGCAGGCCAACGCTGTGAAGGCCCAGCTCGAAGGTGTGAAGGTCCGCCTGGCCGTCCGCTCGGGCGACTCCGGCCGTCTCTTCGGGTCCGTCACCCCGGCCGACGTCGCTTCCGCGATCAAGGCTTCCGGTGGCCCCGAGGTCGACAAGCGCCGCATCGAGCTCGGCTCGCCGATCAAGACCCTGGGCGCCCACGAGACGTCCGTGCGTCTGCACCCCGAGGTTGCCGCCAAGGTCAGCATCGAGGTTGTCGCGGCCTGATCGCTGCGCTCTGCTTGAGCAGTTGCAAGGGGGCCGCACCCTTCCCGGGTGCGGCCCCCTTCGCATGGCCGCAGGCGGTTGCGGAGTGTGTGGCAGGCGGCTGTGCAGCGAGCCCGTTTCACGTGAAACGGGACGGCCGGCGGTGTTTCACGTGAAACGGTCAGCGGGTCGCGCCGGTCACGATCCAGCGGCCTGA
Source organism: Streptomyces sp. NPDC054794 (assembly GCF_053611585.1). Lineage (NCBI taxonomy): Bacteria > Bacillati > Actinomycetota > Actinomycetes > Kitasatosporales > Streptomycetaceae > Streptomyces > Streptomyces sp. NPDC054794. The sequence goes on along the minus strand of NZ_JBSHAQ010000009.1, from coordinate 104,474 downwards.
GCGTGCGCGCAGCCAGAGCGTGAGCATCCGCACGGTCATCATCAGCGTCATGGCGGCCCAGAGGGTGGTGAGTCCACCACCGAGGGCGGGGACGAGGAGCGCCACCGGAGCGAAGACCGCGAGCGTCACCAGCATCGCTCCCGCGAGATACGGTCCGTCTCCCGCGCCCATGAGGACGCCGTCGAGGACGAAGACCACGCCGCAGATCGGTTGGGAGAGCGCCACCATGAGCAGCGCGGGCACCGCGGCGCCCCTCACCACGGAGTCACTGGTGAACAGAGGCAGAAAGACCGGGCGGGAGGCGATCACCAGCAGCCCGAGGAGCACGCCCACGGCCATGCCCCACTGGACCATGCGCCGGCAGGCGTCGCGGGCGCCCTGGGCATCGTCCGCACCGAGGTAGCGCCCGATGATGGCCTGGCCCGCGATGGCGATGGCGTCGAGGGCGAAGGCCAGCAGGCTCCACAGGGACAGGATGATCTGGTGGGCGGCGATGTCGGCGTCCCCGAGGCGGGCCGCGACGGCCGTGGCGATCATGAGGATCGCCCGCAGCGAGAGCGTGCGTACGAGCAGTGGGACGCCGGCTTGTGCGGAGGACCGTATCCCGGCGGCATCTGGACGCAGCGAGGCTCCGTGTTCCCGGGCTCCCCGGACCACCACGGCGAGATAGACCGCCGCCATGCCGCACTGGGCGATGACCGTGCCCCAGGCGGAGCCGGCGATGCCGAGACCGGCGCCGTACACGAGCCCCACGTTGAGGACGGCGTTGGCGACGAAGCCGGCCACGGCGACGTAGAGCGGAGTCCTGGTGTTCTGGAGTCCGCGCAGTACGCCGGTCGCGGCGAGCACGACCAGCATCGCCGGGATGCCCAGGGACGAGATGCGGAGATAGGTCGTGGCATACGGGGCCGCGGTGTGCGAGGCGCCGAAGAGGGCGACGAGGTGTGGCGCCAGGGGCAGGACGGCAACGATGACGGCGGCGCCGAGCAGCAGCGCCAGCCAGATGCCGTCCATGCCTTGGCGGATGGCTGCCGGGAGGTCACCGGCGCCCACGCGCCGGGCCACGGCGGCCGTCGTGGCGTAGGCGAGGAAGACGAAGACGCTCACCGCGGTCGTCAGGAGAGCCGAGGCCACACCGAGGCCGGCGAGCTGGGCGGTGCCGAGATGGCCGACGATCGCACTGTCGGCCATGACGAACAGGGGCTCGGCGACGAGTGCGCCGAAGGCCGGAACGGCCAGTGCGACGATCTCGCGGTCGTGCTGTCTGGGGGTGGCCTCGGGGACCGCGCAAGCCTGTGGCATGAGCACTAATCTAATCGTCCACAGGTAAGAGGTGCAAACCGCCACTGCTCCTTACTGCCGGTTGTCTGGCGTGCGGGCTCGCGCGCTGTTTGACGTGATCTTGGTCCGACTGGGGAAGTTTTTCTTCTGCACAGCCGGTGGACGATAAAAGCCCAGGTCAGAGCGATTCGAAGGTGAGTATCGAGGGCTTGTTCACAGGGCTGTCCACCGGGTCGTGCACAGGTTTTGCCAGGTTCTCCACAGCATCCGGGCCGTCGTCCACATGGCCTGTGGATAACCAGATTGGCTGACGCCTCCGAGGGGCCTACCGTGGTCCGGCGCCCGCTCCTTGTGTCGGCCTCGCAAGCGTCACACAACTGACGTGCAAGAACCGGAGTTGGGCCTCTCAATTTGTCAGTGCCGTGCCGTAGAAAAGAGGGGCACGGCGAGGTCCGCTCGGCGGACGGGAGGGGGTTGCTCGGTGAGCATTTCCGAGCCCTTGGACGACCCGTGGGCCGACAACGGACCGAGTGATCGTCTGCCGTCCTCCCGCCGGGGCGGGGACTTCGGACGCCGTGGCGAACAGCACGACCGGGGCCGGGAGAACGGGGACTGGGACGGCGGCGGTTCGTCCTTCGAGCGGGTTCCCCCGCAGGACCTGGACGCCGAGCAGTCCGTGCTCGGCGGCATGCTGCTCTCCAAGGACGCGATCGCCGACGTGGTCGAGGTCCTCAAGGGCCACGATTTCTACAAGCCCGCCCACGAGACGATCTACCAGGCGATCCTCGACGTCTACGCCAAGGGTGAGCCGGCCGACCCCATCACGATCGCCGCCGAGCTCACCAAGCGCGGCGAGATCAACAAGGTCGGCGGAGCCTCGTATCTGCACACGCTCGTCCAGACCGTGCCGACGGCGGCGAACGCCGAGTACTACGCGGAGATCGTCCACGAACGGGCCGTCCTGCGTCGCCTCGTGGAAGCCGGCACCCGCATCACCCAGATGGGATACGCGGCCGACGGCGATGTCGACGAGATCGTCAACAGCGCCCAGGCCGAGATCTACGCCGTCACCGAGCAGCGCACCAGCGAGGACTACCTGCCGCTCGGCGACATCATGGAGGGCGCCCTCGACGAGATCGAGGCGATCGGCTCGCGCAGCGGGGAGATGACGGGTGTGCCCACGGGCTTCACCGACTTCGACTCCCTCACCAACGGCCTGCACCCGGGCCAGATGATCGTCATCGCGGCGCGTCCCGCCATGGGTAAGTCCACGCTGGCGCTGGACTTCGCGCGAGCGGCCTCCATCAAGAACAACCTGCCGAGCGTCATCTTCTCGCTCGAAATGGGCCGCAACGAGATCGCGATGCGTCTGCTGTCCGCCGAGGCCCGCGTCGCCCTGCACCACATGCGCTCCGGCACGATGACCGACGAGGACTGGACCCGGCTCGCCCGCCGGATGCCCGACGTCTCGGCCGCCCCGCTCTACATCGACGACTCCCCGAACCTGTCGATGATGGAGATCCGCGCCAAGTGCCGACGCCTCAAACAGCGCAACGACCTCAAGCTCGTCGTCATCGACTACCTCCAGCTGATGCAGAGCGGCGGCTCCAAGCGCGCCGAGAGCCGTCAGCAGGAGGTCTCGGACATGTCCCGTAACCTCAAGCTGCTCGCCAAGGAGCTGGAGGTCCCGGTCATCGCGCTCTCGCAGCTGAACCGTGGCCCCGAACAGCGCACCGACAAGAAGCCGATGGTCTCCGACCTGCGTGAGTCCGGCTCCATCGAGCAGGACGCCGACATGGTCATCCTGCTGCACCGCGAGGACGCGTACGAGAAGGAGTCCCCGCGCGCGGGCGAGGCCGACCTGATCGTCGCCAAGCACCGTAACGGCCCCACCGCGACGATCACGGTGGCCTTCCAGGGCCACTACTCACGCTTCGTGGACATGGCGCAGACCTGAGTTGCGCACCCCGGTCCCGTCCCGGAGAAAGTCGCGCCCCGGAGAAAAACCCCGCCCCCGGGAGAAATGAGCTCGACGCATGCCGTCCCACCCGGTGGACTGGGGCCATGACGACATCGCAAGAAGACCTGCTCCCCGCCACGCGGCGGGCCCTGTTGCACCGCATCGCCGTGGCGCAGGCCGAGGGGCGGGCGCCGTCGCTGGTCGCGGCCGTCGTGCGGGACGGGCGGGCCGTGTGGCACGGGGCGCGGACCTCGGTGGAGGGGCACGGCCCGGACGAGAACGTGCAGTACAGGATCGGGTCGATCACCAAGACCTTCACCGCCGTCCTCGTGCTGCGGCTGCGCGACGAGGGAGTGCTCGACCTCGCCGATCCGCTGGAGAAGCATCTGCCGGGCACCGGTGCGGGGGAGGCCACCGTCGCCGAGCTGCTGGCGCACACGAGCGGGCTGGCGGCGGAGTCGCCCGGGCCCTGGTGGGAACGCACTCCGGGGTCGCTGCGTCCTGAGCTCTCCGACGTCCTCGGCGAGAAGCCCTTCCTGCACCCCGTCGGCCGGCGCCACCACTACTCGAACCCCGGGTTCACGTTGCTGGGTGCGCTGGTCGAGGAGCTCAGGGGCGCGCCCTGGGAGGAGGTCCTGCGGCGCGAGGTGCTCGAACCGCTGGGTCTGAGTCGTACGAGCGCGCAGCCCAGAGCTCCGCACGCGGGCGGCTGGGCCGTGCATCCGTGGGCCGATGTCATGCAGCCCGAGCCCGCCGAGGATCTGGGGAGGATGGCTCCCGCCGGTCAGCTCTGGTCCACCACGGGGGACTTGGCGCGGTTCGCCGTCTTCCTGGCCAAGGGTGACGACCGTGTGCTGAGCGCCGAGTCCGTGCGGGAGATGCGGACGCCGGCCACTCCGGCCGAGGCCGCGGATGTGGTGGACGGTGTCTCGTACGGGCTCGGTATGCAGATCCAGCACCGGAACGGGCGGTTGCTCGTGGGGCACTCGGGGTCACTGCCGGGCTTCCTGGCGAATCTCACCATCAGCGTGGCGGACGACGTCGCGGCCGTGGTCCTGGCCAACTGCACCTCGGGGCCGCCGCTGTCCGTCGTGGGCGCGGATCTCGTCCGCATCGTCGCCGAGGCCGAGCCGCGGATCCCCGAGCCGTGGCGGCCGCTGTCCGAGGCCGATCCGTCCGTGGTGGAGTTGGCGGGGCAGTGGTACTGGGGGACGTACGCCTTCGGGTTGCGGGTGACGGCAGACGGGCTCATCTCCCTGGGGCCGCTGTCCGGCAACGGGCGCAGCTCGCGTTTCCGGGCCAACGGGGACGGCACCTGGACGGGGCTGGAGGGCTACTACGCCGGAGAGCTCCTGCGGGCCGTACGGCGGCCGGACGGGGCCGTGAGCCACCTCGACCTCGGGTCGTTCGTGTTCACGCGTCAGCCGTACGAGGAGGGCGCCCCGGTGCCGGGCGGCGTGGAGGGGTGGCGCGGGATCGGCTAACGGGTCCGCATCAGGGGCGGTGTGTTTCACGTGAAACACACCGCCCCTTTCTGTTGTCAGAGCTGGAGCTTGAAGCCCACGTGTGAGGCGGTGAAGCCGAGCCGCTCATAGAAACGGTGGGCGTCGGTGCGCGTGTTGTCGGAGGTCAGCTGCACCAATTGGCAGCCCTGGCACCGGGATTCCTGGATCGCCCACTCGATGAGCTGGGTGCCCAGGCCGCTGCCGCGTTCGTCCGCGTGGATGCGGACACCCTCGATGATCGACCGGGTGGCGCCCCGCCGCGACAGCCCGGGAATGACCGTGAGCTGGAGCGTGCCGACGACGCGGCCCTCGCGGACGGCGACGACCAGGTGCTGGTTCGGATCGGCGTTGAGCCGTTCCAGGGCGGTCAGGTACGGAGTCAGGTCGTCCGGTGACTCGCGCTGTGCGCCCAGGGGGTCGTCGGCGAGCATGCCGACGACAGCGGGGATGTCGTCGGCGACGGCGGGGCGTATGTCGAGGTCTCCCATGCCCGCACTCTAGGCGGGGACGTTGAGCGACTCCACGACCCGGACCAGTGGGGCGAGTTCGGGGGTCTTGGCCGCCTCGTCGAGGGCCTCGCGCAGGGCGGCGTCATTGGTGGGACGCGCCTCGCCGAGCAGTTGCAGGCCCGCCTCGGTGACGTTCGTGTAGATGCCGCGGCGGTCGGTGGGGCACAGATAGCGCTCCAGGAGGCCGCGGTCCTCAAGGCGGGTCACCAGTCGGGTGGTGGCGCTCTGGCTGAGGACGACCGCGTCGGCGACCTGCTTCATCTGCAGATGGCCGCCCTCGCCGTCGTGCTGCCGGCTGAGCACGTCCAGCAGGGAGTACTCGCGGACGCTCAGGTCGTGCTTCGTCTGCAGGGCCCGCTCGATGTGGGCCTCGATCCTCCCGTGCAGCAGGGAGAGGGCGCACCAGCCCTGGGCGAGGGCGGTGAGCGCGGGGTCCGTCGCTGTCATTGGCGTTTCCTCCGTCCCGGGGCGGCTGTGACCAGGATAGGGCAACACCGCGATAGACCGCATTTGCCTATAGCCCGCGTCTGCAACTATTGTGAACGGAGGCAAAGCGCTCCTGCAATCTTCTGGGAAGGTGTACCCCCACATGCCTCTCGCGCTCCTGGCCCTCGCGATCGGGGCCTTCGGCATCGGAACGACCGAATTCGTGATCATGGGCTTGCTGCCCGAGGTCGCCGGTGACTTCGGAGTCTCCATCCCGACCGCGGGCCTGCTCGTGACCGGCTACGCGCTCGGCGTGGTGATCGGCGCTCCGCTGATGACCGTGCTCGGCACCAAGGTCTCGCGCAAACGGATGCTGATGCTGTTGATGGGCCTGTTCATCGCAGGAAACCTGCTCTCCGCCGTCGCCCCCGCCTTCGCGATCATGCTCCTCGGACGGGTGATCGCCTCCCTCGCCCACGGCGCCTTCTTCGGCATCGGCTCGGTCGTCGCCGCCGAACTGGTCGCCCCGGACAAGAAGGCGGGAGCCATCGCGATGATGTTCACCGGCCTGACCGTTGCCAATGTCGTCGGTGTCCCGCTGGGCACGCTCGTCGGGCAGCACGTCGGCTGGCGCGTGACCTTCGGCATCGTCGCCGCCCTCGGCGTGGTCGGTCTCGCGGGCATCGCCAAGCTGGTCCCCGAGCTGCCCCGGGCCGAGGGCGTGCATCTGCGCCACGAGCTGGCCGCCTTCAAGAACGCGCAGGTCCTGCTCGCCATGGCGATGACCGTCCTCGGCTTCGGCGGCGTCTTCGCGGCCGTCACTTACATCGCGCCGATGATGACCCATGTCGCCGGCTACGCCGACGGCTCCGTCACTTGGCTGCTGGTCCTCTTCGGCCTCGGCATGGTCGGCGGGAACCTCGTCGGCGGCAGGTTCGCCGACCGAGCCCTGATGCCCATGCTGTACGTCTCCCTGGGCGCCCTCGCCGTCGTGCTCGCGCTCTTCACGTTCACCGCGCACAACAAGATCGCGGCGGCCGTGACCATCGCCCTGATCGGCGCCCTGGGCTTCGCGACCGTCCCGCCACTGCAAAAGCGCGTCCTCGACCAGGCGCACGGCGCTCCCACCCTGGCGTCGGCCGTGAACATCGGCGCCTTCAACCTGGGCAACGCGCTCTCCGCCTGGCTCGGCGGCATCGTGATCGCCGCGGGCCTCGGCTACACCGCCCCCAACTGGGTCGGTGCCGCCCTCGCCGCCGCCGCCCTCGTCCTCGCCGTCCTCTCGGCCGCCCTGGAGCGCCGCGCCACCGCCCCCAGCGCCGTGGTGGCCAGCGGGACGCCCACCGAGCCGCGGGCGGCCGCCCACCGCTGAATCACGCCGTCCCGGCCGCTCCGTCGCCGCCGGGACCACTCCCCCCCAACATCACCCAGCACGACCGCTGCCGGACCGCCCGGCGCCACTGAAGGAGACCCGCCCTCCATGAGCACCACCACCGCTGTCGCCCCGCTCACCACCCAGGACGCCGAGAGCCTCGTCACCGTGGCCCGTCGCGCGGCGGAGGCCGCCGGGGTCACCGTCAGCGTCACCGTCCTGGACGCGGGCGGCCACCTGCTCGCCTTCCGGCGGGACGACCGGGCCGTGCTGATCTCGGGGGAGACCAGCACCCGCAAGGCCTACACCGCACTCCAGTTGAACGCCCCCACCGCCGACCTCGTCGACGCCGTCCAGCCCGGCGGCCTCTTCCACACCCTGCCCACCGCGCTCGACCGGCCGCTGCTGTTCATCGCGGGCGGTATCCCGGTCCACCGTGACGGCCGGCTGATCGGCGCGATCGGTGTCGGCGGCGGCGCTCCGGAGCAGGACCACGGCTTCGCTCTCGCCGCCGTGGAGACGCTCGCCTGATCCGGTGCGACGTCAGCGACAAGGCCGGCCCCGCCACAGCGGGAGCCGGCCTTCGTCGTGGGGAGCCCGCGGGTCGACGTCCCGCGCAGGGCCGGTGACCGCCCGGTAGGCTCCTCAGGCCGCCGCCACGGTCACCGGGGCGAACCGCCTGGTCCAGTCACCGGGCAGCTCGGTGACGCCGTACGTCATCACGGCGTTGCTGCCCGCGGATGCCAGGCCCCGCTCCTTCGCCCAGGCCAGCAGTTCCTCGTGCCGTACATCGATGTCGGTGCGCAGCCGGCGGTCGGTGTGGGCGGCGAGCGAGGCGATGAGTGCCTGTGCCGTCTCGGTGTCCCGCGCGATCAGCGGCCCGACCACATGGGTGTCCATGTTGGGCCAGGCGGCCGCGTACCCGGTGATCCGGCCGTTCTCCTCGGCGACGCGCAGTTGGTCCGCGAAGGCGGGCAGCCGCGTGACGATGTGCGTGCGATCGGCGCCGAACACCTCCTCGTCGAGCCGCAGGATCGAGCCGAGGTCCTCGGCCGTGGCCGCGCGCGTCCCTGCCCGGGGCTCCGGCCCTCCCGGGCTGAAGTGGCCGCGGACCATCTCGGCCCGGCCGGTGACCTTGAAGCCGAGCTCCTCGTACAGCGGACGGCCGTACGGCGTGGCGTGCAGCGTCAGCGGCGTGGCCCCCATGTCGGCGACGACGTGGTGCATCAGCCGCCGTCCGATGCCCTGGCGGGCGTGTCGCTCGGCGACCAGGACCATGCCGATGGCGCCCAGATCCGGACGGTCCCGTCGGCCGTACTCCGTGACGACACAGGCGGCGACGAGGCCGCCGTCGGGATCGTCGATGCCGTAGCCCTTCCCGGCCGTGAGGAGGAAGCCCCACTTGTGTTCCTCGCGCGGCCACCCCCGATCCTCTGACAGGTCGGCGCAGGCGGTGCGATCGCGAGGCGTCAGACGGCGAATGGGCAGAGCAGCGAGGGAAGGAGTCGGCACGCAGGTCAGGCTGTCCGACCAGCACCCATGGCGTCCACCTGTTTCAGGGCAGACGTACGTGCTTTTGGCCATGTCGTGGCCAGCCGTACAGCGGATGGACGGGTGCAGGATGTTTCACGTGAAACATCCGAGCCCCCGCGCCCGGCAGTGAAGACGGTGGCACTCGTTCGCCGGTTCCGTTGATCCGGGGGAGTTCTCGACTCCGCGGCCGGTTGTCGGTAAGTGGCCTACGGCGCCCGGCAATTGAAGGAGTTGGCGGTTCGCGTTTCGTACCACTCGTGGGGGAGCAAGGGGGGACTTGTGCGCACGGCGTCGGCCGGTAGGGTCGACTCCGGTTCACGTCCGGGGTGAGGCGCAGATGCCCCGTGCGTGCTGAGACCAGGGCAATGCGGCCTGACGGGACGGAGTGATCGAAGAACCGAATTTCCGGGTATGCGGCCGGGGCGCACCTTCAGGGTGCGATGCTGCGGGGTGAGTGCGGCCCGATGGGCCGTGAACCGGAACGGGAACGTCAAGCCGTCAGCGGGGGAAAGCAGGCACTCTCCGATCCAGGAAGTGCGCAGACCGACCGAAAGATGTTCGAGGCGAGGCACACCATGGACGCTCCGACCACCACGTCGGCGGACAACGGCACGGCCGGCGGGGGAGGCTGGTTCACACCCCGGAAGGTGCCGCCGGACGCGCCGCCGACCAGTGATCGGGAAGCGACCGAGGAGCGCCGTCCGGGCGAGGAGCGAATACCGCCGACCGACCCCCCAGTCCATGCGCCTCCCGTCGCGCAGGTTCCTCCCGCCACGGAGGCTCCTCCCGTCGCGCAGGCCGCTCCTCCCGTCGCGCAGGCCGCTCCCACCGCCGCGCAGGCCGCTCCCACCGCCGCGCCGGCTGCTCCCGCCGTCCCGCAGGGAGCCTTTGCCGCCCCGCCGGCTGCCCCGCTCCACGAACAGCGGGTGCCTCCCCAGCGCGCCGCCCCCGCCCCCGAGGAGGGTTCTCCGGACGCCATCCTCATCCGCCGCACCATGGCCGAGGTCGCTCCCGTCGCCGACAAGGTCACCTCGTACTTCTACGCCCTCCTCTTCGTCCGCTACCCCGATCTGCGGCCCCTCTTCCCGGCCGCGATGGACACCCAGCGGGATCGCTTGCTCAAGGCGCTGCTCACCGCGGCCGAGCACATCGACAACACCCCCGTACTCGTCGACTACCTGCGCAACCTCGGGCGCGGCCACCGCAAGTACGGAACGCGGGCCGAGCACTACCCGGCCGTCGGCGAATGCCTCATCGGCGCCCTCAGCAAGTACGCCTCCGCCGTCTGGAGCGCGGAGATGGAGGCGGCCTGGGTGCGGGCGTACACGACGATGTCGCAGGTGATGATCGACGCGGCGGCCGCGGACGAACTGCGGGCCCCTGCCTGGTGGTACGCGGAGGTCGTCACCCATGACCTCAGGACGCCGGACGTCGCGGTCCTCACCGTTCGCCCCGATCAGCCCTATCCCTTTCTCGCCGGGCAGTACACGAGCGTGGAGACGCCCTGGTGGCCGCGGATCTGGCGGCACTACTCCTTCGCTTCCGCGCCCCGCTCCGACGGGCTGCTGACGTTCCACGTGAAGGCCGTTGCGGCGGGCTGGGTCTCCAACGCGCTGGTGCACCGCGCCCGCCCGGGTGACGTCATCCGTCTCGGCCCGCCGTCCGGTTCGATGACCGTCGACCACAGCACCGACAGCGGACTGCTCTGCCTGGGCGGCGGTACCGGCATCGCCCCCATCAAGGCGCTGGTCGAGGACGTGGCCGAGCACGGCGAACGCCGCCAGGTCGAGGTCTTCTACGGCGCCCGCACCGACCACGACCTCTACGACATCGACACGATGCTCCGGCTCCAGCAGTCCCATCCCTGGCTCTCGGTCCGCGCGATCATCGACCAGCAGGCGCACCTTCAGCTCCCGGACGCGGTACGCGCGTACGGCCCGTGGATCGAGTACGACGCCTTTGTCTCCGGCCCGCCCGGGATGATCCGCAGCGGTGTCGACGTCCTGCGGGACGTGGGTATCCCGTCGCACCGCATACGGCACGACTCGGTCGAGGAACTGGTCGTCGTCGGGGAGTGAGTGGTCAGCCGAGGTCGGGGGCGTGCATGGCGCGTACGCCCTCGATGTTGCCGTCCAGGTAGTGCCGCAGCGACAGGGGCACAAGGTGGACCGAGGCGATGCCGACCCGGGTGAACGGCACACGGACGATCTCGTACTCGCCTGCGGGCTCGTCGACTTCGGGACCGTGGCGCAGAGACGGGTCCATGGACTCCAGTCGGCAGACGAAGAAGTGCTGCACCTTCACGCCGGTCGCGCCGCCGTCCTCACCGATGTGCTCCACGGTGTCCACGAAGCAGGGCACCACATCGGTGATCTTGGCGCCGAGTTCCTCATGCACCTCGCGGTGCAGGGCGTCGACGACGGTCGTGTCCTCCGGGTCGACTCCGCCACCGGGCGTGACCCAGTAGGGATCGACACCGGGCTTGGTGCGCTTGATCAGAATCAGGTCGTCGCCGTCCAGGAGAACGGCGCGTGCGGTGCGCTTGACCACGGGTCGGACGGTCATGGATGAAATGTGGCCCGGCTGGTTCCACGTGAAACATCACATAGCGCCACCTGGCCACCGCACGGTGTGACCTGGCCGATCGGGGGCGCTCAGCACCAGTCCGCGGCCGCCCGTTGGAGCCACTCGTGGGCCCGCGCGATGTGCGGCATGGCCAGCGTGCCGGTGCGCACCACCAGGAAGTACGTCCGCAGCGGCGGCACCGCCGGGTCGTGCAGGGCGATGACGTCGCCGGAGGCGAGGGCTGGAGCGCACAGATAGCGGGGCAGTACCGCCACTCCAGCGCCCGTGATGGCACACGCGAGGACCGCGCGCAGGTCGGGCACGATGACGGTGCCCGAGGCGGCCGGGCGGGAGTCGAAGACGGAGGCCCAGTAGCGGGAGACGAAGGGCAGTGACTCGTGGACCTCGACGACGGGGAGGTTCTCCAGAGCGGGCGCGCCCTTGCGGCGCAGCGCCTCGGGGCCGATCTGCTTGGCCCAGCGCGGGGCGGCCACGAGCACATGCTCCTCGTCGCAGAGCGCAGTCGCCGTGAGCAGGGCGCCGCGCGGGCGGGCCGTGCTGATGGCCAGATCATGATGTCCGGCGGCGAGTCCCTCCAGGGTCTCCTCGGCGTTCCCGAAGGAGGCGCGTAACGCGAAGCGGTCGTCGCCGGTGAGTTCCGTGAGGGCGGGCAGGGCGCGTTCGGCGGTGAACTCGGGCGGACCGGCCAGATGCAGGGTCCGTAGCGAGGAGTCGTCGTCCAGCCCGGTCTCCGCTATCTCCACCAGGGCGTCGAGATGCGGTGCGGCCTTGTGGGCGAGTTCGTCGCCGATGGTCGTGGGCGTCACGCCGCGGGCCTGCCGCAGGAACAGCGGGCGGCCCAGCTGTCTTTCCAGGGTGCGGATCTGGGAGGTGACGGCCGGCTGTGAAAGGCCGAGAAGCGCGGCGGCGCGGGTGAAGGAGCCGGCCCGGTGCACGGTCACGAAGGTCCGCAGCAAGGCCAGATCCATGGCGCGCCCTCCCTTCCCCTGCCCTTCCCCGGCCCTCGGACAGGGCCCAACTATAAATAAGTCGATAGGTTTCTGTCGCTACAGTGATTGGACACTGACACAGAGTCAACTAGCCTTGTTCGCGCGGTTCTTCGCGCGCGGAACCGGGACGGTCCGAGCCACGAGGGGGGAGGCTCGGACCGTCCGCTATGCGTAGCCGGAGCCCCGGTCGACGTTCGTCATCCGGTCACTTTGCCGACGCGTCGAGCGCGCGGAGCACATCGGCCACGAGGTCCTCGGGATCCTCCGCGCCGACCGACAGCCGGATGAAGCCCTCCGCGACGGCGTCCCCGCCCCAGCGGCCGCGCCGCTCGGCCGTGGAGCGCACGCCGCCGAAGCTCGTCGCGTCGTCCACGAGCCGCACCGCGTCGAGAAAACGCTCGGCACGCTCGCGCGTGGGCAGCGTGAAGGAGACCACGCAGCCATAGCGCAGCATCTGCCGCGAGGCCGTCCTGTGCGCGGGATCGTCGGGCAGCCCGGGATGGCGCAGCCCGCTCACCTCGGGCCGCTCCCGCAGGGCCTGGGCGAGTACGAGGGCGGTGGCGTTCTGCCGGTCCACCCGCAACTGGAGCGTGGCGAGGGACCGGTGCGCGAGCCACGCCTCCATAGGCCCGGCGATCGCCCCGACGATCTTGCGCCAGCGCCGTACGGCGGCCATGGCCTCGGCGTCGCGACCGGTGACGTATCCCAGGAGGACGTCCCCGTGCCCGGTGAGCTGCTTGGTGCCGCTGGCCACGGAGAAGTCGGCGCCCAGCGCCAGAGGGCGCTGCCCGAGCGGCGTCGCGAGCGTGTTGTCGACGGCGACCAGGGCGCCACCCGCGTGAGCCGCCTCGACGAGCCGCCTGATGTCGCAGACGTCGAGTCCGGGGTTCGACGGCGACTCGATCCACAGCAGTTTCGCCCCGTCGAGCACCTGGAGCTGGGCGTCGCCACCGGTCGGCGCGGTGCGCACCTCGATGCCGAACGCCTCCAGCTGGGCGCGCAGCAGGGGCAGCACCTGGTAGCCGTCGGAGGGCAGCACGACCGCGTCACCGGCGCGCAGCTGCGAGAACAGGACGGAGGCGATGGCAGCCACCCCGGAGGCGAACACCAGCGTCTCGACGCCGTCCTGGCCGGGCGCCTCCAGCTCGCCGATGGCGCGCTCCAGCAGGGTCCAGGTGGGGTTGTCGTCGCGGCCGTACGCGTACGGCCCCGTCACCTCGCCCGGGAGGTGGAAGTGGGCCGCGAACACCGGCCCGGGCAGGGTCGGCTCGTGCTTGACCGGCTCGGGCAGCCCGGCACGCACCGCGCGGGTGCCGTCGCCGATGCCCGGGAGGGAGCCGCTCTCCGTGCCCCTGCCCGCGTCGTCTTCCGCGGCCCAGTCGCTCATGCCGCCCGTCCCTCCAGGTGCTCGCGCACGGCGGCGAGCAGTCCCTCGCTCGCCGCCTCCACCATCTCAAGGCACTCCTGGAAGCCGTCCAGGCCGCCGTAGTACGGATCCGGTACGTCGAGGTCGTCGGCCGCCGTGGGGTCGTACGAGCGCAGCAGCCGCACCTTCCGCGCGTCCTCCTCCGTCGGCGCCAGGCGACGCAGCGCCTTGAGGTGGCCGGAGTCGAGGGCGACCACCAGGTCACGGCCGGCGAACCAGGACGCCTGGAACTGCCGTGCCGTGTGGTCGCCGCTGTATCCGTGCTCCTCCAGGACGGCCACGGTGCGCGGATCGGCGCCGTCGCCCTCGTGCCAGCCGCCGGTACCGGCGCTGTCGACCTCGACCAGGTCCTCCAGGCCCGCCTCCGCCACACGCGCGCGGAGGACGGACTCGGCCATCGGGGAGCGGCAGATGTTGCCGGTACAGACGAAGCAGACGCGGTAGGCCATCGGGTGCTCAGTCCTCGTCGGGCAGGACGACGTTCAGTGCCCAGGACACGATCGAGATGATCAGGCCACCGACGACCGCGGTCCAGAAGCCCTCGACATGGAAGCTCAGATCGAGCTTGCCGCACACCCACGAGGTCAGCAGCAGCATCAGGGCGTTGACCACCAGGGTGATCAGGCCGAGAGTGAGGATGAACAGCGGGAAGGTCAGCACCTTCACGACCGGCTTGACCAGCCAGTTCACCACGCCGAAGATCACGGCGACGATTATCAGCGTGCCGATCTTCTTGCCCGTGCTGTCACCCGTCAGGGTGATCTTGTCCAGCAGCCATACGGCGACCGCCAGGGCGCCCGCGTTGGCGATCGTCTTGACTACGAAATTCTTCATGTGTCTGATCGTGGCAGACGAGACGGTCGACGAGCAGTGGGGCGAGGGCGGCAAGTGCGATGAAGTCATTCCGGCTGGACGAACTGGAGGCGGAGCGAGCCGCCAATGAGGGTGCTTACCTGCAGTTTCTGCGCGAGCGGAACATGTCGGTCGGCCTCTACGCCCTGAACGCGGGTGAGCACGACCCGCAGACGCCCCACAACCAGGACGAGGTGTACTTCGTCGTGAGCGGCCGCGCCGCGATCACGGTGGGCCTGGAGACCACCCAGGTCGCGCGGGGCAGCGTGGTGTACGTGCCGGCCGGGGTCGCCCACAAGTTCCACCACATCAGCGAGGACCTGAGGGTCCTGGTGATCTTCTCTCCGCCCGAAGCCTGACCCCGTCCCTCAGGGTTCCCTAGGGGAACGGTCAGGGGAGGACAAGGGATGCGGAGCCCCCGCCGGGCCCCTGGCGGCCCTAGCATCGAGTGCAGGACATCGAAACCGTTCGAGAACGCACGAGAAAGCAGAGGACGAGGGCGATGCGAGAGATCTTCGCGGGACTGCCGTGGTGGGTGAAGTGGGTCGCGGTGCCGGTCATCGCCCTGGTCGTGTTCGGCAGCCTGATAGCCACGGTGGTCGGCTTCGTGATCGGCCTGCTCTTCAAGGCGCTGATCTTCGTGGCCCTGGTCGGCGGACTGGTGTACGTCGTGCGGAAGTTCATGTCGAACTCGTCGTCGCGCAGCGACTGGTGAGAGTCGTGGGAAACCGGTGGCGGTAACAGGAATCACCGGTTCCCTCGCGCGAGGGAAGTTTTCCGGGCACGCCGCCGGACCGCGGCGGCAGGCCGTTAAAGTCCGGAATTCGCCGCGGGGTTCAGCCCCGCGGGCGGCGTACACCCCCACCCGTGCTCTTTCGCACGGGCTGCCCCCTCGCGCTTCGGGAGTGACCCTTGGCCACGGCTGACACGGCACCCGCAGTACCGCACGCACCTCCCCCGCAGCCGCGCTCCGCCCCACGCCCCGTGCGGCGGCCGCCCTCCGCGGCGGTCCCCGAACAGCCGAACTCGGCGACCCTCATCGGATCCGTGCAGCGCGCGATGCGCCTGCTGGAATCGGTCGCCGAGCACGAGCACGGCGCTCCCGCCAAGCAGCTGGCCCGCGAGACGGGCCTCGCCCTCCCGACGGCCTACCACCTGCTGCGGACCCTGGTGCACGAGGGCTATCTCCGTCGGGACAAGGGCCTGTTCTTCCTCGGTGAGGCAACCGAGCGGCTGGGCAGCAGCGGCGCGGAGCAGAAACGTCGCGGCACCGTCGCCGACGCGCTCGCCCAGTGGCGTGATTCGATCGGTGCGCCCGTCTACTACGCGATGTACCGCGAAGGCGAGATCGAGGTCGTCTGCGTCTCCGACTCGCCGGGCAGTCCGGCGGTCGAGGAGTGGGCCGACTTCCGCGAGACCGCGCACGCACACGCGATCGGGCAGTGCCTGCTGTCCCAGCTGGACGAGGACGCCCGCCGCGACCACCTCGCCCGCTATCCCGTGCAGCCCCTCACCCCGTACACGGTTCGTGACGGACACGCCCTGCTGCGGCGCCTGCAGCGGATGCGGCGGATGGAGCCCGTGACGGAGCGGCAGGAATACGCGCTGGGTACGGTCTGCGCAGCGATCCCGATCACCATGGGCACCGTCGCGGCCACCGTGGCCATCTCCCTGCCCTCCCACCAGGCCGACCGGCTGCTGCCCGCGGCCCAGCGGCTGCAGACCGAGATCGGGGCGCATCTGGGGTCACTGGCGTTCTCTATCAGTATCTGAAAACTCACTCCTTGTGATCTCTCGTGTACTTTCAGCAAGATTTGACCAGTGTCACAGGGATCATTCCCGGCCAGTCGGTGTCATATGACGGGGTAGGCGATGCGCGAGTCCGTACAGGCAGAGGTCATGATGAGCTTTCTCGTCTCCGAGGAGCTCTCCTTCCGCATTCCGGTGGAATTGCGCTACGAGACCTGTGATCCCTATGCCGTACGGCTGACCTTCCATCTCCCCGGAGACGCACCGGTGACCTGGGTGTTCGGGCGCGAGCTGCTGATCGACGGGGTGGGGCGGGCGTGCGGGGACGGCGATGTGCACATCGCGCCCACCGACCCCGACTCGCTGGGCGAGGTGCTGATCAGGCTTCAGGTGGGCGGCGACCAGGCGCTGTTCCGCTCCTCCACGCCACCACTCGTGGCCTTCCTGGACCGTACGGACAAGCTGGTGCCGCTCGGCCAGGAAGGGGCGCTCGCCGATTTCGACGCCCATCTCGACGAGGCGCTGTGCCGCATCCTGGCCGAGGAGCAGAGCGCCGGCTGAGACGGGGCGGCAGTGAGCGCGGGGCGCCCCGCAGGATCGCCGAGGACCGTGCAGTAACGCTTCTCCTCGCGGCCCGTCAGGTCGGCCGAGGTCACTTCTTCCGGCGCCGGCCCCTGCCGCCCCGTGCGGCCGCCGGCTGGGCCTCCAGGGGCCTTGCCGGCTCCTGCCCCGGCCGGTCGGCCGACACCACGAGCGCGGCCAGCGCCGTGGTGACCGGGACAGAGGCCACCAGGCCGATCGAGCCCACCAGCGTCCGCACGATCTCCTCCGCCACCAGCTCGCTGTTCGCGACCGCCCCCACGCTGCTCTGCGCGATCGAGAAGAGCAGCAGCAGCGGCAACGCGGCACCGGCATAGGCGAGGACGAGGGTGTTCACGACCGAGGCGATGTGATCACGGCCGATGCGGATGCCCGCCCGGTACAGCCCGCGCCAGCCCATGGTCGGATTGGCCTCGTGCAGCTCCCAGACGGCGGAGGTCTGAGTGACGGTCACGTCGTCCAGGACGCCGAGCGAACCGATGATGACGCCGGCCAGCAGCAGACCGCTCATGTCGATCGACGGGTACAGCCCGTGGATGAGGCCGGTGTTGTCGTCCGTGTTGCCCGTCAGCGCGGCCCAGTCGATGAACTCCGAGCCGAGGATGCCGATCAGCAGGAGCGAGACCAGGGTGCCGAGCACCGCGACCGACGTCCGGGCCGACAGCCCGTGACAGGTGTAGAGCGCGATCAGCATGATGGCGCTCGACCCCACGACGGCCACCAGCAGCGGATTCGAGCCCTGCAGGATCGCGGGCAGGATGAAGAGCGTCAGCACCATGAAGCTGACGGCCAGCGCGACCAGCGCCATGACGCCGCGCAACCGGCCCACCGCCACGACGGCGAGCGCGAAGATGCCGGCGAGCAGCGCCATCGGGAACTTGCGGTTCACGTCGGCGACCGAGTACTGCAGGTCCTTCGGCGCCGAAGGCTCGTACGCGACCACGACCTTCTCGCCCTCGTGCAACTGCCGTGACTGGTCGGGCTGCACGATCTCCGTGAACGTACGGCCCTGGTCCTTGCCGGTGTCGACCCGGACCGTGGCCTTCTTGCAGGTGCCGCCCGCCTCCTGCTGTGCGGAGTTGCCCTCGGCGGTGGAGGTGTCGCCGGTCGGGGTTTCCCCCGAGGAGTTCACCGACTTGCAGCTCACCTCGACGACCCGGGTCACCGTGGCCTGCTGGGTCTGCCGGTCGAAGCCCACCCCGGTGCGCTTGTGCGACGGGGCTCCGCCGGGCCAGAGCACCATGAGCCCGACCACCACCGCCACCGTGAACGGGATCAGGATGGCCGCGATGACCTTGCGCAGGTGCTTGGAGACCGGCGCGGCGGGTCCATGGCTGTGACTGTGCGAGTGGCCGTGGCCGCCGCCGGATCCGGAGCCCTGACTGTGCCCGTGGTCCGGTCCGTGGCCGTATTCATGGTCGTGGCCGTCACCGGCGCCGCGGGCATCCCGGCCGCGTCCGCCGCCCTGGCCGGAGCCGGGCCGGCGCGGCGGCTCGGGCGGCGGATACGGGTACTGCTGTGTCGTGGTCACCGCCCGATCATCGCAAGAACGGCAGGGGCCCTCTGTTCACCGCGCCCGAATTGACGCTAGCGTGGAGGCACCTTTGCACACGCGGGAGCTCGGAGCACCGGGCTGAGAGGACGCTGACCTCCGTATTCGCGCTGTTTCACGTGGAACGAGTGATGTTTCACATGAAACACCGGCACACGGAATCCGCTGCGTCGACCGCCGAACCTGTTACCGGGTAATGCCGGCGTAGGGAGTAGGTCTCATGACCATCAAGGACGCACGCACGCCTGCCTCCACGCAGAACGCGACCACCGCGAACGACGGGGAGGCCGGGAAGTCCATCGGCTGGCACAAGGCGTACGTCGAGGGTTCGCGCCCCGACCTGCGCGTGCCGGTTCGTCAGGTGCACCTCACCAACGGGCAGTCGGTCACGTTGTACGACACCTCCGGCCCATACACCGATCCACTCGTCGAGACCGATGTCCGCAGGGGCCTGCCGCCGCTGCGGGAGAACTGGATCATCGCCCGCGGCGACACCGAGGAGTACGCGGGCCGTCCCGTCCGTCCCGAGGACGACGGGATCAAGCACACCTCGCCCCGTGGCGGCCTGCGCAACCTCGACGCGGTCTTCCCGGGCCGGCCGCGCCAGCCGCGCCGCGGCCGCGACGGCGTGGCCGTCACGCAGCTGGCCTACGCCCGCCGGGGCGAGATCACGCCCGAGATGGAGTACGTGGCCGTCCGCGAGAACGTCTCTTCCGAGGTGGTCCGCGAGGAGATCGCGGCGGGTCGGGCCGTGCTGCCGGCCAACGTCAACCACCCGGAGATCGAGCCGATGATCATCGGCAAGCGGTTCCTGGTGAAGGTCAACGCCAACATCGGCAACTCCGCGGTGACGTCCTCCATCGAGGAGGAGGTCGAGAAGATGACCTGGGCGACCCGCTGGGGCGCCGACACGGTCATGGACCTGTCCACCGGCCGCAACATCCACACCACTCGCGAGTGGGTGCTGCGCAACTCCCCCGTCCCCATCGGCACGGTGCCGCTCTACCAGGCCCTGGAGAAGGTCGACGGCAGGGCCGAGGAACTGACCTGGGAGATCTACAAGGACACGGTCATCGAGCAGGCCGAGCAGGGCGTGGACTACATGACCGTCCACGCGGGAGTACGTCTCCCGTATGTCCCGCTCACCGCGAACCGCAAGACCGGCATCGTCTCCCGCGGCGGCTCGATCATGGCGGCGTGGTGCCTCGCGCACCACAAGGAGTCGTTCCTGTACGAGAACTTCGAGGAGCTCTGCGAGATCCTCGCCGCGTACGACGTCACGTACTCGCTGGGCGACGGCCTGCGCCCGGGGTCGATCGCGGACGCCAACGACGAGGCGCAGTTCGCGGAGTTGCGCACGCTCGGGGAACTCAACCGGATCGCGAAGCGTTTCAATGTTCAGACCATGATCGAGGGCCCGGGCCATGTCCCGATGCACAAGATCAAGGAGAACATCGACCTTCAGCAGGAGATCTGCGATGAAGCTCCGTTCTATACGCTCGGCCCGCTGACGACGGACGTCGCGCCGGCGTACGACCACATCACCTCCGGCATCGGTGCCGCGATGATCGCCTGGTGGGGCACAGCCATGCTCTGCTACGTCACGCCCAAGGAGCACTTGGGCCTGCCCAACCGTGACGACGTCAAGACCGGCGTCATCACCTACAAGATCGCCGCCCACGCAGCCGACCTCGCCAAGGGGCACCCAGGTGCGCAGGAGTGGGACGACGCGCTGTCGGACGCCCGCTTCGAGTTCCGGTGGGAGGACCAGTTCAACCTCGCCCTGGACCCGGACACGGCACGGGAGTTCCACGACGAGACACTCCCGGCGGAGCCTGCCAAGACGGCCCACTTCTGCTCGATGTGCGGGCCGAAGTTCTGCTCCATGAAGATCTCCCAGGACATCCGTCGTGAACACGGTGGCAGCCGGGGGGAGATCGAGGAGGGCATGGCTCAGAAGTCGAAGGAGTTCGCTGCGGCGGGCAACCGGGTGTACCTGCCCATCGCGGACTGAGCCGGGCCCCCGCGCACGAGCGGTACTCGACGACGGTCGGCCGGGGCGGAGGTCGGTTGCCCGACCTGCGCCCCCGGTGGGGGCGCAAGCCGGGGGGTTATTCCGGCAGGTGCTCCGGGCCTCCGAAGTCCGGACTCGTGTAGTCCGGGCTGCTGAAGCTCGGGCGCGGGCCCGCGGTGGTGCCGTCGTCGGGGCTGCTGAAGCCCGGACGGCCGTAGCCGAGGCGCGGCATGCGGCTGGTCGGCGTCGGCGGGGCCGTTTGCTGCAGTGCGGTCGTGCCCGGGTCGGCGAGCGCGTCCCGCAGGAACGGCATGATGCCGCGCTCCAGTAGCGCATCCCGCCAGGCTTCCCTGGCCCGGCTCACTTCCGCGTTCGCCGCGCCGTAGGCTCCGGCCTCCAGCGAGGGGCTATTGCGCAGGGCGGTGAGCAGCAGCCCCACGGCGGCGATGAGGGTCGCGGCGGCGGCCACGGCGCCGAAGACCCAGCCGGCGGTCAGCATCGTCTGGGCGAAGGCCGGCGCGGGGTCGATCATCTTCAATATGTAGCCGACGAGCAGGAAGATCGCCGCGGCGGTTCCGGCAAGGACGGGAGCGAGGACCGCGACGATGGCGACGGCGCCCGCGCCGGCGGTCTCGGCGGCCTCGCCGAGGGAGGTGGCGAGCCCCATCGCGCCCGAGCCCGGCTCACCGGAGCCGGGGGCGCGGGTCGAGGACGGGGTGGACGGCGCCGGTTGGCGCAGTTCCTCGCGAACCTTCACGTAATGCTGGTACTCGGTCGCCGCGGCCGCCGTGATGAGTGCGGTGGCGTTGAGCGCCATGGTGCGCAGCTGTTCGGGATTGAGCCGCTGTCCCATAGCGGCCAGTTCCGGCCGGTTTGGTGCGGAGCGCAGCGCCTCATCGAGGATCCGCTCGTACTCTTGGCGGTCCTCGCTGTGCAGGTGCTGCGGAACGCTGTTCATGTGCATCCCCCGATGCTCCGTAGGGCTTGGGGCTCGCACGCCGGCGAGCCGTCGGGCAGAAACGGAGGGGAGCCTGCTACGGATAAGCCGATGGTAGAGCCGCGACGGCACGCGGTGACAGGGGGTTGCCGGAAATTGGGTGCTGGCCTGCGCGTACGCCGTCGTGAGACCCCTGCCCGTTGAACGCTCAGATATCCAGGGGCAGTTGCTGGACCAGCAGTTTTCCGGCCATGGTCACTCCGCCGTCCATCGCGATGGCGAGCCCGTCGGCGTAGACGTGCGGTCCCTCGACCAGGGGGCCGCTGCCCTCCTCGTCGTCCTCGGAGCCGACCTCGCCCAGGAGGTACGGGATGGGGCTGTGACCGTGAACGATGCGCGTGCCGCCGTACGTGTCGAGGAGGGAGCGCACGGCGTCGGCTCCGCCCTCGTCGCGGAAGGAGAAGCGTTTGGTGAACTTGCGGAACAGATCCCAGACCTCGTCCGCGTCGTTGCGGGTGATGGTCTCGCGGACGGTGTCGTTGACCGCCTCGATCGAGTCGCCGTAGTCGAGGTAGGCCGTGGTGTCGGAGTGCACGAGCAGATAGCCGTCGACCTCCTCGACGGCGTCCAGGCGGGCCATCCACTGGAGGTGGTGGTCCTGGAGGCGGTCCATGTCGGTCTTCTGGCCGCCGTTGAGCAGCCAGGCGGCCTGGAAGGTCGCGGTGCCCGCACCGGAGTTGACGGGGGTGTCGCCGAACCGCTTGGCACCGAGCAGCAGCAGCTCGTGGTTGCCCATGAGCGCCTTGCAGTAGCCGCCGGCCGCGGCGGCCTCGGCGGACAGCCGCATCACGAGCTCGATGACGCCGATGCCGTCCGGGCCGCGGTCGGTGAAGTCGCCGAGGAACCACAGCCGGGTGGTGCCCGCGCACCACTGGCCCTCCGAGTCGATCAGACCCTTCTCCTGGAGGGCGGCGATCAGTTCGTCGACATAGCCGTGCACGTCCCCGACGACGTACAGCGGGCCCGGCCCGGTGACGGGCTGCGGGGCCGCGGCGGCGGCAGGCTCGACCGGGACCTGAAGCGTGTCACCCCGATTGATGACGGGCAGGTCGCGCTGGGTGGGCGTGTACCCCTCCGGGTAGCCCTCCTCGACGGGGGCGACGGTGTCGCCGGGGTGCGTGTTCTGGCCGTACGGACCGGTCTCGTGGACGTAACCGGGTACCCGGAAGTCGCGCAACGTAGCCGTCCGCTCCACCTCGGGTCCCTGACCGGCCCCCTGAGTCATCCGACCCCTCCACCATCGCGCCGCAGCTGCACCGCTTCGGACTGCCTGGTCGCAGCGGCCCGCGGTGTCGTGGGCCCATCATAGGAATGCGGATCGCGCCATGTGATGACCCAGGGGTGGTGAATCAGAGCAAGACTCCAGTTCAACGCGGCTTTCGCCCCGTTTGGGCAGGGGTTTCGCGGCCTGATGACGGTCCGGTGACCATCTGACCGGTCGGCCGGACGGCCGATCCGCCCCTTCCCCTCCCGCGTGGCCCGCGCGCTACTTCTCCTCCGGAACCCGCGGCGGGCTGACCGTCGTGCGCGGCGGACGACGCTGCGAGGACGTGCGCACGATCAGTTCGGTCGGTATCACCTGCTCGACCGGGTGGTCCGAATCGACCCCCTCGATGGCGTCGATGAGGAGCTGGACCACCGCCGTGCCGATGCGGCGCGGCTTGAGGGAGAGCGTGGTGATGGGCGGCTCGGTGTTGGCGTACACCGTGGACTCGCTGCAGCACACCAGCAGCAGGTCGTCCGGGACGCGCAGCCCGTAGCGGCGGGCGGCGGCCAGCAGATCGGTGCCGTTGGGGTCGAACAGGCCGTAGACGGCGTCGGGACGGTCCGGGCGGGCCAGCAGTCGGTCGGCGGCTACGGCGCCCGCGCACGGGTCGTGCGCCGGGTAGGCCTCGTACACCGGGTCCTGGCCGACCCGTTCGCACCAGCGCAGGTACGCCGTGGTCGACAGATGGGTGTACGTGTCCGTCGTCGTCCCGGTGAGCAGGCCGATGCGGCGGGCGCCCGCGTCGGCGAGGTGGTCCAGGATGCCGAGGACGGCCGCCTCGTGGTCGTTGTCGACCCAGGCCGTGACGGGGAGCGAGCCGGCCGGGCGGCCGTCGGAGACGACCGGGAGGCCCTGCCGGACCAGTTCGCTGACCACCGGGTCCTGGTCGGACGGGTCGATGACCACCGTGCCGTCCAGGGCCACGTTGGACCACACGTCGTGGCGCGAGGTCGCGGGCAGGATGACGAGGGCGTAGCCGCGGGCCAGCGCGGCGGAGGTGGCGGCCCGGGCCATCTCGGCGAAGTACGCGAACTCCGTGAAGGTGAAAGGTTCATCCCCGTACGTCGTCACGGTCAGGCCGATGAGTCCCGACTTCCCCGTGCGGAGGGTGCGGGCGGCGGCCGAGGGGCGATACCCCAGCCGGTCGGCGACCTCACGGACATGGCGCCGGGTGGCGTCCGGGAGCCGGCCCTTGCCGTTGAGGGCGTCGGAGACGGTCGTGATGGAGACCCCGGCGGCGGCGGCCACGTCTCTGATGCCCGCCCGACCCGGCCGGCTGCCTCGACGTGAGGTTTCCGCGCGGCTCACCTGGTGCTTCCCTGCTGCTGTCATGGCGAGCCGATAGTAGGGCTCATGCGGTGGGGTAGTGCGGACGCATATGCACGCGTTGACAGGCACGTTTCTGCATGGTCAAAAAGGGTCAACTGCCTTAGAAAGAAAGTCAGTTGAACGCTCCAATGGCAAGACGTGACTTGTCGGCACGCATGGGCCTGCCAACTGTCCGATGTCTCGAAGAGGTCTCAACTCACCTTCACGGGTGATGCGCGCCAGGGCGTGAGCCACCGGCGCGTAGATATATGTGCGACGCGCCCCCCGATTGATACGGCTTCGTGGGGTGATGCCCGTGATGCCGGTGGGACATATGAGGTTTGCGTCTCACTTTTCTCGGCGCTCCTCACCTGTACGCACGCGCGCCGAATCCTCATAAGGTGAGCAGTATTGGAAGCCGGCGGCGCTGACGGTCCGCCGGTGGTCGCGAGGAGGACTGCGGTGAGCGAGACGAGCCCCAAGCTGCGCGCCGAGCTGGAGGGTATCCCCACCTACAAGCCGGGCAAGCCCGCCGCGGCCGACGGCCCGGTGGCCTACAAGCTGTCCTCCAACGAGAACCCGTATCCGCCGCTGCCCGGGGTCATGGAGAGCGTGACCGCCAGTGCCGCGTCCTTCAACCGCTACCCGGACATGGCGTGCACCGGGCTGATGAACGAGCTGTCGGAGCGCTTCGGCGTCCCGGTCTCCCACCTGTCCACCGGCACCGGCTCCGTCGGCGTGGCCCAGCAGCTCGTCCAGGCCACCAGCGGCCCCGGCGACGAGGTCATCTACGCCTGGCGGTCCTTCGAGGCGTACCCGATCATCACCCAGATCAGTGGCGCGCGATCGGTGCGGGTGCCGCTCACCCCGGGCGATGTGCACGACCTGGACGCGATGGCCGACGCGATCACCGACCGGACCCGGCTGATCTTCGTCTGCAACCCCAACAACCCGACCGGCACCGTCGTACGACGGGCCGAGCTGGAACGGTTCCTCGACCGGGTGCCGCGCGATGTCCTGGTGGTGCTGGACGAGGCCTACCGGGAGTTCATCCGCGACCCCGAGGTGCCGGACGGCGTGGAGCTCTACCGCAACCGGCCGAACGTCTGCGTCCTGCGCACGTTCTCGAAGGCGTACGGCCTGGCCGGGCTGCGCGTCGGCTTCGCGATCGGGCACGAGCCGGTGGCGGCGGCGCTGCGCAAGACGGCGGTGCCGTTCGGCGTGAGCCAGATCGCGCAGGAGGCGGCCATCGCCTCGCTGCGTGCCGAGGACGAGCTGCTCGGCCGGGTCGGCTCGCTGGTGTGCGAGCGCAATCGCGTGGTCGACGGGCTGCGCGCCCAGGGCTGGACGGTGCCCGAGACCCAGGCCAACTTCGTCTGGCTGCGGCTGGGGGAGCGCACGGCCGCCTTCGCGGAGGCCTGTGAGCGGCACGGGGTCGTGGTCCGGCCGTTCCCCGGCGAGGGTGTGCGGGTGACGATCGGCGAGAACGAGGCGAACGACATCTTCCTGAAGGTCTCCGAGGGGTTCCGCAAGGAGTTCTGACGGGGCCTCGGCTCGTGGCCGAGTGAGCCCTGCTCGGCCACGAGTTCCACCCGTACGGGGTCGCGGTCGCGAACCGTCGCCAGGAGACGGGCGTCGCCGTCGGCGCAGAAGACCACCGCGCCCGACGCGACGACCGGCCGGGCGTCCGTTTCACGTGGAACGGACCCACCTGTGTCGAAGTGGCTCCGTCGGCATGGGCCCCGGCTCCCACCTGCGGGGACCTGTCGGTCCGCATTAGGGACCCCCCGCCCCTCCAACGTCGAACGAGTATGCGTCATAATTGCTTGTGAATGTGAACGCGTTCACAAGCGTGTCCCGATTGCTCCAGTGATGCGTGCGACAAAAGGGGCAAACTGCCGCCGATCCCAGGCGGAGTAAGGAGACTGGCGACGTGGAGTTGGCTTTGGCGCCGGAGACACTGGCGCGCTGGCAGTTCGGCATCACCACCGTCTACCACTTCCTGTTCGTGCCCCTGACGATCTCGTTGGCCGCCCTCACGGCCGGTCTGCAGACGGCATGGGTGCGCACGGAGAACGAGAAGTACCTCAGAGCGACCAAGTTCTGGGGCAAGCTCTTCCTGATCAACATCGCGATGGGTGTCGTCACCGGCATCGTGCAGGAGTTCCAGTTCGGCATGAACTGGTCGGACTACTCGCGCTTCGTCGGCGACATCTTCGGCGCTCCCCTCGCCTTCGAGGCGCTGATCGCCTTCTTCTTCGAGTCCACCTTCATCGGCCTGTGGATCTTCGGCTGGGACAAGCTGCCGAAGAAGATCCACCTCGCCTGCATCTGGATGGTCTCGATCGGCACGATCCTGTCGGCGTACTTCATCCTCGCGGCCAACTCGTGGATGCAGCACCCCGTCGGCTACAAGATCGACAAGGTCAGGGGCCGTGCGCAGCTCACCGACTTCTGGGCGGTACTGACCCAGAACACCGCGCTCAGCCAGGTCTTCCACACCCTGTCGGCGGCGTTTCTGACCGGTGGCGCGTTCATGGTCGGCATCGCCGCCTACCACCTGGCCCGCAAGAAGCACGTCCGCGAGATGAAGACCTCGCTGCGGCTCGGCCTGGTGACCGTGGTCATCGCCGGCCTGCTCACGGCGGTCAGCGGTGACGTCCTCGGCAAGGTCATGTTCAAGCAGCAGCCGATGAAGATGGCCGCCGCCGAGGCCCTGTGGGACGGCGAGGACTCCGCGCCGTTCTCGATCTTCGCCTACGGCGACGTGGAGAAGGGCCACAACACCGTGGCCATCGAGATACCGGGCGTGCTGTCCTTCCTCGCCAACGACGACTTCACCTCGTACGTCCCCGGCATCAACGACGTCAACAAGGCCGAGCAGCAGAAGTTCGGGCCCGGCGACTACCGGCCCAACATCCCCGTCACGTTCTGGGGCTTCCGCTGGATGATCGGCTTCGGCATGTCGTCCTTCGCGCTCGGCCTGGCCGGACTGTGGCTGACCCGCAAGAGGTTCATGCTGCCGCAGCATCTGCGGGTCGGTGAGGACGAGGTGCCGCACCTGGTGCTGTTCAAGAACAAGGCGCTCAGCCCGAAGCTGACCACCTGGTACTGGCGCATCGCGATCTGGACCCTGGCCTTCCCGCTGATCGCCAACTCCTGGGGCTGGATCTTCACCGAGATGGGCCGCCAGCCGTGGGTCGTCTACGGCGTCCTGCAGACCCGGGACGCGGTCTCCCCCGGTGTCTCCCAGGGCGAGGTTCTCACCTCGATGATCGTCCTCACGGCGCTGTACGCCATCCTCGCCGTCGTCGAGATCAAGCTGCTGGTCAAGTACGTCAAGGCCGGCCCGCCCGAGCTCACGGAGGCCGACCTCAACCCGCCCACGAAGATCGGCGGCGACTCCCGTGACGCCGACAAGCCGATGGCCTTCTCGTACTAGGCTGAGGGAGCTGCACAGTCATGGAACTGCACGACGTCTGGTTCGTCCTGATCGCCGTCCTGTGGACCGGCTACTTCTTCCTGGAGGGCTTCGACTTCGGGGTCGGCATCCTCACCAAGCTGCTCGCCCGGGACCGGGCCGAGAAGCGGGTGCTGATCAACACCATCGGCCCCGTCTGGGACGGCAACGAGGTCTGGCTGCTCACGGCCGGCGGCGCGACCTTCGCGGCCTTCCCCGATTGGTACGCCACCCTCTTCTCCGGCTTCTACCTGCCTCTGCTGGTCATCCTGGTCTGCCTCATCGTCCGGGGTGTCGCCTTCGAGTACCGGGCGAAGCGGCCCGAGGAGAACTGGCAGCGCAACTGGGAGACCGCGATCTTCTGGAGCTCGCTGATCCCCTCGTTCCTGTGGGGTGTCGCCTTCGGCAACATCGTGCGGGGCGTGAAGATCGACCAGCACTTCGAGTACGTCGGTACCTTCTGGGACCTGCTCAACCCGTACGCGCTCCTCGGCGGTCTGGTGACGCTGACGCTGTTCACCTTCCACGGTGCGGTGTTCACCGCGCTCAAGACGGTCGGGGACATCCGGGAGCGGGCGCGGAAGCTGGCGACCCGGGTCGGCATCGTCACGGCGGCGGTGGCGGTGGTCTTCCTGCTCTGGACGCAGGTCGACAACGGTGACGCCAAGAGCCTGGTCGCCCTGGTCGTGGCCGTCGTCGCGCTGGTCGCCGCTCTCGTGGCGAACCAGGCGGGCCGCGAGGGCTGGTCGTTCGCCCTGTCCGGCATCACCATCGTGGCCGCAGTGGCGATGCTCTTCCTGTCGCTCTTCCCGAACGTCATGCCGTCGTCGCTCAACGAGCACTGGAGCCTCACCGTCACCAACGCCTCGTCGAGCCCGTACACCCTGAAGATCATGACCTGGTGCGCGGCGGTCGCCACGCCGCTCGTGCTGCTCTACCAGGGATGGACGTACTGGGTGTTCCGCAAGCGGATCGGCACACAGCACATCGCCGAACCCGCACACTGAGTCCGTCGGGGGGTGTGTTTCACGTGAAACGCACCCCCTGGACCGAAGGGCATGTTTCACGTGAAACCAATCGATCCGCGCCTTTTGCGGTACGCCCGCGCCACGCGCCGCTTCCTGGTGGCGGTCGTCGGTCTGGGGGCCGTCGGGGCAGTTCTGGTCATCGCCCAGGCGATGCTCATCGCCGATGTCGTGGTCGGGGCGTTCCAGCACGGCCAGTCGGTGGCTGAACTCCGCACTCCCCTGCTGCTGTTGGCCGCTGTGGCGGTGGGTCGATCGGTTGTCGCGTGGCTCACCGAACTCGCGGCCCATCGCGCGAGCGCGGCCGTGAAGTCGGAGCTGCGGGGGCGGCTGCTCGACCGGGCCACGGCGCTCGGGCCGGGCTGGCTGAGCGGGCAGCGGACCGGCTCGCTGGTCACCCTCGCCACCCGGGGCGTGGACGCGCTCGACGACTACTTCTCGCGCTATCTGCCGCAGTTGGGGCTCGCGGTGGTCGTGCCGGTCGCCGTGCTCGCGCGGATCGTCACCGAGGACTGGGTGTCGACGGCGATCATCGTCGGGACGCTGCCGCTCATCCCGTTGTTCATGGTGCTGATCGGCTGGGCCACCCAGTCCCGGATGGACCGTCAGTGGCGCTTGCTCTCCCGGCTGTCCGGGCACTTCCTCGACGTGGTCGCGGGCCTGCCCACGCTCAAGGTGTTCGGGCGGGCCAAGGCGCAGGCCGAGTCGATCCGGCGCATCACCGCCGAGTACCGACAGGCGACGATGCGGACTCTGCGGATCGCCTTCCTCTCCTCCTTCGCGCTGGAACTGCTCGCCACGCTGTCCGTCGCGCTCGTCGCGGTGACGATCGGAATGCGGCTCGTCCACGGGGACATGGACCTGTACATCGGGCTGGTCATCCTGGTGCTGGCGCCCGAGGCGTATCTGCCGCTGCGCCAGGTGGGGGCGCAGTACCACGCGGCGGCGGAGGGACTCGCGGCCGCAGAGGAGATCTTCGCCGTGCTGGAGACGCCGGTTACGCCCTCCGGCACCGACGCGGTGCCCGCGGGCGCGCCGGCCTTCGAGGGAGTGACGGTCCGGTACCCCGGGCGGTCGTCCGACGCCGTGACGGACGTCTCCTTCACCGTCGAGCCCGGCGAGACCGTGGCCCTGGTCGGGCCGAGCGGCGCGGGCAAGTCGACGCTGCTCAACGTCCTGCTGGGCTTCGTCCGGCCCACCGAGGGGCGGGTGCGGATCGGGGGAGTCGATCTCGCGGACATCGACCTGGAGCAGTGGCGCTCGCGGATCGCCTGGGTGCCGCAGCGCCCGCACCTGTACGCCGGGACGATCGCGGAGAACGTACGGCTCGCGCGACCCGAGGCGGACGACGGCGCCGTGCGGCGGGCGCTCGCCGACGCGGGGGCGCTGGAGTTCGTGGACGCGCTGCCCGAGGGTGCCGGGACCGTGCTCGGCGAGGACGGGGCCGGGCTCTCCGCCGGGCAGCGGCAACGGCTGGCACTGGCGCGGGCGTTCCTCGCCGACCGGCCCGTGCTGCTGCTGGACGAGCCGACGGCCGCGCTGGACGCGGCGACCGAGTCGGAGGTCGTGGCGGCGGTCCGACGGCTCGCGGTGGGGCGGACGGTCCTGCTGGTGGTCCACCGGCCGGCGCTGCTGGGCGTCGCGGACCGCGTGGTGCGCCTCCAGGGGGCCTCTCCCGCCCCCACGGCCGTCTCCGGTGAACTTGCTGCTTCCCCCGCGTCCTTCGCGGCCGAGGGGCGCCTGGAGGCCGACGGGGATCTGAGCGTGGATGCGGCCGACGAGGCCGCGGGCGTCCCGACCGCGGCGGCGGACGGCGACGGTGTCCGGAGCAGCGGTGTGCCGGGTGCGGTGACCGGCGGCGGTGGCCGCGGCGGGACACGGCGGGGTGTTCTCGCCCGGGTGCGGGGCATGTCCGGCCCCCGGCGCGGGCGGCTCGTCCTCGCGCTGCTGCTCGGCAGTCTCGCGCTCGGCTCCGCCGTGGGGCTGATGGCCACCTCCGGGTGGCTCATCTCGCGGGCCGCGCAGCAGCCGCCCGTGCTGTATCTGATGGTGGCCGTGACGGCGACACGGGCCTTCGGGATCGGGCGTGCCGTGTTCCGGTACGCGGAGCGGCTGGTGTCGCACGACGCCGTGCTGCGGATGCTGGCCGACACCCGGGTCGCCGTGTACCGGCGGCTGGAGCGGCTGGCCCCCGCCGGG
Source organism: Streptomyces sp. NPDC054794 (assembly GCF_053611585.1). Lineage (NCBI taxonomy): Bacteria > Bacillati > Actinomycetota > Actinomycetes > Kitasatosporales > Streptomycetaceae > Streptomyces > Streptomyces sp. NPDC054794. The sequence goes on along the minus strand of NZ_JBSHAQ010000009.1, from coordinate 73,864 downwards.
CTCCGTACGGCCCGCCGGGGCGACCTGCTCTCGCGGCTGGTGGCCGATGTGGACGCGCTGCAGGACTACTGGCTGCGCTGGCTGCTGCCGGCCGGGGTGGCGGTCACGGTCTCGGCCGCGTCCGTCGGTTTCGCGGCCTGGCTGCTGCCCGAGGCCGGGGCCGCGCTCGCGGCGGGTCTGCTCGCGGCCGGAGTGGGCGTGCCGCTGCTGACGGCCACCGTGGCCAGGCGCGCCGAGCGGCGCCTCGCGCCCGCCCGAGGAGTGCTCGCGACGCGGGTGACCGACCTGCTCACCGGCACCGCCGAGCTGACGGTCGCCGGCGCGCTGCCGGCTCGTACGCACGAAGCCCGGCGGGCCGACGGCACGCTCACCCGGATCGCCTCGCGCGCCGCCACCGCCACGGCGCTCGGCGACGGGCTCACCGCGCTGATCTCCGGACTGACCGTGGCGGCCGCCGCGCTCCTGGGCGTCCAGGGCGTCGCCGCGGGCCGGTTGAGCGGTGTCGCCCTGGCCGTGGTCGTCCTCACCCCGCTGGCCGCGTTCGAGGCCGTGCTCGGGCTGCCGCTCGCCGTGCGCTACCGGCAGCGCGTGCACCGGAGCGCCGAGCGCGTGTACGAGGTCCTGGACGCCCCCGAGCCCGTACGGGAACCGGAGCTGCCGCGGCAGGCACCGGCGTCGCCGTTCCCGGTCGTCCTGAAGGCACTCACCGCCCGGCACGCCGGTCAGCACCGGGCGGCACTGGCCGGGCTCGACCTGACGCTGGCGCGGGGGCGCCGCGTCGCCGTGGTCGGACCCTCCGGCTCCGGCAAGACGACGCTCGCCCAGGCGCTGCTGCGGTTCCTCGACCCCGAGGCCGGCTCCTACACGCTGGCCGGCGTGGACGCGTTCGCGCTGGACGGTGACGACGTGCGGCGGCTGGTCGGTCTGTGCGCGCAGGACGCGCACCTCTTCGACAGCTCCGTGCGCGAGAACCTGCTGCTCGCCAAGAAGGGCGCCACCGAGGCCGAGCTGCGCGACGCGCTCTCGCGGGCCCGGCTGCTCGACTGGGCGGACGGGCTGCCCGACGGGCTCGACACGCTCGTCGGCGAGCATGGAGCCCGGTTGTCCGGAGGACAGCGGCAGCGGCTGGCACTCGCCCGCGCGCTGCTCGCCGACTTCCCGGTCCTCGTGCTCGACGAGCCCGCCGAACACCTGGACCTGCCCACGGCCGACGCGCTCACCGCCGATCTGCTGGCCGCCACCGAGGGCCGTACGACACTGCTCATCACGCACCGGCTCGCCGGGCTCGACGCCGTGGACGAGGTGATCGTGCTCGACGAGGGGCGGGTCGTGCAGCGGGGGCCGTACGCCGAACTGGCCGCAGTGGACGGGCCGCTGCGCGCGATGGCGCAGCGGGAGGCGGAGGCGGAGCAACTGGTCGCCGCCGGCTGACCCGTACGGCCCCGAGCGGGCCGCGGTGGGGGCGCCGGAACCGCCGACCGGGCGGGCGGACTACAGGCGGGCCGCCAGCAGCTGCTCGATGACGACCGCCACGCCGTCCTCGTTGTTGGCCACCGTCCGTCCCGACGCGGCGGCGATCACGTCCGGGTGCGCGTTGCCCATCGCGTACGACTGGCCCGCCCAGGTCAGCATCTCGACGTCGTTGGGCATGTCCCCGAAGGCCACGACCTCCTCGTGCGAGATGCCGCGTTCGGCGCAGCACAGGGCCAGCGTGCTGGCCTTGGAGACGCCGGGGCCGCTGATCTCCAGCAGGGCGCTGGGGCTGGAGCGGGTGACGGTCGCGCGGTCGCCGATGGCGAGCCGGGCGAGGGTGAGGAAGGCGTCGGGGTCGAGATCGGGGTGGTAGGCGAGGATCTTGAGCACGGGCTCGCCGGCGCCCGGACCGTCGTCCGCGAGGAGTCGTTCCGCGGGGAGCAGGTGGTCGGGTATCTCCATGTGCAGCTTGGGATAGGCCGGTTCCTGGTGGAAGCCGTACGTCTGCTCGACCGCGTAGACCGTGCCGGGCGCCGCGCCGCGCAGCAGCCGTACGGCGTCCAGCGCGTTGTCCCGGGCCAGTTCGCGCACCTTCACGAACCGGTGGGCGCCGGGCCCGCCGTGCAGGTCCACCACGGCGGCGCCGTTGCCGCAGATCGCCAGGCCGTGACCGTGGACGTGGTCGCTGACGACGTCCATCCAGCGGGCCGGGCGGCCGGTGACGAAGAAGACCTCGATGCCCGCCTCCTCCGCGGCCGCCAGCGCGGCGACCGTTCGCGGGGAGACCGACTTGTCGTCGCGCAGCAGGGTGCCGTCCAGATCGGTGGCGATCAGTCGCGGCGGGACGGCGGGGGCCGGGGTCTCGAACGTTCGGGTCGCTGAGGTCACCGGGTCATTCTCGCGCATATGCCAGCACGCCCGTGCGGGAGACCGCACAGATGAGACACAGATGACGTGCGGCCTAAGACAGGGCGGCCGCGCGCCGATGTGTGGGGGTACGTGCGGGGGTCAACGCAGCTGCGCCGGAGCCTCCATGGCGATCTGCTCGAAGACCTTCTCGTCCGCGGCGAAGTCCGAGTCGGGGATCGGCCAGTGGATCACGAGCTCGGTGAAGCCCAGTTCCTGGTGGCGGCCCGCGAAGTCCACGAACGCGTCCAGGGACTCCAGCGGTCGGCCCCGGTCCGGGGTGAAGCCGGTGAGCAGGATCTTGTCGAGCTCGTTCACGTCCCGGCCGAGCGCGGCACAGGTCTCGGCGAGCTTCTCGGCCTGTCCGCGCAGCGCCTGGACCGACTGCTCCGGCGTGCCGTTCTCGTAGAGCCTGGGGTCGCCGGTGGTCACCCACGCCTGTCCGTGCCGCGCGGCGAGCCTGAGCCCGCGCGGGCCGGTGGCGGCCACCGCGAAGGGCAGCCGGGGGCGCTGCACGCAGCCCGGTATGTTGCGCGCCTCGTGCGCCGAGTAGTACGTGCCCTCGGACGACACGGAGTCCTCGGTCAGCAGCCGGTCCAGCAGCGGCACGAACTCCGCGAGCCGGTCGGCGCGCTCGCGCGGGGTCCAGGGGTCCTCGCCGCTCTTCAACAGGGCTGTGGAGTCGAAGCCGGTGCCGCCCGCGCCGATGCCCAGCGTGACGCGGCCGCCGGAGATGTCGTCGAGGGAGATCAGCTCCTTGGCGAGGGTCACCGGGTGGCGGAAGTTCGGCGAGGTCACGAGGGTGCCGAGGCGAAGCCGCTCGGTGGCGGCCGCGGCGGCGGTCAGCGTGGGGATCGCGCCGAACCACGGGCCGTCGCGGAAGCTGCGCCAGGACAGGTGGTCGTAGGTGTACGCGGTGTGGAAGCCGAGCTGCTCGGCGCGGATCCAGGCCGCACGGCCGCCTTCGTTCCAGCGGCGGTACGGGAGGATCACGGTGCTCAGGCGCAGACTCATGCGATCGAGACTAAGGGGAGGCCCCGGCATCGGGCGAAAACGGTCACCGTGCGCGGGCGCTCGGACACGGGGTGCGGTGGGTCGGCGGCCCGGATGCGGCACGGCGGCGTGCATGCGCCGGCACGGCGTGGTCGCGATCACACTCCGGGCAGGGTCAGCGCGGCTCGGGGAACCGCAGGTACCGGGGCGGTACGGCCTTCGTCAGCCACACTCCGTTCGCGCTGACGTGGAAGACGTGGCCGTCGCGGTGCATGGCACCGGCGTCGACGCAGAGGACGACGGGGCGGCCGCGGCGGGCGCCGACGCGGGTCGCGGTCTCGCGGTCGGCCGAGAGGTGCACGTCGTGCCGGCTCATGGGCCGCAGTCCCTCGGCGCGGATCGCGTCCAGACTGCGGGCCACGGTCCCGTGGTAGAGGTACGGCGGCGGGGTCGCCGGGGGCAGGCCGAGGTCGACCTCGACGCTGTGGCCCTGGCTGGCGCGGATCCGGGTGCCCTCGATCGCGAACCGCTTCTTGTCGTTGGCGGCCACCACGTGGTCGAGCTCGGCGCGCGTGAAGCGGAACCCGTGCGCGGCGGCCGCGGCCATCAGCGTGTCGATCTCCACCCAGCCGCCCTCGTCGAGGGTGAGGCCGATGCGTTCGGGTTGGTGGCGCAGGTGTTTCGAGAGGTACTTCGACACCGTCACGGTGCGTCTTTCGTTCATCCCGCCAGGGTGCCGGGAGAGACGCGGATCACGCACATTATTTTGGCCCCGAGGTTTGGTCCACAGCCAAGTGCGGTTATCCACAGGGGAATTGACGAGGTTGTGGACAAGTCGTGTGTGGTTCAGGGCGTTTCGTCAAGATCATTGTGCCCGAGGTGCGTTGCCGCCAGGTCGTCCAAGGTCCGTGCGCGTACCTCCCGTTCGGTGGCCAGCGTGACGAATGTGGCGGCCCGGCCGGGACCAACCAGCTTCTCCACGGCGTGCATTGTCTCGGCCGGGAGCGGCACGGAGCGGGTCTGTGCCAACGATTCCGGCGTCTCCCCCGTGCCGAGTTGCCGGCGCAGGTGCCGGGTGGCGAACAGGCGCATCGCGCGGGCCAGTTCGGCGTCGACGGTCTGCTGCGCGAGGGGGCGCAGGCGGCGGACGAGGGAGGCCGCTTCGGCCGCGTCGGCGTCGGTGCGGTGGTGGGGTCCGTCGAGGTAGCGGGCGAAGACGTGCTCGGTGGTGAACTCCAGGAAACGGGCGGCTATGTGCTCCACCTGGACCCGCAACTCCCGCAGGTGGCCCGCGATCGCGCTGAGCGGGACCCCCGACGCGTGCAACTCCACGGCCACGGCCAGCTCTTGGGGGCTGGGTACGAGGAAGGAGTCCGGGTCTCCCGGGACGGGTTCCAGCACGCCGAGCTCGACCGCCTCGGCCACGGCGGCGGCGTCGGGGGTGCCGCCGAAGCGGGCGCCCAGTTCGGCGCGGGAGACGCGGGACGGCTCCTCGTCGGTCCACGGGCCCTCGACCTCGGTGACCAGCCCGAGCACGCCGGCCAGGCCGCGGCCGGTGTCCCAGGCCTCCAGGAGTTCCTTGATGGAGGCGAGGGTGTAGCCGCGGTCGAGGAGGTCGGCGATCTGGCGGAGGCGGGTGATGTGGGCGTCGGAGTAGACGTTGGCCCGGCCCCGGCGTTCGGGGCGGGGGAGCAGACCGCGGTCCTGGTAGGCGCGGATGTTCCGCACCGTGGTGGCGGCGTGGTGGGCCAGGTCCTCGATGCGGTAGGGCGGTGTGGGGGCCGGAGGGTCGGTCATGTGGTGTTCCTGTCGGTTTGCCCGGTGTTGGTGCGGGGCGGGGCGGGATCGCTGACCCCCGCCCCCTTCTCACACCTTCGGGTCCACCCGTGCGATCGCCCTCAACACCCCCGGCAGGAAGCGGGACATGAAGTGGGCACCGTGGGCTTCCGGGGTCACCGGGGCCAGGGGTGTGTTGTCGGCGACCGCCCGGAGGATCGCGGAAGCGACCTTCTCCGGCGGGTAGTTGCGCATCCCGTACAGGCGGGCCGTGCGCTTCTGGCGGCGGCGTTCCTCCTCCGCGGACACGCCCGTGAAGCGAGCTGTCGCGGTGATGTTGGTGTTGACGAATCCGGGGCAGACCGCGGAGACGCCGATGCCCTGGCCGGCGAGTTCGGCGCGCAGGCACTCCGTGAGCATCAGGACCGCCGCCTTGGACGTGCTGTAGGCGGGCAGGGCCTTGGAGGGCTGGTACGCGGCCGCCGAGGCGATGTTGACGATGTGGCCGCCCTGCCCGCGCTCCGCCATCTGCCCGCCGAAGAGGCGGCAGCCGTGGATGACGCCCCACAGGTTGACGTCCAGGACCTTGCGCCAGTCGTCGGACGTCGTGGCGAAGAACGACCCCGACAGGCCGATCCCGGCGTTGTTGACCAGCACGTCCACGACGCCGTACTCCGCGGCCACCTTGTCGGCCAGCTTCTCCATGGCCTGCTCGTCGGAGACGTCGACGGTCTCCGCCCAGGCCGCCGGCGCGCCGAGCAGGCGGGACAGCTCGGCGGTGCGCCTGGCGGACTCGGCGTCCCGGTCGACGGCCACCACGCGCGCACCGGCCTCCGCGAACGCGAACGCCGTCGCCCGCCCGATGCCGCTGCCCGCGCCGGTGACCAGTACGAGCTGCCCGCCGAAGCGGTCGGCGTAGCGGCCCGCGGGCCGGGCCGGCTCCGGACGGCCGCCTTCCACCTGGGTCACGAACTCGTTGATCCAGGAAGTCAGTTGGTCGGGCCGCGAGCGCGGGATCCAGTGCTTGGCCGGAAGGGTGCGCCGGGTCAGCTGCGGAGCCCACCGCTCCAGCTCGTCGTACAGCTTCTCCGACAGGAACGCGTCGCCCAGGGGCGTGATGAGCTGCACGGGCGCGTGCGCGTACGCGTCGGCGCGCGGCCTGAGCAGCCGGGGCCGTACGTTGTCCCGGTACAGCCAGGCGCCGTGCGCCGCGTCCGTGGCCAGCGACGGAGTCGGGTAGGCGTCGCCGGGGACCTTCTCCATCCGCTCCAGGATCTTCGGCCAGCGCTTGCCGAGCGGGCCGCGCCAGGCCAGTTCCGGCAGGACCGGCGTGTGCAGGAGGTACACGTACCAGGACTTGGCGCCCTGACCGAGGAGCTGGCCCACCCGGCGGGGCGTCGGCCGCTTCACGCGCGCGTTGATCCAGTGACCGAAGTGGTCCAGGGACGGGCCGGACATCGAGGTGAACGAGGCGATCCGGCCCTCGGTGCGCTTGACCGTGACGAACTCCCACGCCTGCACCGAGCCCCAGTCGTGCCCCACCAGGTGCACCGGCCGGTCCGGGCTCACCGCGTCCACGACCGCCAGGAAGTCGTCGGTGAGCTTCGCCAGGGTGAAGCCGCCGCGCAGCGGCTTGGGCGCCGTCGAGCGGCCGTGGCCCCGGACGTCGTACAGCACGACATGGAATCCGCACTGCTCGGCGAGGCGGACGGCGACCTCCGACCACACCTCCTTGCTGTCCGGGTAGCCGTGCACCAGCACCACCGTCGGCCGGGTCGGGTCCCCCAGTTCCGCCACGCACAGCTCGACCCCGCCCGTGCGCACCCGGCGCTCCCGCGCGCCCTTCAGCGTCGTCACTTGTCCTCCGCCCAGCGCCGCACGTGCGGCAGATCGTCGTCCAGCCAGAAGGCGCTCTGCTCGGGGTCCCGGGAGTCGGTGACGACCAGGATCTCCTCGAACTTCGCGCCCGTACCCCGGAAGCCCAGGTGGGGTTCCACCGCCCACAGGCCCGGCCTCGGCGGGTGGTCGGAGAAGCGGTACGGGGACCACAGGGGTGACCAGCCCTCGCGGTGACCGTGCAGCGCGTCGGACGCCAGCCCCTTCAGGGACTGCGTGCCGAACCCGAACAGGTGCGGCGACCGGCGGCGCTGCGGCACCCGGTCCACCTTGTGCGCGATCACGCCGAACGGGTAGGCGCGGTGCCGGTTGGCGTACCCCTGGCGGACCATGAGGCGGTCCACGTCCTCGTAGATCTCGCGCAGCGGGCGCTTCTCGCGCACCTCCCGCAGGATCAGCTCACGGTGCGCCTCCAGGTCGGCCATCAGCCGGTCCTGCACCGGGTTGAGGCCGAGCGAGCCCGAGTAGCCGATGTCCGCCGTGTATCCCTCGTACACCGGGGCCATGTCCAGGATGAACGGCATCCCGGGCTCCAGCCGCCGGTTGGTCGGGAAGAACTGGAGCGGCACGCGGAAGTTCACGAACGCCGTGCGGTCCCCGAACCAGGCGAAGGGCAGGTGGAACCAGTCCCTGACCCCTCTCTCGCGCAGCCACTCGCGCTGCATGCGCGCCGCCTCGCGCTCGGTCACACCCGGCTCCAACCGTGCCGCGACCGCCTCCGCGCACTCGTAGGCGAGGCGCTGGACCCGCCTGAACCCCCGCAGCTCCACGGAGAGTTCGCTGTTCACTGCCGTCGTCATGCCGCCCCGTCCCGTTGACTGCGGTACGCGTCCGTAACTTGACACTGGCGAATGTGACAGTTGTTAGAGGTGGCGTCAATAGGCGGGATCATGGCTGTGGATAACTCTCAGGCAGGGGATCCCGTAGGGCCCCGTACGTCTGAAGTCTGATGTCAAGACGGCTCTGCGGTCTGACGACCCCCGTGGCGCGTTTCACTACCGTCGAAGACGTGACTGTGATCGCGACCGAAAGCCTGAGCAAGCGGTTCCCCCGGGTGACCGCGCTTGACCGGCTCTCCGTGGACGTGGGACCCGGCGTGACGGGGCTCGTGGGTGCCAACGGAGCCGGCAAGTCCACACTGATCAAGATCCTGCTGGGTCTGTCCCCCGCCTCCGAGGGCCGCGCCGAGGTGCTCGGCCTCGACGTGGCCACCAAGGGCGCCGCCATCCGCGAGCGGGTGGGCTACATGCCGGAGCACGACTGCCTGCCGCCCGACGTCTCGGCCACCGAGTTCGTCGTGCACATGGCGCGCATGTCCGGCCTGCCGCCCACCGCCGCGCGCGAGCGCACCGCCGACACGCTGCGCCACGTCGGCCTGTACGAGGAGCGCTACCGCCCCATCGGCGGCTACTCGACGGGCATGAAGCAGCGCGTGAAGCTCGCCCAGGCGCTGGTCCACGACCCGCAGGTGGTCTTCCTGGACGAGCCGACCAACGGCCTCGACCCGGTCGGCCGCGACGAGATGCTCGGTCTGATCCGCCGGATCCACACCGACTTCGGCATCTCGGTCCTGGTCACCTCGCACCTGCTGGGCGAACTGGAACGCACCTGCGACCACGTCGTCGTCATCGACGGCGGCAAGCTCCTGCGCTCCAGCTCCACCCGTGACTTCACGCAGACCACGGCCACGCTCGCGATCGAGGTCACCGACACCGACGAGCACCCCGACGGCACCCGCGCGGTGCGCGACGCGCTCCACGCGCGCGGGGTGAGCACCCACGACGACGGCACCGGCCTGCCCGGCGCCGGACACGTCCTGCTGCTCACCGCCCCCGACGAGCAGACGTACGACGTCGTCCGCGACGTCGTCGCCGACCTGGGCCTCGGCCTGGTGCGCATGGAACAGCGCAGGCACCACATCTCGGAGGTCTTCCGGGACAGCGACGAGCAGCGGAAGGAGGCGGTCGGCCATGGCGGTTGAGCACCCCGTAGCGACTCCGGCCGGTGACCAGACCCGGATCCACAACATCGGCTACCGCACGTACGACGGCCCGCGCCTGGGCCGTGCCTACGCCCGCCGGTCCCTCTACTCGCAGTCCCTGCGCGGCGCCTACGGCCTCGGCCGCTCGGTCAAGTCCAAGGTGCTGCCGATGCTGCTCTTCGTGGTGATGTGCGTGCCCGCGGCCATCATGGTCGCCGTCGCGGTCGCCACCAAGGCCAAGGACCTGCCGCTGGACTACACCCGCTACGCGATCGTCATGCAGGCCGTCATCAGCCTGTACATCGCCTCGCAGGCGCCCCAGTCCGTCTCGCGCGACCTGCGCTTCAAGACCGTGCCGCTGTACTTCTCACGGCCGATCGAGACGGCCGACTACGTACGCGCCAAGTACGCGGCGCTGGCCTCGGCGCTGTTCATCCTGACCGCCGCCCCGCTGCTCGTGCTCTACGTGGGCGCGCTGCTGGCCAAGCTCGACTTCGCCGACCAGACCAAGGGATTCGCACAGGGACTGGTCTCCGTGGCACTGCTCTCGCTGCTCTTCGCCGGCATCGGCCTGGTCATCGCCTCGGTCACCCCGCGTCGCGGCTTCGGCATCGCCGCCGTCATCGCGGTGCTGACCATCTCCTACGGCGCCGTCTCGGTCCTCCAGGGCATCGCCGAGACCCAGGGCAGCTCCGAGGTGATCCCCTGGATCGGCCTCTTCTCGCCGGTCACGCTCATCGACGGCCTGCAGTCCGCGTTCCTCGGGGCCACCTCCGCCTTCCCCGGAGCGATCGGCCCGACCAAGGGCGAGGGCGTGGTGTACGTGCTGTTCGTCCTGGGCCTGATCGCCGCCAGCTACGGCCTTCTGATGCGCCGCTACCGGAAGGTGGGCCTGTGACCACGCTCTCCATCGACCACGTCTCCCGCTGGTTCGGCAACGTGGTCGCCGTCAACGACATCACCATGACCATCGGCCCCGGCGTCACCGGCCTGCTCGGCCCCAACGGCGCCGGTAAGTCCACCCTGATCAACATGATGGGCGGCTTCCTGGCCCCCTCCACGGGCACCGTCACCCTCGACGGGCAGCCGGTGTGGCGCAACGAGGCGATCTACAAGCACATCGGGGTCGTCCCCGAGCGCGAGGCGATGTACGACTTCCTCACCGGCCGCGAATTCGTCGTCGCCAACGCCGAGTTGCACGGACTGGGCGCCAAGGCCGCCCAACGCGCCCTGGCCACGGTCGAGATGGAGTACGCGCAGGACCGGAAGATCGCCACGTACTCCAAGGGCATGCGGCAGCGCGTGAAGATGGCTTCCGCGCTGGTCCACGACCCCTCCCTGCTGCTGCTCGACGAGCCCTTCAACGGCATGGACCCGCGCCAGCGCATGCAGCTCATGGAGCTGCTGCGGCGGATGGGGGACGAGGGCCGCACGGTGCTGTTCTCCTCCCACATCCTCGAAGAGGTCGAACAGCTCGCCTGGCACATCGAAGTCGTCGTCGCCGGACGGCACGCGGCCAGCGGCGACTTCCGCAGGATCCGCCGTCTGATGACCGACCGCCCGCACCGCTACCTGGTGCGCTCCAGCGACGACCGCGCACTGGCGGCCGCGCTGATCGCCGACCCGTCGACCTCCGGCATCGAGGTCGACCTGACGGAGGGCGCGCTGCGGGTCCAGGCCGTCGACTTCGGCCGGTTCACGACCCTGCTGCCCCGGGTCGCCCGCGACCACGGCATCCGGCTGCTCACGGTCTCGCCGTCCGACGAGTCCCTCGAATCCGTGTTCTCGTATCTGGTCGCGGCGTAGGAGGCCGAAGATGTACGACCCCACTGTCGCCCGGCTCACCTACCGGGCCCTGCTCGGCCGGCGCCGGGCCCTCATCCTCGGCGCGCTGCCGCTGCTGCTGATCGTGATCTCCCTGGCCGTGCGCGCCCTCGCGGGCGCCGACGACCAGACGGCGTCGGACGTGCTGGGCGGCTTCGCGCTGGCCACCATGGTGCCGATCATCGGCGTCATCGCCGGCACCGGCGCGATCGGTCCGGAGATCGACGACGGCTCCGTGGTCTACCTGCTCTCCAAGCCGCTGAAGCGGCCCACGATCATCTTCACCAAGCTGATCGTGGCCATCGCGGTGACCATGGTGTTCTCGGCGGTGCCGACCCTGATCGCCGGCCTGATCCTGAACGGCAACGGCCAGCAGATCGCCGTCGCCTACACGGTGGCCGCGCTGGTCGCCTCCATCGCCTACGCGGCGCTGTTCCTGCTCCTGGGCACGGTGTCCCGGCACGCCGTGGTCTTCGGTCTCGTCTACGCGCTCGTCTGGGAGGCCCTGTTCGGTTCCCTGGTGCCCGGCGCGCGCACGCTGAGCGTCCAGCAGTGGGCGCTGGCCGTGGCCCACAAGGTCGCCGGCGGGGACCTGGTGACCTCCGACGTCGGGCTGACGACGGCGACGATCCTGCTGGTGGCGGTCACCGTGCTGGCCACCTGGTACGCGGGACAGAAGTTGCGGTCGCTCACGCTGGCGGGCGAGGAGTAGGCACGCCGCCGGGCCCGACGGGGTCCGGTTTTGGACCGGGCCCCGCTCTGGGCGGGGCCCGCTCCAGACGGAGGACCGCTCTTGACGTGGATCGCCCTTGACGGGGGCTTCACCCCCGGCGGGGCACACTGGCTCCAGGGATGCACCGCTGGGAGGCACGGACATGTCCGACGAGGCGCTGCCGTACGACGAATGGGACGCGGTCGTCCTGGACGAGGACTTCATACGGTCCGCCGGGACGACCGAGCCGTCCGCCCGTGCCCGGATGCTCGCCGCCCGCTGGCGCGCCGAGTCGCCGAAGCCGCAGCCGTGGCGCTCGGACGAGCCGCCCGCGGGATGGTTCTTCGGCAAGGCGCGTCGGCGCAGGTGGCGCCGCCGGTGACTCAGCCGACGTAGTCGGTGAGGACGCAGCCGTCGACCTGGGCCGGCTCGTTGCGGAACCCGGTCGGCGGGACGAAGTTGGGCGAGCAGTTGATCCCCAGCGTGCCGGCCCGAACGAGCGCCTCTTCCTCGTGGCTGCGGCCGTTGAGCCGGACCGCGAAATTCTGGCCGACGAAGTAGCGGGTGTCCGTGTCACCGTCCGACCGCTGGTACTTCTTGTAGGCGGCCATGCGCGGTCCTTGATGGAGAAGGCCTTGTTGGTGGCTTCTGTCCGGGCAGTCAAGGCAGCGTCGTCAGCGTAGTCACCGTCGATGTCGGCGAAAGTGTCCTCCTTGTCCCGGCCGAAGCCATCGCACTCGGTGACGGATTGGACGAGCTTCGCCACCCCGTTCATGTCGGCGGCCTTGCCCAGCCCGGCCTGTGCGGTCCTGCCGTTCCCGTGCCGTCATCGCCACCGCAGGCGACGGCGCTCGGTAAATCAGTGGCGTCCAACTCGGCGCACCGGCACAGTGGTTGTGTTCACACCGCCGGTCGGGGAACCGGCGCCACATTCTGGGAGAGGAGCCGGACGATGTCCATGCACGACAGTACGTCCAGCTCCCGTCAGGGCAGCCCGCGGCGGACTCCGGTGTAGTTACCCCACTGCGGAGTCCCCGCACGGGGAGCTGCCCGGGGCGGCCGCTTCGAGCACGCGATGTCGCTCTCGCGTGGGCCGCCCACCCGGAGGATTGGCCGAGTGGTAAGGCACCGGCTTGCTAAGCCGTGGTCGGGGGCAACCCCGCGCACGTTCGATCCGTGCATCCTCCGCGAGACGTTGTCACCGGTACTGGGCCGGTCTGTAGGGCCGGGGTGCGTCGAGAGGCACCCGAAGCCTTGGGCCTAGCCCAGCAACCGTTCCAGTACCACCGCGATGCCGTCCTCCTCGTTCGAGGACGTCACCTCGTCCGCCACGGCCTTCAGCTCCTCGTGGGCGCCCGCCATCGCCACGCCCCGCGCCGCCCAGGCGAACATCGGGATGTCGTTCGGCATGTCGCCGAAGGCGATCGTGTCGGCCGCCTTCAGCCCGAGCCGCCGGGCCGCCAGGGACAGCCCCGTCGCCTTGGACAGCCCCAGCGGCAGCAGCTCGACGATGCCCTCGCCCGCCATCGCGACCGTGACGAAACCACCCGCGGCCTGCCGGGCCGCCTCGGCCAGCTCGTCGTCCGAGAGCCCCGGGTGCTGTATGTAGATCTTGTTCAGCGGCGCGGCCCAGAGGTCCGACACGTCCGTGAACGGGGTCGCCGGGAGCTTCCCGGTGACCCCGTAGCCGGGCCCCACCAGCACCTCGCCGTCCAGCCCGTCGCGGCTCGCCGCCAGGTGCAGCCGCCCCACCTCGGCCTCGATCTTGGCCAGGGCGATGCCCGCCAGCTGCCGGTCCAGGGTGACCGAGGTCAGCAGCCGGTGCTCTCCGGCGTCGTACACCTGCGCGCCCTGACCGCACACGGCGAGACCCTGGTAGCCGATGTCGTCGAGGATGTGCCGGGTCCACGGGACGGCGCGCCCGGTGACCACGATGTGGGCCGCGCCCGCCGCGGTGGCCGCGGCGAGCGCGTCACGGGTGCGCCGCGAGACCGACTCGTCGGAACGCAGGAGCGTTCCGTCGAGGTCGGTGGCGATCAGTCGGTACGGGAGGCCGGCGCTCACTTGGCGACCGGCTCCAGGACCTCCCGGCCGCCGAGGTACGGACGCAGCACCTCGGGCACCCGCACGGAGCCGTCGGCCTGCTGGTGGTTCTCCAGGATCGCCACGATCGTGCGCGGTACGGCGCACAGCGTGCCGTTCAGCGTCGCCAGCGGGCGGACCTGCTTGCCCTCGCGGACGCGGATCGACAGGCGGCGGGACTGGAACTCGGTGCAGTCCGAGGTCGAGGTCAGCTCGCGGTACTTGCCCTGGGTCGGGATCCAGGCCTCGCAGTCGAACTTGCGGGAGGCCGAGGCGCCGAGGTCACCCGTGGCGACGTCGATGACGCGGTACGGCAGCTCCAGCGAGGTCAGCCACTGCTTCTCCCAGTCCAGCAGGCGCTGGTGCTCGGCCTGCGAGTCCTCGGGGGAGACGTAGGAGAACATCTCGACCTTGTCGAACTGGTGGACGCGGAAGATGCCCTTGGTGTCCTTGCCGTGCGAGCCGGCCTCGCGGCGGAAGCAGGGCGAGAAGCCCGCGTAGCGCAGCGGGAGGCGGTCCGCCTCGATGATCTCGTCCATGTGGTAGGCCGCCAGCGGCACCTCGGACGTGCCGACCAGGTACAGGTCGTCCTTGTCGAGGTGGTAGACGTCCTGGGCCGCCTGGCCGAGGAAGCCGGTGCCCGCCATCGACTGGGGGCGGACCAGCGCCGGGGTCAGCATCGGCGTGAAGCCGGCGGCCGTCGCCTGGGCGATCGCCGCGTTCACCAGGGCCAGCTCCAGCAGGGCGCCGACGCCGGTGAGGAAGTAGAAGCGCGAGCCGGAGACCTTGGCGCCGCGCTCGACGTCGATCGCGCCGAGCAGCCGGCCGAGCTCCAGGTGGTCCTTGGGCTCGAAGCCCTCGGCGGCGAAGTCGCGGATCGTGCCGTGCGTCTCCAGGGTGGCGAAGTCCTCCTCGCCGCCGACGGGCACGTCGGGGTGGACGAGGTTGCCGAGCCGGAGCAGCAGCTCCTGGGTCTCGGTGTCGGCCGCGTCGCGCTCGGCGTCGGCGGCCTTCACGTCGGCCTTGAGCTGCTCGGCGCGCTTGAGCAGCTCGGCCTTCTCGTCCGCGGGGGCCTTGGGGATGAGCTTGCCGAGCTGCCTCTGCTCGGCGCGCAGCTCGTCGAAGCGGACGCCGGACGACCTGCGCCGCTCGTCGGCAGACAGGAGGGCGTCGACGAGCGCGACGTCCTCTCCACGGGCGCGCTGGGACGCGCGCACACGGTCGGGGTCCTCACGAAGCAGGCGAAGGTCAATCACATGCTCAAGGCTACCGGTGCACGGTTGGCACCTACGACCCACCATTCCGAACAGTGGCGAAATGAGAATTACGTTCAGTTATGACGGAATTGCCGCGTGTGTCAAGGAAAAGTGTCTCACTCCCTGGGACGGGGCAAGCGGGAGGCGCCGGGTTGACTCGAATCCCTTGTGGAGAGCGGGACTTGGGGGCTGGGTTGTCCACAGGAGTCCGCACCCTCGGAAGAGTTATCCACAGGCTGTGTGGAAGACCTGTGGACACCGGAATTGATCACTCCGGAACGGTCGACCGCGCGGAAGAATTCCCGGTGCAAACCGGTGCGACACCTACTTTCGGGTGGAAATGGGTCGCCCCAAAAGATGAACCGAAGGAAACAGGTGGACGAAGGGTGAGGCGAGCGCCGGCGACCCCATCTGTGGGCCGCAGGGCGATTTGTCGACTGTGTGGCACGTTGTTGTCGACTTGTCCCCAGGTCGAGATGAGCGCCTGTGGATAACTCCTGTGGATAACGATGGTGTGCAGGTAGGACTGGCTAGAAACGGCCGTCCTGGCAGCGCGCCACCCAGTCCGCCGCGGCCACGAACTCCTGGTCCGAGGTCCCCGTCAGCGTGGGCCGGGCCTCACCCGGCTCGATGTCCGCACGCGGGTACGAACCGAGGAACCGTACCTGCAGACAGATGCGCTTCAGACCCATCAGGGCCTCGGCCATCCGACGGTCGGAGATATGCCCCTCGGCGTCGATGCAGAAGCAGTAGTTGCCGATACCGGCACCGGTGGGCCGGGACTGGAGCAGCATCAGGTTGATGCCCCGGGCGCCGAACTCGCCGAGCAGGTCGCGCAGCCCGCCGGGGTGGTCGTCGCGCTGCCACAGCACGACGGAGGTCTTGTCCGCGCCGGTCGGGGCCGCGGGCCGGGCGGGCCGACCCACCAGCACGAACCGTGTCTGCGCGTTCTCGGCGTCGTGGATGCCGGTCTCCAGGGGCACCAGGCCGTACCGGGCCGCGGCGAACTCGCCCGCGAAGGCGGCGTCGTACCGGCCCTCCTGGACCAGGCGGGCGCCGTCCGCGTTCGAGGCGGCCGACTCCCAGAGGGCGTCCGGGAGGTTTGCTTTGAGCCAGTTGCGGACCTGCGGCTGGGCGGCCGGGTGGGCGGTGACCGTCTTGATGTCCGTCAGCTTGGTGCCGGGCCGCACCAGCAGCGCGAAGGTGATGGACAGCAGCACCTCGCGGTAGATCATCAGCGGTTCGCCGGCGACCAGTTCGTCCAGGGTGGTCGTGATGCCGCCCTCGACGGAGTTCTCGATCGGCACGAACGCGGCCTCCGCCTCGCCGCCGCGCACCGCGTCCAGGGCGGACTGCACCGATACGTACGGGATCAGCTCCCGGGTCGCCGTCTCCGGAAGCGTGCGCAGGGCGACCTCGGTGAAGGTGCCCTCGGGGCCGAGATACGCATAGCTCGCTGGCATGTCCTCACCCTAATGGCCGTTCCGGAATGTGGCTGAGGTGTCTCACGACAGCCCCTCCCCTGAGTGAAATCCGCTCCCCTCAGCCCTCCAGCAGCCGCTGCCCGACGTACTCTCCCGTCGCCGCGCCGCCCGGCACCGCGAACAGTCCGCTCGCCTCGTGCCGTATGTACGTCGACAGTGCGTCCCCCCGGTCGAGCTTGCGCTGCACCGGCACGAAGCCGCGCAGCGGGTCGGCCTGCCAGCAGACGAAGAGGAGCCCGGCGTCGGGCACCCCGGCCGCGTCGATGCCGTCGTGGTAGGAGAACGGCCGCCGCAGCATGGCCGCGCCCCCGTTCTGGTCGGGCCGGGTGATCCGGGCGTGCGCGTTGATCGGCACGACGTAATTGCCGTGGGCGTCGGTCTTCTCCAGATCCATCGCGGTCGTCTCGGTGCCCCCGGACAGCGGCGCCCCGTCGGACTTGCGGCGCCCGATGACGTCCTCCTGGGCCTTGACCGACAGCTTCTCCCAGTCGTCCAGGAGCATGCGGATCCGGCGTACGACCGCGTAGGAGCCGTTCGCCATCCAGGCCGGGTCCTTCGAGCCGGACGCCGGGACGAAGATGCGCCGGTCGAAGTCGGACTCGGCCGGCTTCGGATTGCGGGTGCCGTCGAGCTGGCCCATCAGATTGCGGGCCGTCATGGGGTGGGCGGTGGCGCCCGGGGTGCGGTTGAAGCCGTTCATCTGCCAGCGGACGCGGGCCGCGGCGCCGGCGTCCTTCTGGATCGCGCGCAGCGCGTGGAAGGCGACCAGGGCGTCGTCGGCACCGATCTGCACCCACAGGTCGCCGTTGCTGCGCGCCCTGTCGAGCCGGTCGGAGGAGAAGTCGGGCAGCGGGTCGAGGGAGACCGGGCGCTGCTTCTCCAGGCCGGTCCGCGCGAAGAAGCTGTGGCCGAAGCCGAAGGTGATCGTCAGCGAGGAGGGGCCGGCGTCCCGGGCCACGTCCGTGTCGTCGTGCGCGGCGGCCTCGCCCGCCATCAGCCGCTCGGCCGTCGTCGACCAGCGGCGCAGCAGCGCGGCGGCCTCCTTGCGGCCCGCGCCCGCCGCCAGGTCGAAGGCGACGAGATGGCCACGGGCCTGGAGGCCCTCGGTGATGCCGGGCTGATGTTTCCCGTGAAACATCGCCCGCCCTGCGCCGACCGAGGACAGCGGGGCGGCCTGGGCGGGCGCGGCCGCGTACCCCGCGGCCCCGCCCGCCGCACCGAGCACGAGCCCGGTCGCACCGGCGGTGCCGAGCAGTGCCCGCCGCGAAATACCCCCTGGCAAGGCGCCGCCTTCGGCAGCGGACTTCCCGGGGTCGATCACTTCGGACGGGGTGGACTGGTCAGCCATGGTGCGGTTCAGCCGATCTGCGCGTTCTTGGAGACGGTCGCCTGGTCGATGTCGGAGGTGCGCACGGTCACGGCGATCTTCCATTCGCCGGCCATGGGGATCTGCACCTCGGTCGCCGCCCAGTGCCCGGTGGCGATGTGGTCGGGGGTCACCGGAAGTGGCCCGATCTTCTTGGCTTCGAGGGTGAAGGAGACCTTCACCTCCGGGATGTCGAAGGCCCGGCCGTTGGGCCGCTGGACGTAGACGTGCATTTCGTTGCCGCCCACGCGCGCGGGGTCGAAGTCGAGACGTACGAGGCCCTTGCCGTCGGTGCCGCCCGTGTCGAACGGCATGTCCAGGGTGAGCGCCCCCGACGACGAGGACGGCGTGGACGAGGAGGAGGACGACGAGGAAGACGAGGACGTGGCGGCCTTGGCCTCCTGCTCGGTGCGCCCCGGCTCGGTCTGCGTCAGCACGGTGGCGACGGCCAGCAGGACGACCGCCACGCCGGCCTCCGCGAACACCGAGCGGCGCAGTCCGGAGCGGTTCGGGTCGGCTTCCCGCAGCTGCTTCTGCCGCGCGGTGTCGATCGCGGCCTGCTGCCGGGCGAGCTGGGCGGCCCGCTCGGATTCACCGGATCCTTCCGCACGGTCGGCGTCCCCGGCCCGGGCGGGAGCGGTCACGTGCTCCTTCTTGGGCTGCTCGACCTCGGTCGCCGTGGCGGCCGCGTTCGCGAGCCGTCCCGTCCAGCGCCGCGAGATCCACGCGATGCCGACCAGCAGCACCACCAGCCCGATCTTGATGAGCAGCAGCTGTCCGTACCAGGTGTCGGTGAAGGCCGACCAGGAGCCGAGCTGGCGCCACGCCTGGTAGGTGCCGGTGGCGACCAGGGTGAGTACGGAGGTGAAGGCGACGCGTGAGAAGCGGCGTACGGCAGTGGCCTCGATCGGTGTCTCGGCGGGCGCCCGGTACAGCGAGACGAGGAGGGCGACGAGACCGCCGAGCCAGGTGGCGACCGCCAGCAGGTGGATCACGTCGACCGGCATGGCGATGCCCGGCTGCAGACCGGTCGAGGCGTGCTCGGCCATCGCCCAGCTCGCCGCGAGCCCTGCGGCGACCACGGTCCCGCCGATCGCGAGCCCGAAGGCCAGGTCGCGCTTCTTCTCGTCCTCGCTTGAATCATGCTGTCGGCGCGAAGCGTCGTCGTTCAGGCTGGTGGTGGGAGACGGGCGGGCGTACGCCCCGAAGAGCACGGCGATGAACAGGGCGGCCGCGGCGAGCAGCAGCAGCCGGGAGACCAGCGCGGCGCCGGTCTTGGTCTGCAGCACCTGGCCGAGCAGATCCAGGTCGAGGACGTCGGCGAACTTCCCGGAGGTGGTGTAGGCACCGCGCAGGAGCAGCAGCCAGAGCGTGGCCGCGGTGAGCGCGAGCCAGCCGCCGACGACGAGCCGCTGCACCGCCCGCACCCCGGATCCGCGCTGCCAGCAGGCCAGCACGAAGGCGGCGCCGCCGGTGAGCACGATGAAGCCGGCGTAGGAGACGTAGCGTCCGAACCCGTACAGCCACCCGACGACGCCGCCGTCTGCCGTCTGGTCGGAGACCGAGACGCTGGTCAGGGAGGGGGCGCCGACGGAGAAGGTGTACGCGCCGGAGACGGGGTGGCTGTCCGCCGAGACCACCTGGTACGCGACGGTGTACGTGCCCTTGTCCAGGCCGCTCTTGAGCTGCACGGCGTAGGTCGTGCCGGTCACCTCGGACGGCTTGCCGGTGTCGACCCGCTTGCCCTTGGGGTCGAGGACGCGCAGCGAGTCGTCGTTCATCGCGACCTTCTCGGAGAAGGTCAGCGACACCTGGGTGGGCGCCTTCTTGACCACCACCCCCTGTGCGGGGTCGCTGCCGGTCAGCGCGGCGTGCGCGGAGGCCGGCCCGGCGCCGGCCAACAGCGCGCCGGCGACGGCCAGGAACAGCAGCACCAGCGTGCGCCAGCGGGGGGTGATGGTCCGCGTCAAGATGGTCCCTCCCTCAGTGTCCGGTCGACGGGTTGTACGTGGCGGACTTCACCGGCATCTCGACGGTGAGGGGCCCGGACTTGGCGAACGTGAGCTTCAGCGCGATCGTGTCGCCCTGTCGCGGCTTGCGCTTCAGCTTCTCGAACATCAGATGGTTGCCGCCGCTTTTGAAGACGAGTTGACCGTGCGCGGGGACGGGGAAGGAGGTGACCTCCGCCATGGCTCCGTTCACGGTGTCGTGCATGGTGACCTCGCCGGCCGCGTCACTGGTGACCGAGGTCAGCTCGTCCTTCGTGCCGCCCTCGTTGGTGATCGTCAGGAAGCCGGCCGCCATGTCGGCGGAGACGGGCTGCGGCATGTAGGAGGCGGCGACGGACAGGTCGGCCGCCGCGGAGTCCGAGCCGCCGCAGCCCGCGAGGGCGAGCGCGCCGGCCAGTGCCACGGCGGGGACGGCGAGACGCCTCACGGGTTGGCTCCCTTGATGATCTCGGGGAGGTCCTTGGTGTAGTCGTCCACCTTGGCGTCCTCGCCGTAGAGGAGGTAGCCCCCGTCGGTCTTCGGGGAGAAGGCGACGACCTGGGTGCCGTGGACGGAGACGATCTTGCCGTTCTTGTCCTTCTTCGTCGGCTCGATGGTGATGCCGAGGGAGCGGGCGCCGGCCTGGATGGTCGCGAAGTCGCCGGTGAGGCCGATGAACTGGGGGTCGATGCCGTTGAGCCACTTGCCGAGCTCGGCGGGCGTGTCGCGCGCCGGGTCGGTGGTGACGAACACGACCCGCAGCTTGTCCTGTTCGGCCTTGGGCAGCGCCTTCTTGGCGACCGCGATGTTGTTCATGGTCAGCGGGCAGACGTCGGGGCAGTGCGTGTAGCCGAAGTAGACCAGCGTCGGCCGGCCCTTGGTCTGCGCGCGGAGGTCGTACTTCTTGCCGTGTGTGTCGGTCAGGACCAGGTCCGGCTTCTCGAACGGCTGGTCGAGGAGGGTCGCGGACTTGTCCGAGCCGGACTCCTCGGAGACCACGGAGACGGGCGACTTGCCGTCGTCACCGCTGCCGCAGGCGGAGAGGGTCAGGGTGGCGGCGGCGAGCAGCGCGGCCGCGGCGAACGTCTTCTTGCGCATAGAGAAATGTCCCAGATGTGATTACTCCGGCGCGCACCGGGGTCGTACGCAAGCGTCGCACGACCCCGGGTGCGCGGTCCGGGCGAGGGGCTCAGGCGTTCGACCGCCGACGACCGGCGATCACGCCGTACGCGACACCCGCCGCGCCGACGACGATGCCCACCACGCCGAGCACACGCGCCGTGGTGTCGCTGCCGCCGGAGGAGTCGGAGGCGGCCGCGGTCTCGCTCTTGTCGGCCTTGTCGCTCTTGTCCGCGGCGTCCTCGGCCTTCGCGGAGCCGTGGGAGTGCTCGTCCGAGGAGGCGGCCGCCAGCTCCAGCACCGGGGCCGGGTTTTCCGGCTCCTCCTGGCCGTCCTGCTGGACCTCGATCCAGCGCACGACCTCCTTGTCGGAGTACGTCTGGACGGCCTTGAAGACGAGTTCGTCGGCGTCCTCGGGCAGCGGGCCGACGGAGAGCGGGAACTTCTGGAAGAAGCCCGGTTCGATGCCCTTGCCCTCGGCGGTCCAGGTGACCTTGGTGACGGCCTCGCCGATCTTCTCGCCGTGCATCTCCAGCGGCTTGTCCAGCTTGGACTTGGTGACCTTCACGCTCCAGCCGGCGATCGGCGTCGGCATCACCGAGGCCAGCGGGTGGTCGGCCGGGAAGTTGACCTCCAGCTGGGTGGTCGAGGCGTTGTCGCGCTCGTTGGGGACTTTGAAGTCGACGACCGCGTAGCCGCCCTTGGCGGCCGTGCCCTCGGGCTGTACGGAGACGTGCGCGAACGCGGGGCCGGAAAGGACGAGGACGGCCGAGCCGGCGACGGCAGCGGCGGCGGCGATACGAGAAGCCTTCATGGCAGAGAGCACTCCACTTCGGGTGGTTCCGGTGAGAGAAGGAGGGGCGCGGGGCACGAGGACGTGCGCACGCGCGTGCCGCACGACGGCGGCCGGCCCCTCCGTCCCGGTTCCGGGTGGAGTGATGGGTCGTCGCGTCGCGTCAGGCAGCGAGAACGAGCACGGCGGCGGGCGGGCCGCGCCGGATCACCGTGTGTTGGAGTGCGGTCGTGTGCGGGGCGGGTGCCTCGTCCTCGGCGGTACGCCGCGGACGCGGACCCGGCTGGGGTGCGGCCGGGAGCCCGGCGCACAGTGCACGCACCAGCGCCAGCGCCCCGCGCAGGGAACGTACGAGCGCCCCCTCGGCGACTCCGTGCGCCGACAGCTCGATCAGGCGCAGCAGGGCCAGATCGCCTCGGCGCAGCAGCCAGCCGACGGCGACCGCCGCGAACACGTGGCCGAGCACCATCGGCAAGGACGGCAGCAGCGACACCGAGGAGCCGGCGGCGTCCCCCGCGTGCGGCATGGAGTCCATGCCGTTCATGCCCTTCATGCCGCTCATGTCTTCGTTCGCGCCGCCGATGAGATGCGCGTCGGTGAGGAGCTTGAAGGCGTGGGCCGGGCTGATCGCCGCGGCACCGGTGCCGCACACGAGCCGTGCGGCCCGCTGGACCAGGGCCGCGTCGTGCGTGGCGTCCATGGACATCGCGCCGGAGGTCATGGCGGCCGTGCCGTGCTGGCCCAGCCCGAACAGCGTGTGCAGCGCGATCTGGCCGAGCGCGAGCAGTGCCACGATCCGGGGCAGTGAGCGCGCCCGCCCGGCGAGCGGCGCCACCAGCAGCAGGGCGCCCAGGAATCCCGCGCCGAGCGTCCACAGCGGGACGGTCGCACAGGAGGCCAGTGTGTGCCCGGCCGCGGCCAGCACGACGCAGACCGCGGCGAACACCGCGGCCCGCAGGATCCGGAGTTCGCCTCCGGAGTGCGCCGTGCGTGGGTGGGGGGCAGTCATGGCGCGTTCATCATCCCACCGGGCCGCCATGCCCCGGGCGGCAGGTCCCCAAGATCCCCATACACCGATTCCTTTCCGGACACATCGGCCGTATGGGCGGCGTCACGCCAACGGTGTGCTTACACACCGGTACGGGCGGCAATAGGTAACGGTATGTCGAGCCGCGGCCAGGAGGCTGGAGCATGAGCATCTGGTGGTCACTCCATCTGCGGCGTGAGGCCGCGAGCGTTCCGCTCGCCCGGCGGTTGTTACTCGGCACGATGGAGACCGCGGGCGTCGACCCCGACATCTCGTACGACCTTTCCGTGGCGCTGACCGAGGCCTGTGCGAACGCCGTGGAGCACGGCGGGGACGCGACGCGCGGCGGTTCGTCGGAGGCGTACCGGGTGACCGCGTACCTGGACGGCGAGAAGTGCCGGATCGAAGTGATCGACTCGGGCCCGGGGTTCGCCTGCGCCCAGGGCCTCAGGCCCGCCCGCGCGGACGCCGAGCACGGCCGAGGCCTGTGGCTGATCCGGGAACTCGCCGATCATGTGCACATCGGCGACAAGCCGGGCAGGGGTGGAACGGTGGTCAGCTTCGACAAGATGCTCAAGTGGAAGAAAGATCCTTCCCTGCTTACGGCATGACGGTGTCCTGGGCATAACAGCCGGGGCTAGGGTGCGCGCATGTATATCGAACCCCAGGAAATACACGAGATATCCGACGGTGTGATTCTGCGTCCGCTCGCCCAGGGTGATGCGCCGGCGCTTTGTGCCGCATATGTGGAGAACCGGAAACACCTCGAACCGTGGGAGCCGGAAAGACCCGAATCCTTCTTCACCGTCGAGGGCCAGACGGAACGCGTCGAGGGGCTGCTGCGCGATTTCGCCGAGGGGAGTGTGGTGCCCTGGGTCCTCCAGGCGAACGACGGGCGGATCGTGGGCGCCGTGACCCTGTCCGGAATCTCCCTCGGACCTTTCTGCAGCGCCTTTGTCGGCTACTGGGTCGCCGCCGACCGTCAGAACCGCGGGCTGGCCAGCGCCGCCGTGGAGCGGGTCTGCCGCGGCGCGCGGGACCTGGTGGGGTTGCACCGGATCGAGGCGTCCACGCTCATCGACAACGTGGGCTCGCAACGCGTGCTGGAGAAAAGCGGATTCGCCTCGATAGGCATGGCGCCGAGCTATTTGCACATCAATGGGGAATGGCGGGACTGTCGGCTGTACCAACGGGTCCTGCACGACCGTGTTCCGGCCATGTGATCCGGTCGATTCCGGTCGACTTCGACTTCCGGCGCGTTCACAGCTCTTTCCCGACTCCCACCCATGCCGTTGACAAGCGGGGTTCCTGGCTTCCTCGGCCATGACGGGAATCCACCGCCTAGCGAGGTACGGCGAGGTACGGCGATGAGCAGCCGTGAGGACGACGCGCCGGCGCCCGGGTTCGCGGCGATGGCCACCTCCTCCCGCCGTACCGGCGCACCCACGCGGGCGCTGCGGGCGGAGCTCGGCGCCTCGGCCGGTGCGCCGAGCACCCGGTGACCCTGGCGGACGGCGGTCACCGGGGCGCGCTGTGGGCCCTCTGTCTGCTGGTTGCGGGGGCCGCCCTCCCCCCGGCCCAGGCCCGGGCGCTCGCCGCGACCGCCCGGCGGATCGCCGCGTTCACCGACCGGGGCGCGCCCCGCAGGCCCTCGCGCGGGTCCCCCGTCTCCGCCAAGTACGGCGCCCGGGGCGAGGCCAGGGCCGGACGGAGGCCGGAGCGGCCGCGCTCGCCGACTCCACAGGCCCAATATCAAGGTGTTCCAGTGGCCCGATTCAGGCGCCGACCAGCACCTTCGCCAGCACCTCCAGCGCCTCCGGGTACAGCCGCTCCCGAGGCGTGCCGTACCCCACGACCAGGCCCTGCTGCCGCTCCTCGCCGGACGGGCCGGCCGTGCCGGGCGCGTGCCAGTGGTCGCCCAGCCGGCCGACGGCGAGCCCCTCCGCCGCCGCGCGCGCCAGCACCTCCGCCTCGTCGGTGACCTCCACCAGCGCGTGCAGCCCGGCCGCGATCCCGCGCACCCGCCGCCGGGAGCCCAGCCGGTCCAGGAGCTGGTCCCTGCGGCGCCGGTACCGCAGGCGGCACGCGCGCACGTGCCGGTCGTAGGCATGGCTCTCGATCAGCTCGGCGAGCGCCAACTGACCGATGGACTCCGTGTGGTGATCGCTGTGCAGCTTGGCGTCCGCGACCGGGTCGACCAGCTGCGGCGGCAGAACCATCCAGCCCAGCCGCAGCGCCGGGCCGAGGGTCTTGGAGGCGGTGCCCAGATACACCACCTGGCCCGGCGCCATGCCCTGGAGCGCGCCGACGGGCTGGCGGTCGTAACGGAACTCCCCGTCGTAGTCGTCCTCGACGATCAGCCCGCCACGCGCGCGTGACCAGTCGCTGAGCGCCCGCCGCCGCTCGGGGTGCAGGGTCACTCCGGTCGGGTACTGGTGGGCCGGGGTGACGACCACGGCCGCCGCGTCCCCCAGTTCCTTCGCGCGGACCCCGCGTTCGTCGATCGGTACGGGCACCACGCTCCCGCCGTTGCGCCGCACCACCTCCCGGTGGAAGGGCAGCCCCGGGTCCTCCATGGCGACGGCGGCGCCGTCCAGCACACGCGTGAGCAGCGCGAGACCCTGCACGTACCCGGAGGTGATCACGATCCGCTCCGGCGGCGCGATCACCCCGCGCGCCCGGCCCAGATAACCGGAGAGCGCGGTGCGCAGCTCGATCCGGCCGCGCGGATCGCCGTAGTCGTACGCCAGTGAAGGCGCCGTCGCGATGGCCCGGCGCAGTGCCCGCAGCCAGGCCGCCGCCGGGAACGCGCCGACGTCGGGGCTGCCGGGCCGCAGGTCGAGACGGGGCGCACGCGCGTGTGCGGCGGCCTGGGGCGCGGCGGCGTCGACGGAGGGCAGCGAGGCCACCTGGGTGCCCGAGCCCTGCCGTGCCGTCAGATACCCCTCGGCGACCAGTTGGTCGTAGGCCGCCTTGGCGGTGCCCCGCGAGATCCCGAGCTCGGAGGCGAGCCGCCGGGTCGCGGGCAGCCGCGTGCCCGGGGCCAGCCGGCCGTCCCGTACGGCGTCGCGCAGCGCCCGTTCGAGCCCGACCCGGCGTCCGTCCGCCGCGTCCGGTTCCAGATGCAGGTCGACACCCACGCCTGACCAGAAGTCGTCCACGAAAACCCTCCCCCTAGGCACGTGAATGGCCGGGTACCTCACAGGTACCCGGCCACCAGTGTCGTATCAGTTCTTGATCCGCACTATAGGGTCTCGCCTCAGCCCTTCAGGGACGCCATCCACGCCTCGACCTCGTCGGAGCGGCGCGGCAGTCCGGCCGACAGGTTCCGGTTGCCGTTCTCGGTCACCAGGATGTCGTCCTCGATGCGGACGCCGATGCCCCGGTACTCCTCGGGCACGGTCAGGTCGTCCGCCTGGAAGTACAGGCCCGGCTCGACCGTGAGCACCATGCCGGGCTCCAGGACGCCGTCCACGTACGTCTCCCTGCGCGCGGCGGCGCAGTCGTGGACGTCCATGCCGAGCATGTGGCCGGTGCCGTGCAGGGTCCAGCGGCGCTGCAGGCCCAGCTCCAGGACACGCTCCACCGGGCCCTCGACCAGGCCCCACTCGACGAGCTTCTCGGCGAGCACACGCTGGGCGGCGTCGTGGAAGTCGCGGTACTTGGCGCCCGGCTGCACGGCCTCGATGCCGGCCTCCTGGGCCTCGTACACCGCGTCGTAGATCTTCTTCTGGAGCTCGCTGTACGTGCCGTTGACCGGCAGGGTGCGCGTGACGTCGGCGGTGTAGAGGGTGTGCGTCTCCACGCCCGCGTCCAGCAGCAGCAGGTCACCGGCGCGGACCGGGCCGTCGTTGCGCACCCAGTGCAGGGTGCAGGCGTGCGGGCCGGCGGCGGCGATGGTGCCGTAGCCGACGTCGTTGCCCTCCACCCGCGCGCGGAGGAAGAAGGTGCCCTCGATGTAGCGCTCGGAGGTCGCCTGCGCCTTGTCGAGGACCTTCACGACGTCCTCGAAGCCGCGCACGGTCGAGTCGACGGCCTTCTGCAGCTCGCCGACCTCGAACTCGTCCTTGACCAGGCGGGCCTCGGAGAGGAAGA
The DNA here is from genome assembly GCF_053611585.1 of Streptomyces sp. NPDC054794. Taxonomy (NCBI): domain Bacteria; kingdom Bacillati; phylum Actinomycetota; class Actinomycetes; order Kitasatosporales; family Streptomycetaceae; genus Streptomyces; species Streptomyces sp. NPDC054794. The sequence continues at coordinate 47,093 of NZ_JBSHAQ010000009.1, read as the reverse complement.
CGCGCAGTTCCTCGTCGCGCTCCGCGGTGACCTTGTCGTGCAGTGCCGCCTCGATGCCGGCGTCGTAGCCGCGCACCACGCGGACCGGGCCGGTGGCCTCCTTCAGCCGCTCCGGCAGCTCGCGCACGTCGTCGGCGGGGATGCCGTAAAGCGCCGCGGACTCGGTGAACGAGTGGCGGCGGCCGACCCACAGCTCGCCCTGGCCGGAGAGCCAGAACTCGCCGTTCTCCCGGTCGGAGCGCGGCAGGAGGTAGATCGTCTCCTGGTGGCCGTCGGCCGTCGGCTCCAGGACGAGGACGCCGTCCTCCGTCTGGTCACCGGTCAGGTAGGCGTACTCGACCGACGACCGGAAGGGGTAGTCGGTGTCGTTCGAGCGGGCCTTCAGGTTGCCCGCCGGGATCACCAGGCGCTCGCCCGGGAAGCGGGCGGACAGCGCGGCACGGCGGCGCGCGGTGTGCTCCGCCTGCGCGATCGGCTCCAGGCCGTGCAGCTCCGTGTCGGCCCAGCCGGACTGCATGTTCTCGGCCAGCTCGTCGGAAACGCCCGGGTACAGGCCGTTCTTCCGCTGCTTGATGGGCTCCTCGGACTCGGGCTCCGCTGCATCAGCAGCGAGATCAGATACGTCCGGGGTGAGCTCGTCGGCCACGGTCATCCTCCTCGATACGGCTCGGACCTCCCCCGAGCGCTCGGCTTTCTCGGCTCGGTCGAGCAGGGGGACCCCCATCATCGTACGGTCGCATCGAAGTGAGCCGGTGCCGGATGACCTGTTATGCCCGCCCATGCGAAACGGGTCACAGGCCGGGCGGAGCGGGTCATGGGCCCCGCGGAACGGGCCTGGGGCCGTGGTCGCGGCTCGTCCGGAGCGCCCGAGTCGTGTCGGTCACCCGTCCGAACCGTTTCGGCCGCCCGGTGTCCTCCGTGTCGGCCGCTCGTCCGATCGGTTTCGGCCGTCCGTCCGCCGCGTGCCGACGGTGGGACGGTCCGCGGTGCCGGTCGGTCGAGGACGCCGCCGTCAGTCGAAACGTGCCGCCAGGAGTACGACGTCCTCCTCGCTGTCCGAGGCGTCCCGCCCCTCCGGCAGCACGGTGCGCAGTACGTGGTCGGCGATGGCGCCGGGGTCGTGGCGCAGCGGGCGCGGCACGCTCGCGGCCGCCGCGTGCAGCCGGGCGAAGGCGCGGTCGGTGGGATCACCGGTGCGGTGCAGCAGCCCGTCGGTGTAGAGCAGAACCGTCTCTCCGGCTTCGGCCTGGATCTCCACGCTGGGCGCCTCCCAGCAGGCGAGCATCCCCAGGGGCGCGGACACCGAGGTCTCCGCGAACTCCGTGCGCCGCTCGCCGATCAGCAGCGGTGGGCTGTGTCCGGCACCGGCCAGGGTGACCTTGCGCAGCACGGGCTCGCAGTAGGCGAACAGGGCGGTGGCGGAGCGGGCGGGCTCGGTCAGGCGCAGCAGCAGTTCCAGGTCGGACAGGACGGCGACCGGGTCCTCGCCCTCCATCACGGCGTACGCCCGCAGGGAGGCTCTGAGCCGGCCCATGGCGGCGACGGCGCTGGGGCCGGAGCCGGTCACCGAGCCGACCGCCAGGCCGAGCGCGGCGTCGGGCAGCGGCAGCGCGTCGTACCAGTCGCCGCCGCCGCGCGGTCCGGTGCGGTGCCGGGCGGCGAGCTGGACGCCGGCCACCCGGGGCAGCCGGGAGGGGAGCAGTTCCTCGGAGATGGTGGCCATGCACGCGCGCGTACGCTCCACTTCCACTAGTCGGGCCAGGTGTTCGGTGGCGTAGCGGACGTAGAGGCCGACCAGGTGGCGCTGGCGCTCGTGCGGCTCGGCGGGCTCGTCGTACAGCCATACGGCCGCGCCCAGCCGGCCGGCGGCCTCGGTGGACAGGGGCAGGGCGTAACTGGCGGCGTAGCCCAGGCGGGCGGCCACCTCGCGGTGGCGGGGGTCGAGGCCGTCCTCGGCGAACAGGTCGGGGTGCACGATCTCGTTCTCGCCGCCCGGGAGTCCGGCGGCCGTGTCGAGGAGCCCGCCGTACGGCAGCGAGCCGCGCGGCACGGTCTCGATGTGCCCCAGGTCCGCCCGGCCGAGTCCCAGTCCGATGGTCGTGCCGGGGCCGAGGCCGTCGTCGGGTTCCAGTACGACGAGACCGCGCCGGGCGCCCACGAGGGCGGCTCCGGCGCGCAGCAGTTCCTGGAGTGCCCCGTCGAGCGAGTCCGTGCGGGCCAGGCGTTCGGTGAGTTCGTGGAGGGTCGTCAGGTCCGAGACCCATCCGGCGAGTCGGTCCTGCAGGACGGCGCCGGGCGCCGGGGTGTTCGGGGCGGGGACGGGAGGGGCTGTGGGGGCGGGCGCGACAGTGTGTGCGGGTGTGGGAACCGTTGAATCGATTCCGGCCACTTTCGCGGGATGCGGGGAGTTCATGGCGTCCGGCCTTCAGACCGGTGCGTATTGCTCAAAAGCATCGCAAACCCCCATGTCTTTCTGCGCCGCTGGCGGTGTCTCCACATGTACACGCACTCGTGAGGGGATGTCCAGCATTGTCCTGCCGGGATTCCTGGTGTCCGTGGGCCTCTTGTGGGTTTGGCCCTGACCTCTTGCGCTACAGCAAAGTTGGCTTAAAACTGCCTCGGGTAACGGTTCATTGCGGTCGACTGGGTTTGCTCCACAGAGCGTCACAACGGTCGAGATGGGTACGTACTCGGAGAAGGCCAGGGGTGGTTGGGGGCCACCCGGAACCTGGCGGCGGACCCGGGCGTCTTAGCCACCGACGACCGGCCCCATCCTCCCGTGGCGGAGGCGAAGAGAAATACGCGGGATGGCAAAACGCCAGACTTCGCCACCCCCACGCCGCGGCCGTGCTTTTGATAGACGCAGTATGGACGCGGGCGCGGCCAACGATCGACCCCTTGGGGTTCCCCCTGCTCTGGGCGGGGGTGTGATGCGCCAAAAGGTACGCACAGTGAAGTGATCGACACATGGTGTGATGTGGTCCTCGGTGTTGCCAGCGGTGCAACGGAAAGGAACGAGCGCTCATGCGCGAGATCCTCAAAAGGCGACGCAGGCTCCTGTCCAAGCGGAACAACGGGAGGCCTGAGTTGATCAGCGCGGCCCTGACCTTCGCGACGGAATGGCAGTGGCCCGTACTCCCGGGTGTGGCCCCGGACCCGCAGGGACGGGCCCGATGCGGCTGCCCGGACCCGGAGTGCACGGTGCCCGGTGCGCACCCCTTCGACCCCGGCCTCCTCGCGGCCACCACCGACGAGCGCATGGTGCGCTGGTGGTGGGGCAACCGGCCGGGTGCCCCCATCGTCCTCGCCACCGGCGGCAAGGCCCCCTGCGCGGTCAGCCTGCCGGCCCTCGCGGCCGCCCGCGCCCTCGAAGCGCTGGACCACAGGGGCATGCGCCTCGGCCCGGTGATCGCCTCGCCCACACGCTGGGCGCTGCTCGTCAAGCCCTACTCCATGGAACAGCTGGGCGAACTGCTGTACGCCAAGGACTTCGTGCCCGGCTCCCTGCGCTTCCACGGCGAGGGCGGTTACCTCGCCCTGCCCCCGTCCGAGACCGGCGAGGGCTCCGTGCGCTGGGAGCGTGCCCCGCTGCCCGGCTCGGCCTCCCCCTGGGTGCCCGATGTGGAGGCCGTGGTGGACGCGGCCGTGGACGCCCTCACTCGTACGGGTGTGAGCGCGCCCGAGTTGTAAGGGTGTCGGGCGCGCGCGAACCGACCGCCCGCCCCCGATCGTTATCGTCCGTTGCATGAACATCCGTCTGCTCGCTCTGGCGGGCGTCGTGGCCTGCGCCATCGCGCTGCCGCTGACCCTGGCGTCCGCGCGGTCGTCCGGCGACGCCGGACGGGCAGGCGTCCGTACGGTCCCGCTCGCCGACGCCAAGGAACCCACCGTCGCGCCCAGCCCGAGCCCCAGTCGCTCCCCGCTGCTGCTCGGTCTGGGCCTGGCCACCGCCGTCCGCTGCGGCCCCGAACTCTCCTCCCCCGACGGCGTCGAGGCGCAGACCTGCGTCCTGGCGCAGGGTGAGGAGACCTGGGCGCGCACCTACTACCGCAACTCCACCGGCCGGGCGCTGGACGCCGTGCTCAGCCTGATGGAGCCCGGCGGCCGCACCCTGCAGATGCGCTGTGCCGTGGACGCCGACGACGAACCCGCCACCTGTGAGACACCCCGGGAACACACCCGGGGCGGGCTCGACGCGTACACGGCCGTCACCGAGTTCGCCGTGCACGGCACGCGCGGGGGGCGGAGCGGAGGGCACGGCGAGGGACAGGGCGAGGGACAGGGCGAGGGAGACGGTCCCCTGCTGCTTCGCTCGGGGAGCAACTCCGATACGCCCGGCGCGAGTTGACGGACGACTCTGTTCCGTCCATCGGTCTCGGGCATGAAAAGACCCGGTTGCTGGCGACGGGGGATGCACCAGCAACCGGGCTACTGGAACGGTAACAAGAGATCGGCGGTTCGCAAATTCGATCTCGGCTATTCGGACACCGATTTGCCTGTCCTGACGGGGAGTTGTGACAGGAGTCACCTGTTCCGACGACCTGACAGCGGCTGACCGGTCGGTCAGCCGCAGTCCGCGCGGACGCCGAACGTCAGCTGAGCGTCACCTGCCGGTTGGTCAGGCCGCCGCGCGCCCGGCGCTCCTCCGCCGTCAGCGGCGCCTCCGAGGCCAGGGCGGTGGCGAGGCGCTCGGCGAACTCGGCGGCCGGCTTCTCGATGTCGTCGGCCGTCATGGCGCTCGGCAGGTCCCAGACCGGCACGGTGAGCCCGTGGGCGCGGAAGGATCCGACCAGCCGGGTGCCTTCGCCGAGGTTGGAGCGGCCCGCCGCGTGCAGCCGGGCAAGAGCGTCCAGAAGCCGCTCCTCCGGGTGCGGCATGACCCAGCGAAGGTGGTTCTTCTCCGGCGTCCGGCACCAGTAGGCGGCGTCCACGCCGGCCAGCTTCGCGGTCGGGATGGCCGCGGCGTTCGCCCGCTCCAGGGAGGCGGCGACCTCCGGCGTGGCGTTCTCCGCGTCCGGGACCCAGAACTCGAAGCCGCTGTGGACAACTGGCTCGAACGCGCCTTCGGGGTCGAGCAGGTCCTGCAGCCGCGGACCGTCGGGCGGGGTCCGGCGGCCCTCGACGGGCGTGCCGGGCTCGGCGGTGAGGGCGCGCTGGAGGGTGTCGGCGAGGTCGCGGCTGATGTCGCCGGACGACGTGTCGTTCTGCAGGCCCAGCAGGACCGAGCCGTCGTCGCGGCGCAGGGCGGGCCAGGCCATCGGCAGCACCGTGGCGAGCGTGATCGAGGGGACGCCCTCGGGCAGGCCGTCCTTCAGGGTCAGCTCGACCGTGGCGGCGGGCACCAGCTCGCGCAGCGCCACCCAGTCGCACTCACCCGCCAGACCCTCGAACGGACGGTGCACCAGCTCGGTCGCGGCGTGCGCGGCGGCCCGGCCGTGGCACGCCTTGTAGCGGCGGCCGCTGCCGCAGGGGCAGGGCTCCCGGGCGCCGACGACCGGGACCTCTCCGTCCGTGATCTGCGGGCGGGTGCCCTTCGTCTGAGGTCGCTTCTTGGCCATCGTGGGTGCTCCCGGTTACGGCTCGTCTCGTACGGGCGGGAGCCTAGCCGTTCGCGCCATGGGGGACGTGGACCTGTGGACAACGGGGACACGGGTCGCCGCGCGCCCGTGGACGAGGGGCGGGTGGAACCCGCGAAGCGCGCCGGGGGCGCCGCCCCGCCTCGTCCCGTTCAGTCCAGGTCGTCGAACGCGTCCGCGAAGTCCAGGCCGGGCAGGGCGGACACCACCGGCGCTGTGACGCGCGTAGCGAAATCGCCGTGGCGGTGCCGGGCCTCCCGATCACGCACGTCCTCGTGGACCACGACCCACACCGTGACCTCGCCGCGGATGTCGTCCCGTACGCCCCAGTCGTCGGCCAGTGCCGTGATGATGTTCAGCCCGCGGCCGCCGTGTGCGGTGACCGACGGGGTCGCCGGAGCCGGGCGGGTCGGGCCGCCGCCGTCCGTGACCTCGACTATCAGCCGGCCTCGCGCGTCCACCCGCCATGCGGCCCGGACGTCGCCGTCCCCGGCCGGTACGTCCCCCAGTGGACGGCCGTGTTTGCACGCATTGCTCAATAGTTCGGAAAGGATCAGTACGGCATCGTCGATGACCGATTCCGGTACGCCACCGATGCGCAGCTGATCGCGCATGCGATGTCTTGCCTCCCCCACGCCCGCAGGGCCATGGGGTACGGCCATGCTCGACGACGTGGGCACCTCCTGTGCCACCACCAACGCCACCCCCGAGACCTCCTTTGCCCCACGCCACGGTGTGGATGCCCCATTGGCCTGTACCGGAAACCGGCCAATGCAGGTCCGGTGACGCATTCGCAACGATCGAATACGGAACGAACGCGCCGGAGCACTCCCTGTAATGGGCCTGGCTGTCGTCGTAAGCGGTCTGGCTGTCGCCGTGGTCGTCTGGCTGGATTTCGTTGGTGTGGCCGAGACGGAGAATGCTGCAGTCGAACGCCGGGGGTCAAGAGCCGTACAACCGGTCCTTACGAGGCTCTTTACATACCGGTGTGCCGTGTCAGCGGCCGAGCTGGCGCAGCACCGCGCGCGGGCGGTTGGTGATGATGGCGTCGATGCCCAGCTCGACACAGAGGTCGACGTCCTCGGGCTCGTTCACGGTCCACACGTGCACCTGGTGACCGGCCCGCTTCAGCCGCTCGATGTACGCCGGATGGTTGCGCACGATCCGGATGGAGGGGCCGGCGATCCGGACCCCCGCGGGCAGCCGCCCGTCGCGCAGCCGGGGTGAGACGAACTGCATCAGATAGACCGTCGGCAGCGTCGGCGAGGCCGCCCGCACCCGGTGCAGGGAGCGCGCCGAGAAGCTCATGACCCGTACCGGCGACTCGTCGGCGGAGGCCGGCGCGTCCAGCCCGAACCGCTTCAGGAGCAGCAGCAGCCGCTCCTCGACCTGTCCCGCCCAGCGCGTGGGGTGCTTGGTCTCGATGGCCAGCTCCACCCGGCGCCCGGCGTCTGCGATCAGCTCCATCAGCCGCTCCAGGGTGAGCACGGAGGTGTCCCCGTGGTCCTCCGGGCGCTGCAGCCAGTCGGGCTCCTCGTCCCGGCCGCGCCAGGTCTCGCGCCGCTTCCAGGCGCTGAAGTCCAGGGCGGTGAGTTCGGCGAGCTCCAGGGCCGAGACCGCCCCGCGGCCGTTGGACGTACGGTTGACCCGTCGGTCGTGGACACAGACGAGATGTCCGTCCGCGGTCAGCCGTACGTCGCACTCAAGGGCGTCGGCCCCGTCCTCGATCGCCTTGCGGTACGCGGCGAGGGTGTGTTCGGGGGCGTCCTCGGAGGCCCCCCGGTGGGCGACGACCTGAATGCCGTGCTGTCGTGCGTGGGTCACCGCGTCATGGTGCCACCACTGGGGGGTACGCGTGGCGGCACGGGCGCGTACATGCGGCGAACGGCGGCGCGGGTGGCCGTCTGCGATGGCTGTTTTGTCGGATAGGCCCTATATAAAGAGTGGCGTCAGACCCACAGCAACGGCTTATGGTGCTCTGACGGCCCGTGGGAAAAGCTGACGTCAGACAAAAGCACATGCACAGCTGAATCGCGCCGGACCGTGAGCAGCTGGATGAGCGCGACCGAGTGCGACCGAGAAGAACAGCCGTGGATCGAGGAGAAGAAGCTGTGAGCACCGAGAACGAGGGCACCACGGTTCCCCCGGCCCCGTCCGCACCCTCCGTGCCGGTGGCATCTCCCGCTGCTTCCTCGCAGGCAGCCGCGCACGACGGGGACATGCCGACCGCACCGATCCCACCGGTGCCGACGGGCGCCCCCGGCGCGCCGGAGCAGGGAACGGCGCCCGCCGGATACGCGCACGCCGGCCCCTCCGACGGGCCCGCGGGCGCGGGCCCGGCCCCGGACGCCTCCTGGCCGCCCCCGCCCCCCGCCACACCGTCCTACGCGGACGGCGGCGCCGGCGCGGGCTCCGGCTGGGGCTCGGGGTACCAGCAGCCCGCGCCGAAGCCCCGCAGCGGGCGCGGCGGGATGGTCGCCGCCATCCTGGTGGCCGCGCTGGTCGCGGGCGGTCTGGGCGGCGGACTCGGCTACACCCTGGCCAAGAACCACGACGAGACCGGCTCCACCACCGTCTCCGCCTCCGACAACGGCGTCTCCCAGATCAAGCGTTCCCCGGGCACCATCGCGGCCGTCGCCGCCAGGGCGCTGCCCAGCACGGTCACTATCGAGGCCGAGTCGACGAACGGCGAGGGCGGCACCGGCACCGGGTTCGTCTTCGACACCCAGGGCCACATCGTCACGAACAACCACGTCGTGGCCGACGCCGTGGACGGCGGCAAGCTCACCGCGACCTTCCCCAGCGGCAAGAAGTTCGACGCCGAGGTCGTCGGACACGCCCAGGGCTACGACGTTGCGGTCATCAAGCTCAAGAACGCCCCCTCCGACCTCAAGCCGCTCGCCCTCGGTGACTCCGACAAGGTGGCCGTGGGGGACGAGACGATCGCCATCGGCGCCCCGTTCGGCCTGTCCAACACGGTGACGACCGGCATCATCAGCGCCAAGAACCGCCCGGTCGCCTCCAGCGACGGCAGCGCCTCCAGCAAGGCCTCCTACATGAGCGCCCTGCAGACCGACGCGTCCATCAACCCGGGCAACTCCGGCGGCCCGCTGCTCGACGCGGGCGGCGCGGTCATCGGCATCAACTCCGCGATCCAGTCCTCCAGCAGCGGCGGTCTGGGCGGCTCCGGCCAGTCCGGCTCGATCGGCCTGGGCTTCGCCATCCCGATCAACCAGGCCAAGTACGTCGCCCAGCAGCTGATCAAGACCGGCAAGCCCGTCTACGCCAAGATCGGCGCGTCCGTCTCCCTGGAGGACACCACCGAGGGCGCGAAGATCACGGACACGGGTGCCAGCGGCTCCGCCGCGGTCGAGACGGGCGGCCCCGCGGACAAGGCGGGCCTCAAGCCCGGCGACGTCATCACCAAGCTCGACGACCATGTGATCGACTCCGGCCCGACCCTGATCGGCGAGATCTGGACGCACAAGCCGGGCGACACGGTCAAGATCACCTACGAGCGCGGCGGCCAGGATCACACGGTCGATCTGACCCTGGGTTCCCGGTCGGGCGACAGCTGACGCCCGGTCCGCAGGCCGCGCCCACCGCCTGACTCCCCACCACCGACCCCCCTTTGGCCACGCGGCTCACCGCCCCGCCACCGAATCACCGTCCCGTGCGAGCGCGCCCGCCGGGTACGCTGTACCCGCTCCGCACCACATGGGCGGACGCGGGGTGGGTTGCCCGAGCGGCCTAAGGGAACGGTCTTGAAAACCGTCGTGGCAGCGATGTCACCGTGGGTTCAAATCCCACACCCACCGCCAGAACAACGGCCCCTGACCGGTCAGTCCGGTCAGGGGCCGTTGTGTGTGGCCGAGAAGCGAGGGGGAACCGGGGCGGTGCTGGGATCGCCGGCCGGCTGCTGACTCTGTAGCCCGCCGGGCGGCCGGGTGTCAGTGCAGTGCGGCCTCGCCCGTCCGGACGGCGCGCAGGGCGCGGTCGACGGTCTCGCGGTTCTCGCCGACGGGAGCCACGTAGTCCAGGACAGCGCGCGCGGCGTTCTCTCCCAGCGTGCGGGTGATCACCCAGGTCGCGAGGTACTGGGACGCCAGGCAGCCGCCCGCCGTGGCGATGTTCCCCTCGTGGTCGCGGTAGCGGTGTGGCTCGTCCGGCGCTGACAAAGCGCCGAAAGAGCCGAAGGCACCGAAAGGGCCGATAAAGCTACCAAGGGGTGTCTCTCACGAGGAGACACCCCTTCTCGCGTGCGCGGATTTCACGTTCTCGTGTACATGGGACTCACGGATGGTGCCCCGTCATCCGCGCCGCCGACGCGATCGTCGCGCGGGCCTCGGGTTCGGACAGGCCGGTGTTGCGGGCCGCGTCGACCAGGGGGTCGACGAGCGCCGGACCGATGCCGTTCTCGTAGGCGCGGCACGCCGCCCAGAACAGGCGGGTGTTGCGCTGGCCCGGGTGGGCGGCGAGGACGAACTGCACCAGGCCCTGGCCCCGGTCCCCGGTCGCGGACGGCGTGGGCCGGGCCGGGCGCGGTGGTGGCAGGAGTAGCCGCAGCAGTGCGGGCGGGCAGACGGCGGGGGCCAGGTGCGCGGTGCCGGGGGCGGTGCCGTAGACGCCGTGTTCGGTGCGGGAGCCGGGGCCCACGAGGTAGCCGCCGGCGCCCCGGATGTCGATGCCGGGGGCGAGCCGGCCGGCCGAGTTGGGGATGACGACGTCCGGCGGGCCGCTGAGCCAGAGGTGCCGGCCGCCGCTGGGGGTGAGCACCACGACCGTCTCGGGGATGGTGAACAGGTGCCGCAGCGCCAGTTCGCGCAGGGCGGCCGAGGAGTCCGTACCGGACTTGGTGTCGAGGTCGATGCCGATCAGGTGGTGCGGGGGCAGTCCGCAGGCGATGCCGTAGCCGGTGGCCCAGGGGGCCGCGGCGAACAACGCGCGGATGCGGGCCGGGTCGGCCGAGGCGTCGTACACGCCGTGGCCGAAGCGGCCGCACTCGCCGTGACAGGGCGCGGGGTCGGGGTCGTCGCGATGGGGGGAGCGCAGGGCCGGGAGTTTCGTCCGGGACAGGGGGATGACGGCCAGGCCGCGTTCGGCGGCTGACAGCGCGTGTGCGAGGGCCAGCGTCGTGGCCTGCCGGTCTGTGGTGGCCATACCCCCATGTTCGTACGTGCGTTCGAAAAAAGGAAGAGGGGTCGGGGTCGGCTCGCCGGAGCCCGCAGGTTGTCCGGAAAAGTGCTGGAACGATTCCTCGCTTGCGGCGCTTGGGGTGGAGATGTCCCTGTCGGCGGCGTTGGGGAATGAGATCACCAAAGATGGCGATAGGGGTTTATCGACTTGTCATCACGCTTGAGGGCGAATCACTCCTTCCGAGGTGGTTCGCCAGGGATTCGGTGGGCAACTCTGGATTCGCGACGTCGTGCACAACCGCCAGGGTGGTCGGCCAACTTCCTTGGTAGCAGCCTTACTTGACGTGCCTCGGGCCAAGTGTCCGGTGGGTACTCGTTCTGGAGGAACAACATGGCAAGCATCCGTACCGCCCGTGTTCTGGCCGCCGTCTCCGCGATCCCGCTCGCAGCCGCACTGTTCACCGGTGTCGCGGCGGCGGACAACGGTGCCTTCGCGGACGACGGATCGAACGCCGGCGTGGCGAGCGTCGTCGGCAGTGGTGTCGGCCACAACAACAGTGGCAACTCGTCCACCACGCAGCAGAACGCGGTCGGCGCCGGTGCCTCGAACCAGAGCAACACCGCCCAGGTCAACGGTTCCGCCTTCACGGGCATCAATCAGGGCAACGAGAACGTCCTCATCCACTTCGTGAACCTCTGGTGAGCCGGGCGGGGCCGGGGCTGCCCTGCGCGGATTGGGGAATCCGTGCGGTCTCCCGGCTCCGAAATCCCTTCGTGGGGTGCTTTGTGGGGTCGTAACGCGCCTGCGCGGCGGTGCTTCGGTACCGCCGCGCAGGCGTTTTCCCTTGCCCGTTCGTGACCTTGACACCCGACGGTATCTGACGGACAGTCAGAAACCGTCCCTGTGTGCGGAGGACCGGAGGCGAAGCCGTTCCGGTTCCCACCGTCGTGGTTCCGTTCGAGACCGGGAGGCCACCGCCGTGCACCTCGCCCCCACCGAGCGCCAGCAGCGGCTGCGCGCCGAACTCCGCGCGTACTTCCGGGCGTTGATGCCGGACGGCCGACCCGCCTTGTCCGACCCGTCCGACCTGTCCGATCCGGTCGGCTCGCCCGGTCCGTCCGATCCGTCGGCCCAGCGGACGCTGTTGCGCCGCATCGGCGCCGACGGACTCCTCGGGCTCGGCTGGCCGGTCGAGTACGGCGGTCAGGGCCGGGGCGCCGACGAGCAGTTCGTGTTCTTCGACGAGGCGTACCGCGCGGGCGCCCCCATCTCGATGGTCACCCTGAACACCGTCGGGCCCACGCTGATGAAGTACGGCAGCGAGCACCAGAAGAACTTCTTCCTGCCCCGGATCCTGCGCGGGGAACTCGTCTTCGCGATCGGCTACACCGAGCCGTCCGCCGGTACCGACCTGGCGTCGCTGCGGACCCGGGCCGTGCGCGAGGGCGACGGCTGGCGGATCGACGGGCAGAAGGTGTTCACCTCCGGCGCCCAGCACGCCGACTGGATCTGGCTCGCCTGCCGCACCGACCCCGAGGCGCCCAAGCATCGCGGCATCTCGATCGTGCTCGTCCCCACCGACGCGCCCGGCTTCTCGTGGACGCCGATCGAGACGGTGGGCGGACAGACGACGACGGCCACCTACTACGACGGGGTGCACGTGCCCGCCGAGAACCTCGTCGGCGCCGAGCACGAGGGCTGGTCGCTCATCACCAGCCAGCTCAACCACGAGCGGGTCGCCCTCGCCGCCGTCGGGATGCAGGCCGAGGACTTCCACGCGGCCGCGCTCACCGCCGCCCGCACGCCCGATCCGGTGACCGGACGGCGCCGGATCGACGAGCCGTGGGTGCGGGCGCAGCTGGCCGAGGCGCACGCCCGGCTGGCGGCGACGCGGCTGCTCAACTGGCGTCTGGTGGGCGACGTGGGGGCGGGCCGGCTGGCGCCCGGCGACGCGAGCGGCGTGAAGGTCGCGGGGACCGAGTCGGCCGTGGCGGTGTACCGGATGTGCCAGCACGCGATCGGAACGGACGGGCTGGCGGGGCTGGTGCGCTCGGGATCGCCGGGTGCGTTCGAGGACGGCGAACTGGAACGGCTGAACAGGGCGGCTCAGATCAACACGTTCGGGGGCGGGGTGAGCGAGGTGCAACGGGAGATCGTCGCGACGATGCGGCTCGGATTGACGCGGGGGCGACGGTGAGTGGCGGGTCTGGCGAGGGGGCGGCGGTGAGCGGCGGGCCGGCCGAGGGGGCCGCCCTGACCGGCACGCCCGACAAGAACCCGTCCATGACCGGCATGCTCCCCAAGGCGGCAACGGTGGGTGTCCCCGATGACAGCGTGGCCGGGAGCGGCGGGGCCGACCGGTTGGGGCCGCGGATCAAGGCGTACGAAGGGCAGGCCGCCGCTCTCGCCTGTTCCGGTAAGGATCCGGTCAACGTGGCGATGATCCGGCACTGGTGCGAGGCGATGGGTGACACCAACCCGGCGTACGAGGGGCCGGAGGCCGTCGCTCCGCCCACCATGCTTCAGGCGTGGACCATGGGCGGACTGTCCGGACACGAGGGCCGCACCGAGACGTTCGACGACCTGTTCGCCCAGCTCGACGAGGCGGGCTGCACCTCGATCGTCGCCACCGACTGCGAGCAGGAGTACCTGCGGCCCCTGCGGCCGGGGGACGAGGTCACCTTCGACACGGTGATCGAGACGGTGTCGGAGCGGAAGAAGACCAAGCTGGGCACGGGGTACTTCATCACGACCCGCACGGACATACGCGTGGGCGCGGACCTGGTGGGCACCCACCGCTTCCGCGTCCTCAAGTACGCCCCGGCGCGCCGCAAGGAGCGGACCCCACGCCCCCGGCGCCCCCGCCCCGTGGTCAACCGGGACAACGCCGGCTTCTGGGAGGGCGTGAGCCGGCGGCAACTGCTCATCCAGCGCTGCGCGGACTGCGGCACCCTGCGCCACCCCTGGCTGCCCGGCTGCAACGCGTGCGGCTGCCTGGACTGGGACACCGTCGAGGCGAGCGGCGAGGGCACGGTCCATTCGTACGTCGTGATGCACCACCCGCCCTTCCCGGCGTTCGACCCTCCCTACGCGGTCGGCCTGATCGAACTGGCCGAGGGTGTGCGGATGGTGAGCAACGTGGTGGGGGTGCCGTACGACAAGGTGCGCATCGGACTGCCGGTGCGGGTGGAGTTCCGGCGATACGAGGACGGAGCCGAGGGCGCCGACGGGGACGGGCTGGTCCTGCCGGTCTTCCGGGTCACCGAAGGTGAGGGCTGACATGGACTTCACGCCCACCCAGGAACAGGACGAGGCCCGCGCGCTGGCCGCGCGGATCTTCGGCGACCTCGCCACGCCGGAGCGGCTCGCCGGCTGCGGCACCGGCGGCGACCCGGAACTGTGGAAGGCCCTGTGCGGGGCGGGCCTGGTCGCCGCGGTGGAGGAGCTGGGCCTGCTCGGACTGGTGCTGCTCCTTGAGGAACAGGGCCGCACGACGGCCCAGGTGCCGTACGCGGCCACCTGCGTCCACGGCCTCCTGGCGCTCACGGCCCACGGCAGCCCGGAGCAGCGGGACCGGCTGCTGCCGGGCATCGGCGACGGCTCGGTGGTGGTGAGCGGGGCGCTCCGGGCGCAGGGCGGCGTACGCGCCTCCTCCCGGGGCGAGTTGACCGGCACCGTCCCCGTCGTCCCCTGGCTGCGTGAGGCCACGCACGTCCTGGTCGCCGACGTGCGCCGCCGCCTGTGGCTGGCTCCGCTCGGCGAGGGCACCACGGTCACCCCGGTCGAGCTGACCGCACCCTGGTCGGCGGGCCGCCTCACTCTGGAAGGCGCCCGCGCGGAACGCCTCGGCGGGGAACGGGACCCCGCCGACCCCCACGCCTACGCCGACCACCTGGCCACGGCCCGCGTCGCCTTCGCCGGGCTCCAGGCCGGCGTGTGCGCGGGGTCGCTCGCGCGGGCCGTGGCGCATGTGAACGACCGGGAGCAGTTCGGGCGTCCGCTCGCCACGCGGCAGGCCGTTCAGCTCCGGGCCGCCGACGCCCACCTGGACACCGAGGCGATCCGGGTGACGGCGTACGAGGCGGCCTGGCGGCGGGACGCGGGCCTGCCGTACGCCACGCACGCGCTGATCGCCGCCTGGTGGGCGTCCGAGGCGGGCATGCGGGTGGTGCACGCGGGTCAGCATCTGCACGGTGGCGCGGGGGCCGATCTCGACCATCCGGTGCACCGGCACTTCCTGTGGGGGCGCCAGCTGGACGCCTATCTCGGCTGCGGAGCCGAAGTGCTCCAGGAACTGGGGGAGTCGATCGCGAATGGGGAGTGAGCCATGGCGGTGACGCCGCAGCTGAGGGCGGGCACGGAGCTGCCGCCGCTGGAGATCCCGGTCACGCGCACGCTGATCGTGGCCGGCGCCATCGCGTCCCGGGACTATCAGGACGTGCACCACGACGCGGAGCTCGCGAGGCGGAGGGGCTCCCCGGACGTGTTCATGAACATCCTGACCACGAACGGCCTGGTCGGCAGGTACATCACGGACCACTTCGGCCCGACGGCGGTGCTCCGCAAGGTCGCCATCCGGCTCGGGGCGCCCAACTACCCCGGCGACACGATGGTGTTGACCGGCCGGATCGAGGAGGTGGACGGCGACACCGCCACGGTCCGGGTGGTCGGGGCCAACGGCATCGGCAAGCACGTGACCGGGACGGTGACGGTCACCGTGCCGACGGGGGGTGCGGGGTGAGCGTACGGACCGGGGACTCGCTCGGCGGACGCGCGGCCGTGGTCGGCATCGGCGCCACGGAGTTCTCCAAGGACTCGGGCCGCAGCGAACTGCGGCTGGCGGTGGAGGCGGTGCGGGCCGCGCTCGACGACGCCGGGCTGACACCGGGCGACGTGGACGGGATGGTGACGTTCACGATGGACACCAGCCCGGAGATCACGGTGGCCCAGGCCTGCGGCGTCGGGGAGCTGTCCTTCTTCTCACGGATCCACTACGGCGGCGGGGCGGCCTGCGCGACCGTCCAGCAGGCGGCCCTCGCGGTGGCGACCGGCGTGGCCGAGGTGGTGGTCTGCTACCGGGCGTTCAACGAGCGGTCGGGACGCAGGTTCGGCTCGGGCGTGCAGCACCGGGAGCCGTCGGCGGAGGGCGCGGCGCTCGGCTGGGTGCTGCCGTTCGGGCTGCTGACCCCGGCGTCCTGGGTGGCCATGGCGGCGCAGCGCTATCTGCACACGTACGGCCTGGGACCGGAGGCGTTCGGGCAGGTGGCCGTCGTGGACCGCAAGTACGCGGCGACCAATCCGGCGGCCTACTTCCACGGCCGCCCGATCACGCTCGCCGACCACGCGGCCTCGCGCTGGATCGTCGAACCGTTGCGGCTCCTCGACTGCTGCCAGGAGACGGACGGCGGACAGGCCCTGGTCGTCACCTCGGTGGAGCGGGCCCGCGAGCTGCCGCACCCGCCCGCCGTGATCGCGGCCGCCGCCCAGGGGGCCGGCCGCGCCCAGGAGCAGATGACCAGCTTCTACCGCGACGACCTGAGCGGGCTGCCGGAGATGGGCGTGGTGGCCCGCCAGCTGTGGCGCACCTCGGGGCTGGCCCCGGCCGACATCGACGTGGGCATCCTCTACGACCACTTCACCCCGTTCGTCCTGATGCAGTTGGAGGAGTTCGGGTTCTGCGGCAGGGGGGAGGCGGCGGACTTCGTGGCTGAGGAGCGGCTGCCGCTGAACACGCACGGGGGACAGCTGGGGGAGGCGTATCTGCACGGGATGAACGGGATCGCGGAAGGCGTGCGGCAGGTGCGGGGCACGGCGGTGAACCAGGTGCCCGGGGCGGGCCGGGTCCTGGTGACGGCGGGGACAGGAGTGCCGACGTCGGGGCTGGTTCTCGCGACGGAGGGCTGAGTCCTCAGGGTTGAACCCGTAGGGGGTGCTCTCCCCCATCCACCTTCAGGAGGTGTAGCCGGCCCCATTCCTACAACCTGAGGCGGACTCTGCTTCGGGACCTGCGGCCGATCCGCCGAAGCGGGCCCCGCTCATAGCGTGGAGCCATGACCACACCCGTCTGCACCAGCGCTTCGAACGTCGCCACTCCGCAGACCCTCCCTCAGACTCGACTCCGTTCGACGGGGGGGACCTGCACGTACCCGTCGTTCTCCTCGTACGTCCGGGCCCGTCAGCCGGTGCTGCTGCGTACCGCCCGGTCGCTGACCGCGAACCCGAGCGACGCGGAGGACCTGCTGCAGACCGCGCTCACCAAGACGTACGTGGCCTGGGAGCGGATCGAGGACCACCGGGCGCTCGACGGCTATGTGCGCCGGGCCCTGCTGAACACGCGGACCTCGCAGTGGCGCAAGCGCAAGGTCGACGAGTTCGTGTGCGACGAACTGCCCGAGCCGGAGCCCGTGCCCGGCGGGGACGACCCGGCGGAGCGCCAGGCGCTGCACGACGCGATGTGGCGGGCGATCACGAGACTTCCCGCGCGGCAGCGGGCGATGGTCGTGCTGCGGTACTACGAGGATCTGAGCGAGGCTCAGACGGCCGAGGTGCTCGGGGTGTCCGTGGGGACCGTGAAGTCGGCGGTGTCGCGGGCGCTCGGCAAGCTGCGCGAGGATCCCGAACTCGGACTGGTGATGTAGCGAAGGGAACCTGCCTCCCCTAGTGACATACCGAGCGGTATGTGCGCAGAATCAGCGCAGCCCTTACTACCGCGTAGGCAGTGCCGCCCCGGGAGGACTCCGTGCTGAGCACCATGCAGGACGTACCGCTGACCGTCACCCGCATCCTTGTGCACGGTGTGCTGGTTCACGGACAGTCCCAGATCACCACCTGGACCGGGGAGGGCGAGCCCCAGCGGCGCAGCTTCGCCGAGGCGGGCGTCCGCGCGGTGCGGCTCGCGAACGCCCTGCGCGACGACCTCGGCATCCGCGGCGACGACCGGGTCGCCACCCTGATGTGGAACAACGCCGAGCACGTCGAGGCGTACTTCGCGATCCCCTCCATGGGCGCGGTGCTGCACACCCTCAACCTCCGGCTGCCCGCCGAGCAGCTGGCCTGGATCGTCAACCACGCCGCCGACCGCGTGATCATCGTCAACGGCTCGCTGATCCCCCTGCTCGCCCCGCTGCTGCCCAGTCTGAAGACGGTCGAGCACATCGTCGTCTCCGGTCCCGGCGACCGCTCCCCGCTGGCCGGTGCCACGGCCCGGGTGCACGAGTACGAGGAGCTGATCGCGGACAAGCCGGCGACGTTCGACTGGCCGGAGATCGACGAACGCCAGGCCGCCGCCATGTGCTACACCTCGGGCACCACCGGCGACCCCAAGGGCGTGGTCTACAGCCACCGTTCGATCTACCTGCACTCCATGCAGGTCAACATGACCGAGTCGATGGGCCTGACCGACCAGGACACCTCGCTCGTCGTGGTGCCCCAGTTCCACGTCAACGCCTGGGGCCTGCCGCACGCCACCTTCATGACCGGCGTCAACATGCTGATGCCGGACCGCTTCCTGCAGCCGGCGCCGCTCGCCGAGATGATCGAGAGCGAGAGGCCGACCCACGCGGCCGCCGTCCCCACCATCTGGCAGGGCCTGCTCGCCGAGCTCAACGCCAAGCCCCGGGACGTCTCCTCGCTCACCCAGGTCACCATCGGCGGCTCGGCCTGCCCGCCCTCCCTCATGAAGGCCTTCGACGAGCTCGGCATGCGGGTCTGCCACGCCTGGGGCATGACGGAGACCTCCCCGCTGGGCACGGTGGCCCGCCCGCCGGCCCACGCGATCGGCACGGAGGACGAGTTCGCCTACCGCCTCACCCAGGGCCGCTTCCCGGCCGGCGTCGAGGCCCGCCTCACCGGCCCCGGCGGCGAGCGCCTGCCCTGGGACGGCGAGTCGGCCGGCGAGCTGGAGGTGCGCGGCCCGTGGATCGCGGGCGCCTACTACAACGGCCCCGACGCCGAACCGCTGCGCCCCGCCGACAAGTTCAGCGAGGACGGCTGGCTGAAGACGGGCGACGTCGGCGTCATCAGCCCCGACGGCTTCCTCACCCTCACCGACCGGGCCAAGGACGTCATCAAGTCCGGCGGCGAGTGGATCTCCTCGGTCGACCTGGAGAACGCCCTGATGTCCCACCCGGACGTCGCCGAGGCCGCCGTGGTCGCCGTGCCCGACGACAAGTGGGGCGAGCGCCCGCTGGCCACGGTCGTCCTGAGGGAGGGCTCCAGCACCGACTTCGCGACCCTGCGCACCTTCCTCGCCGAGGAGGCGAAGATCGCCAAGTGGCAGCTCCCGGAGCGCTGGACGGTCATCGAGGCGGTGCCGAAGACGAGCGTGGGCAAGTTCGACAAGAAGGTGCTGCGCAGGCGGTACGCGGAAGGGGAGCTGGACGTCACCCGGCTCTGAGCGACACGGCCCCACGCCGGGTGAGGTGCTCCACGGCACCCCGCCCGGCGCGGCCCGCTTCACCCCCGTACCGGCACCGACGTGGTCGCCCACCCCAGCGCCGGGACCACAACCCGAAGAAGGTCGCCGCGCTCGCGGGCACCGAGGACTCCGACCGCGAACGCCTGCGGGCCTGAGTCCCTGCGGGCCTGAGTGGAGGCGGGCCGCCGCCTGATCGCCCCGAAGCCGACCCCCTGCTCGTCGGCCGGCCGGGGCCTAGTTGGTGCCGACCCGGGCCAGCATGTCCACGATCCGGCCCTGTACCTCGGGGCTCGTGGAGCGCTCGGCCAGGAACAGCACCGTCTCGCCGGAGGCCAGCCGCGGCAGGTCCGCCGGGTCGACGGCCGCCGTGTAGACGACGAGCGGGGTGCGGTTGAGCTGCCCGTTCGCCCGCAGCCAGTCGATGATCCCGGCCTGCCGACGGTGCACCTGCATCAGGTCCATCACGACCAGGTTCGGCCTGAGCTGCCCGGCCAGCGTCACCGCGTCGGCGTCGCTCGCCGCCCGCGCGACCTGCATCCCGCGACGCTCCAGCGTCGAGGTCAGCGCCAGCGCGATCTCCGCGTGCTCCTCGATGAGCAGCACGCGCGGCGGGTGCTGCTCGCTGTCCCGCGGGGCGAGCGCCTTCAGCAGGACGGCGGGATCGGCGCCGTACGCCGCCTCCCGCGTCGCCTGCCCGAGCCCGGCCGTGACCAGCACCGGCACCTCCGCCGCCACGGCGGCCTGCCGCAGCGACTGGAGCGCGGTACGGGTGATCGGCCCGGTCAGCGGGTCCACGAACAACGCGGCCGGGAACGCCGCGATCTGCGCGTCGACCTCCTCGCGCGAGTGCACGATGACCGGCCGGTAGCCGCGGTCGCTGAGCGCCTGCTGGGTCGTGACGTCCGGTGCGGGCCACACCAGCAGCCGCCGCGGGTTGTCCAGCGGCTCCGGCGGCAGCTCGTCGTCCATCGGCTGCGGGCGCGGGTTGTCCGCGATCTCGATCGCGCCGCCCGGCCCGTCCAGCGGCTCGGGACCCTCGGCGGCGTTCTCGTCCGGGGCGCCTATGGCGTACGACCGTCCGGGGCCCTCAAGGACCGGGGCCGGCCGGGACTGTCCGGCCGCCGACGGCTGCGCGGCCGGCTGCTCGGTCGGCGGGTGCGGACGGGCCGGCTGCTCCGGGCGCTGCTCGGTGCGCGCGTCCGGGTCGGGCGGCGTGCCCAGCTTGCGGCGGCGGCCGGAACCGTTCGACGCATGAGGGGGCGGGGTGGCCGTCGGCTGCTGGACCTGCAGCGCCTGCCTGCTGAACGGCACGCCCTGGCCCAGCGTCCGCACGCTGATCGCCCGCCCCTGCGTCGAGTTGGGGTCGACAGGCGCGGTGGCCGCCGCGGCCGCCTCGGCGGGCAGCGGCTGAGCAGCGCGCGACTGCGCGGCGGGGTGTTCCGGCGGGAGCGGGGTGCCGGCGCCGGCGGTGTCGTGCGCGTTCGGGGTGGGAGCCGGCTGGGCCACGGGGGCCTGACCGGGGGCGTTCTGCTGGGCCGGGACCCCTTGGGGTGGGGTCGCCGGACCGGCCTGCGCCGGGACCGCCTGGCCGGGGGCGACCGGAACGCCGACCGCCTCCGCGGGGAGCGGCTGGGCGGCCGGGAGCTGACCCGGGGCCGCTTGTCCGGTGTTCTGCCCGGCGTCCTGGCCGGGAAGAGCGGGGGCGACGAGCGCCTGCGGCGGCACCGGCTGTGCCGGAGCCAACTGCGCCTGAGCCATCTGCGCGGGGACCGGCTGTCCGGGCGCCAACTGCACGCCCTGACCCACGGTGCCCTGCGCGGGCACGGGGGCACTCGGCAGCGCCTGCGGAGCGGGGGCCGCCGGTGCCACGAGGCCGGGCTGGACCGGCGTACCGGCCTGTCCCGCCGGGGCGGCCTGCACGGGCACCCCCTGTGCGGGGGTGCCGGACACCTCCGCCGGCTGGGCCACGGCCCGTCGGCGGCGGCCCGTCGGCGCGCTCGTGGGATGCGGCTGCGGCGGGGTGTGGTCCTCGGCCTGGTGGTGCGCCACGGCATCGTGCCGGCCGTCGTCGACCTGGGAACGACCCGGAAGCGCGATCGGCGCACCGTCTCCGGGCACCTGGGCCTGCCCCGGAACCTGAGCCTGCACCGGAACCTGTCCGGTCCCCTGCCCGTCCACGACCTGGGCACCGGCACTGCCGGCACCGGTCTCGGGCGAGCGATCCGCCTCCGCGGGCGGCAGCGCGAAGACCGTGCGGGCCCCCGCCTCCTGCGCGGCGGCACGCTCCTGCGCGGCGGCCAGGGCGCGTCGACGGCGCCCGGTCGGCTGCGCGTCGTCGGCCGCGGAGACCTCGACGGCCTCGTCCGCGGGCGCGGCGGAACCGGCCGCGGGAGCCGCGGGCAGCGCGGGCGGCAGCGCCTGGCGTTCGCCGTCGTCGCGCCGGGCACGCCGCCCGGTCGGTGCGGGCACGCCCTGCGGCGGTACGGTCCCGCCGAGCCCCGAGCCGACGGCGGCGGTCCCCGCCGCGTGCTCGGCCGCGGTCAGCACGGCACCCTCGGACACACCCTCGTCGCCTGCGGCGTCCTCGGCCGGCCGGCCGCGTCGCCGTCCCGTGCCGCCACTGGAGCCCTCGCCGCTCTCGATGGCCACGGGCGCCGGGTCCTCGGCCGCACGCCTGCGACGCCGTCCGGTCGGTACGGGCGCCTCCGCCTCGGCACCGCCGGACTCGCCGAGGACCTCGCTCTCCAGGAAGGCGTCCACGGAGGACCGCCGGGCCCGCCGCCGTCCGCCACCGGAGGTCTGGTCGGCCGGGGCACCCTCGTCGGGACCGCCCTCGTCGACGGCCGGGGCCGCGTCGACCGCGGGGGCCGGGGCGGCGACGGCTCCCGCGCCACCGCCCAGCGGCACCTCGAGCACGTACGCGCTGCCGCTCATGCCCGGCACCTCGTGCGTCTGCAGCACACCGCCGTGCGCCCGCACGATCCCCCGGACGATCGGCTCGTGCACCGGGTCTCCCCCGGCGTACGGACCGCGCACCTCGATGCGGACGACCTCGCCGCGCTGCGCCGCCGCGACGACGACCGTGTTGTCCATATAACCGCCCGCCGACACGGGCGCGTTGCCGGTGGCGTCGACCCCGGCCACGTCCGCCACGAGATGCGCGAGCGCGGTCGCGAGCCGCTGCGGGTCGACCTCGGCCTCGATGGGCGGCGCGTGCACGGCGAACTGCACGCGTCCCGGCCCGATGAGGTCGACGGCCCCGTCGACACCGGCGGCGACGACGGCGTCGAGCATCACTTTCGTACGGGTGATGTCCTCGGTGCCCGCGTCCAGCCGCTGGTAGCCGAGCACGTTGTCGATGAGCTGGGTGATGCGCGAGTAGCCGGCCGAGAGGTGGTGGAGCACCTGGTTGGCCTCGGGCCACAGCTGGCCGGCGTCGTCGGCGGCCAGGGCGGCCAGCTCGCGGCGCAGCTCGTCGAGGGGCCCGCGCAGGGAGCGGGCCAGCAGGGTGAGCAGCTGCTCGTGCCGACCGGACAGGGCCTCGTAGCGGTCCCTCTCCCGTTCGCCGAGCGCGGCGTACCGGTCCTCACCGGCCGCCAGCTCCTCCGCGTGCCGCTCGCGCAGCTCCGCCAGCTCGGTGACGTGCTGCTGACGCAGTGCGGTGAGGTCGGCGGCGTGCTCCTCGGAGAGCCGCTCCAGCTCCTGCGCGTGCCGCTTCTCGGCCGCGTCCTTCTCGTCGGTGAGGCTGTCGTACGGCCGTCGGTCGGTGAAGGTCATCACGGCGCCGACCAGCTGGTCGCCGTCGCGCACGGGCGCGGTCGTCATGTCGACCGGCACCTTCTGGTCGCCCTTGGACCACATCACCTGCCCGCGCACCCGGTGCTTGCGTCCGGAGCGCAGGGTGTCGGCGAGGGGCGACTCCCCGTACGGGAAGGGCGAGCCGTCGGGGCGGGAGTGCAGGAAGAGGGTGTGCAGCTCCTTGCCGCCGAGCTCGCCGGCCCGGTACCCCAGTATCTGGGCGGCCGCCGGGTTGACGAGCACGATCCGGCCGTCGGTGTCGGTGCCGACGACACCCTCCGAGGCGGCCCGCAGGATCATCTCGGTCTGCCGCTGCGAGCGCGCGAGCTCGGCCTCGGTGTCCACGGTGCCGGACAGGTCGCGTACGACGAGCATCAGCAGCTCGTCGCCGGTGTAGCCGTAACCGTCGTACGCCTGCTGTCCGTTCTCCAGGTTCGCGCTGGTGACCTCGACGGGGAACTCGCTCCCGTCCGTCCGTCGGGCGATCATCCGAGTCGGCTTGGTCCGCCCGTGCGGGTCCATGGAGTCGGGCCGCCGCATGGAGCCCGGGATCAGCTTGGAGTCGAACTGCGGCAGCAGATCGAGCAGGCCCCGCCCCACCAACGCAGTACCCGGCGCCTCGAAGGCCTCCAGGGCGATCGTGTTGGCGTTGACCACGGTTCCATTCGCGTTGACCAGCACCAACGCGTCGGGAAGCGCGTCGAGTATGGCTGCGAGGCGAGCAGCGCCTCGGGATGGCCTGCTGCTCACGAGACGCTTCCTCCCTGTTACCGCACCTTGCCGACCGCTCGGGCCATCTTGCCAACCGGCCCGCGACGTGTCACGCGAGGGAGTCTAAGGGCAGCGGTTGCGCTCAGGATGCCGGATGAGAGGGAGGTCGCACGTGGAAGTGACGGCGAACGTGTGACCGCCTGCTCAGGCTTCGCGAGACCTTCGCGGGACTTTTACGGGACCGGGGATTCCGCCATGAAACACCTGTGCGGCAAACCGGCGGGCCGAGCCGGTGGCGGTACGGCTAGGACCCCAGGCCGGGCAGCAGCGGCACCATCCGGTCCCACCGCCCGATCTCGCACCCGTTGCTGCGGTCGAACGAGGCGTCGACCGGGCGTCCGGCCCACGTTCCGGTGACACGGGCGGTGGCCGGGCCGCCGTACAGCATGGTGCAGACGCTGCCCGGCGCCACCGGCGCGAAGGGCTCCCGGCCCCAGCGGGTGTTCCGGTCCACGGCCCGGCAGGCGCCCCCCACGTCCGGGTGACTGCCGGCGCCCGGGTGACAGGACAGCTCGTACGTCCCGTCCCGCCCGGCACCCGCGTGCCGGACGGTGACGGTCAGACGGTCGCCGGACCCGACCGCCCGGTCCTCGTCCCGGACGGGCGGAGGCGCGGTGACGGGGCGGGGCACGGCGACGGAGGCGGCGGGCGGGGCGGAGGCGGCGGAATCGGTGGCGGCGGTCGCGGGGACGGCGGCGACGGCGGACACCGAGGCGAAGGCGGCGGCGGACGCCACGACGGCTCGCGAGAAGACCAGCAACATGCCCTGCCCAACGCCCGCGGACCCCGGACGTTGCGCCCCGCCCCGCCGACGACAAGGGCTTTGCCCTGCGACCCGAGTGCCTAGTACCGTGGGGGGCGATTGGTGACAGCACGCTCGACTGTGTCATCATCTGCACGCACCCACTCACGCGCTCGCGTGGAGGGTTGTGCGGGAGGCGTCGCCTAGTCCGGTCTATGGCGCCGCACTGCTAATGCGGTTTGGGCCTTAAAGCCCATCGAGGGTTCAAATCCCTCCGCCTCCGCACCTGATCACCGAAGCCCCGGTCCACAAGGACCGGGGCTTCGGTGCTTCCCGGTCTCTCCCCGATCGCCCCGCGACCTCGCCAGAACCCTCTCATGAGGCGTTTTCGCAGGTCACAAGGGATGTGCCAAACGGATTTCACATGACGGCGGCAGTCATGTAATGTTCTTCCTGTCGCCGCGAGCGGGCCGGAAGGGCCGGGAGCGGGGACAGAATAAGAGAAAAGCAAGCACTCGTAGCTTAACGGATAGAGCATCTGACTACGGATCAGAAGGTTGCAGGTTCGAATCCTGCCGAGTGCGCAGCACGCCAAAGGCCCTGTGGAGAGATCCACAGGGCCTTTGGCTTTTGCTTTGACGGCAGTGTCTGACGGCAACCGCCTCAGGGGGCGGCGAGGGGCCGATCAGACGGCTACGAGGACACCCGCCGGGCCGTCGTCATCGTCCGGCCCGTTGCCGTCACCCCTCAGTGCGTCCCCGACGCGATCGAAGGCGGATCGCTGGGAATCGAGCCGGATCTGTTGCGAGAGCGAGCTGCCGACGGGTGCGAAGTCCGTATCGCGATCGGCGATCCGGACAGCGTGAATGTCCAACAGCGTGGCACGGCAGAGAAGTTCGGCCACGGGATCGAGCCCCGGTGCCGACTTGCCCTCATGCACTGTCGCCCACTGGCCGACGTATCCGGCATTGAGGTGCGGACCCACGCCACTACGCTCTACAACTCGATCTATCGTGCGGATGACCAGGCGTTGGTCAATGCCCACGTCTGGGGCGTGAACGCCTACGGTGCTCCCGTGTGGCATCTTCGGTGGGCACGTACACCGACCCTCACCACATCATTGCCTACTCGGACGGTGAGGTACGCAGACAGTTCAACATCTGCTACACCGCCCGTGTGGTCGGCGGCCGACTCGCGATCTCGGACGAGTCGACGGAGCTGCGATTCGTCCAGCCGGTGGATCGCGGTGACGGCAACCCTGCTGGCAACGACGGCACACAGAGGCCGTTGAACACGACCACCAGTCTGGAGGCGGGCCGAGCGCCCGCACAACACGCTGCTCGATCCTAGAGATCGGCCAGCTGCGCCAGGGCACGGATCGCTGGTTCCGTCTCTGTCATGGGCTCCTTCTGTTTCTCCCGCGTCTATGGCCGCAGCTCAGGTATCGCGAGGGTTCGCAAATGCTCACGTCACGGTGCAGTGTGGAGCCGTGGACATACGGCGAGGCTGGGCTGGTGTGCGGCCGCCGTGGCAGTCAAGCCATGCGCTGCTGGTGATCCCGATCGTGCTCATCGTGGTGATCACGGCGGTGGACCAGCTGGTCCCGGCCGACGTTCACCTCGGTCCGCTGCTGGTCATTTCTCCTGCGATCACCGCCTCGTTCGCCGGCCCCCGGCTGACCGGGCTGATCGGGTTCCTGGCGGTGGCGGCGCAGGGCTACATCGGGTGGCACTTCCACGTCCTGTTCTCCCGAAATGTGCTGGTGCAGATCCTCGCCCTGGCGGTGCTCTCCGCCCTGATCGTCTTCTTCTGCGTGATGCGCGAGCGTCACCGCCGCCAGCTTGCCCAGGTGCGCTCGGTCGCCGAGGCCACGCAGCACGCTCTCCTGTGGCCGCTGCCTGGGCAGATCGGCCCCGTGCAAATCGCCTGCCTGTACCTGGCCGCCGAGGACGAGGCACAGATCGGAGGTGACCTGTACGCCGCCACGTACATCGACAGCTGCGTGCGGGTCATGATCGGTGACGTACGAGGCAAGGGGCTGTCCGCCATCGGCGAGGCCGCCCTACTGATCGGGGCCTTCCGCGAGGCTGCTCACCAGCACACCACCCTGCCGGCGCTGGCCGCTGCCCTGGAACAGAGCGCGGACCGCAACCTGGCCCACTTGGAGGTGGACGGGGAAGAGGGCGAACGGTTCGCCACCGTGCTGCTGGTGGAGGTGCCCGATGAAGGCCCCGTTATCCGGGTCGTCAGCTGCGGACATCCGCCACCTCTGCTGCTCAGCCACGGCAGTGCCGTGACGATTCCTGTCCATCCCGCGCCCCCGCTCGGGGTCAGCGGTTCGGTGCCGGTGGACTACACCCTCGATGTTTTCTCCCTCGCGCCCGGCGACACCCTCCTGCTCTACACCGACGGTGTCATCGAGGCTCGCGACGCCACCGGCACCTTCTACCAGCTCACGCAGCGGGCCGCCCGGTGGAGCGGCAGTAGTCCCGAAGCGCTGCTGCATCACCTCCGGCGCGATCTACTCGCCCATGCCGGGGGCCGGCTCCACGACGATGCCGCGCTGGTCGCGCTGCGCTGCGGGCCCGGCTCAGACGCAGACCGCCACCCTCACGGGCGCGGCAGGCGGTCGTAGGGCAGGCAGGGGCCTGCAGAAAGGGTGTGGAAGTCTTGCAGCTGACAGTATTCGGATGAACACACTGCGAGAGGGAGTGCGATGCGGGAGGCGTATCACGAGGAGCTGGCCGCGCTATGCGATGCACTGGTCGAGATGGCTCGGTTGGTGGGTTCCGCGATCGGCCGGGCCACCACGGCCCTCCTGGACGCCGACCTGCCACTGGCCGAGAGCGTCATCGCGGCCGACGCGAAAGTCGACGACCTTCAGCGGGATCTGGAGGACCGGGCGATCGCCATACTGGCCCGACAACAGCCGGTCGCCACCGACCTGCGGACCGTGGTCACCTCCCTGCGCATGAGCGCGGACCTGGAACGGTCCGGGGACCTGGCCCAGCATGTGGCCAAGCTGGCCAGGCTCCGGTTCCCCGAACGAGCGATTCCGGGCGATCTGCACCGCACAATCCTGGAAATGGGCCAGCTCGCCCAGCGCCTCATGGCCCAGGCCGCCGAAGTACTCATCACCAAGGACATCGCCGTAGCGTTGCAGCTCGAACAAGACGACGACCGCATGGACGAGCTGCACCGCACGATCTTCCAGCACCTCATGGACGACAGGTGGAAGCACGGGGTGGAGACGGCCGTCGACGTCACGCTGGTCGGCCGCTACTACGAACGATTCGCCGACCACGCCGTCTCCGTCGCCCAGCGCGTGGTCTACCTCGTCACGGGCGAGCGCGCAGACGAACTCGACCCTGGCACCGTGGCGCCCTGACGCGGGGCCCGGCCAGGCCGAGTTCTGACATGAGCCACCGACGGCAACCACGACGGCAACGACGGCACACAGAGACCGTTGATCACGGCCATCAGCGATCAGCCGGGAGGAAGGTGGAGCCCCCCGCACGGCCGCTTGCCCGAGGGCGCCGTCTCGTTCAAGAGGTGGCCGTCCGCTGCTGTTGCGGACCGGCGAGGCGCGGAGTTGCAATCGAGTGTGAGGCTCTTCGGTGATGCCGTGTCCGCCGGCCGACCCGCTCCGGGCACGGGGCCCGGCCGGAAAGGGCTCAAGTCCGACGCACTGGGCATGTTCTCCTCGGTCGTCATCGGCCTGGCCTCCACCGCCCCGGCCTACAGCATGGCCGCCACGCTGGGGATCATCGTGGCCGCGGTCGGGCTGCAGGCCCCGATCGTCACCATGCTGTCGTTCATCCCGATGCTGCTGATCGCGTACGCCTTCCGGGAGCTCAACGCGAGCAACGCCGACTGCGGCACCACCTTCACCTGGGCCACGCGCGCCTTCGGCCCGCGCACCGGCTGGATGGGCGGCTGGGGGATCATCGTCGCCAACATCCTCGTCATGGGGAACCTCGCCGTGCTCGCCGGTACCTACAGCTTCCGGTTGGTGGGCCTGGACGGGCTGGCGGAGAACCGGACGTGGACCACCGTCGCGGGCATCGTCTGGCTCGCCGTGATGACCGTGGTCTGTTACGTCGGCATCGAGTTCTCGGCCGCGGTCCAGCGCTGGCTGCTGTGCCTGGAAGTGGTGATGCTGATCCTGTTCTCCGTCGCCGCGCTGGTGCGGGTCTACACCGACCCTCCGTCGACGTCGATCCATGTGTCCGCCTCCTGGTTCAACCCCTTCGAGGTGACCTCGGCGAAGGCCCTGACCTCGGGCCTCCTGGCGGGCGTCTTCATCTACTGGGGCTGGGACAGCGCCGTCTCGGTCAACGAGGAGACCGTCGACAGCGCGCGCGTTCCCGGGCGCGCCGCGGTCATGTCCACCGTGATCCTGCTGGGCATGTACGCGCTGGTGGCCACCTCGGCGCAGGCGTTCGCGGGGGTCGGCACCTCGGGCATCGGGCTGGCCAACGAGGGCAACGTGGACGATGTGCTCTCGGGCCTTGGCAAGGCCGTGTTCGGGAACCAGGACGCGGGGCTCGTCCTGCTCAGACTGCTGATCCTGATGGTGCTGACCTCGGCGCTGGCCTCCGCCCAGACCACCATCCTGCCCCTGGCCAGGACCGTCTTCTCCATGGCGGTCCACAAGGCGCTCCCCTCCCAGTTCGCCCGGGTGCACCGCCGATTCCTCACCCCGACCTGGGGAACCATCGGCATGGGAGCGGCGTCGATCGCCTTTCTGGTCCTGCTGACGTCGTTCAGCGGGAACGTCCTCGTGGACACGGTCGACTCGGTCGGCCTCGCGATCACCTTCCAGTACGGACTGACCGGCTTCGCCTGCCTCTGGTACTACCGCAAGATCCTCGACCGCAGCGTCAAGGACCTGGTCTTCAAGGGTCTGCTGCCCGGGCTGGGCGGGCTGATGATGCTCCTCCTCTTCGTCTACGCCGTCTTCGTCTACGCGGCCCCCGGGTACGGCGCGACCACCGTCGACCTGCCACTGATCGGACCGACGGGCGGGGTCACGGTCGTGGGCCTCGGCGCGCTGCTGATCGGTCTCGTGCTGATGCCGCTGGTCACCCGCGGGCACACGGCCGCCCTCAAGCTCCAGCGGAGCATGCTTCCGCGCCATCTGCCGCCGCAGACCGCCATCGAGTCGGCCCGCCGCTATCTGCCCGCCGACAGCGGGACCGGCGTCGGGGGCGACTGGTTCGACGTCATCCCGCTCTCGGGCACCCGGGTCGGCCTGGTCGTCGGGGACGTCCTCGGCCACGGACTGCACGCCGCCGCGGCCATGGGGCGGCTGAGCACGGGCGTGCGGGTGCTGGCCCGGCTGGACCTGGCCCCGGACGAGGTCCTCACCCGCCTGCACGACCTGGTCGAGCAGACCGCGCAAGAGCGCGCACCCGGCCACCACTCCTTCCTCGCACGGCCCCACGCCACCGAGATCAGCGCGGTGACCTGCCTGTACGCGGTGTACGACCCGGTCTCGGGACGGTGCACCCTGGCACGGGCGGGGCCCTCGCCCCTGGCGGTCGTCGATCCGCACACGGGTGTCACCGGCTTCCCGGAGCTGCCGACCGGGCCGCCGCTGGGAGTCGGCGGCCCGCCCTATGAGAGCGCCGAACTGCAGCTCGCTCCCGGCAGCGTCGTCGCCCTGTTCACGGACGGCCTCCTCCAGGCGGCCGACGCTCCGGCCGACGGGCTGCGGCAGCTCGGCCGGGTCCTCGCCGAGTACCGGCGGCCGTTGTACGAGCTGTGCGACGAGGCGGTGACCTGTCTGCTGCCCGGGGCGGTCGACGAGGACGCGACGCTGCTACTGGCCCGCACCCGCATGCTCGACCGGAACCAGTTCGCCCAGTGGGAGGTGACCGCGGACCCGGCCGCGGTCGGTTCGCTGCGCACCACCGTCAGCAAGCAGCTCGACGAGTGGGGTCTGCACGATCTGTCGTTCACCACCGAGCTCGTCATCAGCGAGCTGGTCACCAACGCCATCCGCTACGTCGGCGGACCGATCCAGGTCCGTCTGATCCGGGACCGGACCCTGATCTGCGAGGTCTCCGACACCGGGCACACGACCCCCAACCTGCGGCACGCCGCGAGCGACGACGAAGGCGGCCGGGGGCTGTTCATCATCGCCCAGATGACCCATCTCTGGGGGACGCGCTACACGGACACCGGCAAGATCATCTGGACCGAGCAGCTCATGTCGCCCGCGGGCGAGACATAGACCCGGCGCGTCAGCACTCCTCTTCCGGGTCGTTCCGGTTCAGCTTCTCCAGATACTCGTGGGCCAGGGCGGTCGCGCGGGTGAACCAGTCGGTCAGCACCGCGAGTTCGTCGGGGGAGTAGTCGCCGAACAGCTCCGTCAGGCGCTCGTAGTGGCCCGCGTAGACGGCCTCGACGCGGGCGACGGCGTCCGGCACGGCGGCCACGCGCACCCGGCGGCGGTCCGCCGGGTCGGGGCGACGGGTGACGTAGCCGGCACGTTCGAGGCGGTTGAGGATTCCGGTGACCGCCCCCGTGGTGACGTGGGCGCGGGCCGCCAGGTCGCCGGCGGTGAGCAGGTCCTCGCCGGCCTCCAGGACGAAGGCGAAACAGGTGAGGTCGGTGACGTTCAGACCCAGCCGCCGGGCCAGTTCCTGCTGTCCGATCAGGTGGGCGGCGATGAGGTGGTCCATCGCCGACAGCGCCTGGGCCCCGGTGGCGGCCGGTCGCGGCGTGCCGTGCATGTTTCTCAATTCTCTTAGCTCGTAAGGGATTTAGGGAGTAAATTTCTTTCGTGGTGAGGGAGTCTAGGTGCCCTCACGCCGGACGCGGGGTTTCCGCTGCCTACGAGACGGAGGCGGGTACGTGAGCGGTCATCTGCACGACGAGGGGCACACGGTCGCGGGCTGGACCGGTTTCGGCATCGCGACCATCGGGACCGCGGCGGTGGGAGCGGGGGTGATCATGACCTCGGTCCCCTGGGCGGTCGTCGGCGGAGCCGTCATCGCCGTCGCCGTCCTGGTCACCTGGTACCTCCATCTCGTCGGCTGGGGCAAGCCCCCGGGCCACCGCCCCAGGTCGCAGTGGCCCCTGGGGGTGCGCGACACCGGAGCCCGTCAGGGTCACTCCGGCTGCGTCGGCTGCCGCCTTGCGGGCCGCACCCGCGGCACCTCGACCCTCGAACCCCGGCCGGCCGCCGCGACCGGGGACCCGGAGCCGGCGTCGGCGGAGGCCGGAGGCTGATCGAGCACGGGAACCCCCGCGGCTCCCCGCTGCCGCTGTCAGTGGGTCGTCCTACCCTCAAGAGCGATGGCACAGGTGTGGAAGTGCGCGGGACTGCGGTGGGCGGCCGACGGTGCCGTGCTGGTGTGGGACGGAGGACGGCGCAGCGCGCTGTCCAGGGGGAAGAGCGTGGCCTTCGGGGTCGCCGGAGAGGGTGGGCGGCGCTGCGTGGGAGCGCGGGGGAGCCCGTGTCCGGTGCGGGCGGTCGTGTCGGGGCGCAGTACCGGCGCGCGGTGCGAGGAGTGCGCCCGGCTGGATCGGGCGCACTCCGTGGCCGCCGACACGATCGCGGACGATCCCCGGCCCTACCGCGTCTACCTGGCGTGGTTCGGGCCGGGCATGGTCAAGGTCGGGATCACGGCCGCCGAGCGGGGCTCGGCCCGGCTGCTTGAGCAGGGCGCCGTCTGTTTCAGCTGGCTCGGCGTCGGCCCGCTGATGGCCGCTCGGCGCACGGAGGAGCTGTTGCGGGCCGCGCTCAAGGTCCCCGACCGGATCCCGTACGCCGCCAAGCGCGCCGTGCGGTCCGCGCTGCCGGAGACCGGGGCCGAGCGGGCCGCGGAGGTGACGGCGCTGCACGCGCGGGCGCTGGAACTCGACGCCTGGCCCGAGTCGCTCGTCCGTCAGCCGTGCCAACCCGTCGACCACGTAGGTGCGTTCGGGCTCCAGGGGCTGCCCGCAGCCGTGGGCGAGGTGGCCGAACTGGTCCACGGGGGCACGGTCAGTGGTGAGTTGGCCGCGGTCGCCGGACCCGATCTGCACCTGGCCACCGCACGCGGGCTCGTCGTCCTCGACTCCCGGCTGATGACCGGGTGGGAGCTGGGCGCGGGTGGTGCGGGCGGCGAAATCACCGTGCCGGTAAGGGAGTTCAGGCCAGAGGCGGCGGGTCTGCAGGACGGGCTGTTCTGAAGGTCAAGACTTGGATCCCGTACGGAACCCTTTGGGCAAGGTCCCTGGACCCGGGCGGCGGCCAGGCCGACCCTGGACGTCATGAGCGATCACCGTGTTGCGCCTGTCGCCCCCAAGCCCACTCCCGCCCCCACTCCCGCCCATGAAACCCCTTACTACGCCGTCGTGTTCACCTCCGTCCGCACCGACGAGGACGGCGAAGGGTACGCCCGGACCGCCGAGCGGCTCAGCGAGCTGGTGCAGAGCATCCCCGGCTTCCTCGGCGAGGACAGCGCGCACACCCCCGGCGGGCTCGCGATCTCCGTCGCCTACTTCCGCGATCTCGCCGGCATCGACGCATGGCGGCACGACGCGCGGCACCGCGAGGCCAAGCAATATGGTCGGGAGCACTGGTACGAGCGGTACTCGATCCACATCGCCCGGGTGGAGCACAGCCACGGCTTCACCCGCAGGGATTTCCCAGGTGCTGCCTGAGAGGCACCTGTGTGTTTCTCAGGGAAATCACAGATTGGTGAAAGCGTGTTCTCAGAGGACCCCGACATGGTGTCCACCATGACCACGACCTCGCCCCAGGGGCGCACCGAACTGCTGAGGCCGGACGGGAGCCCCGTCCGAGTGCTTGTGGTGGACGACGAGCTGTCGATCACCGAACTCCTTTCCATGGCCCTTCGTTACGAGGGCTGGCAGATCAGGAGTGCGGGTGACGGGCACGGGGCCGTCCAGACGGCCCGCGAGTTCCGGCCGGACGCCGTCGTCCTCGACATGATGCTGCCCGACATGGACGGCCTCGCGGTTCTGGGGCGCCTCAGGCGCGAGCTGTCCGACGTGCCCGTCCTGTTCCTGACGGCCAAGGACGCGGTCGAGGACCGTATCGCCGGGCTCACCGCCGGCGGCGACGACTACGTCACCAAGCCGTTCAGCCTGGAGGAGGTCGTCGCCCGGCTGCGCGGACTCATCCGCCGCTCGGGCGCGGCCGACCGGCGGTCCGACTCCGTGCTCGTCGTCGGCGACCTGACCCTGGACGAGGATAGCCACGAGGTCTCGCGGGGCGGGGAGAACATCCACCTCACCGCCACCGAGTTCGAGCTGCTGCGCTTCCTGATGCGCAACCCGCGGCGCGTGCTCAGCAAGGCACAGATCCTGGACCGCGTGTGGTCGTACGACTTCGGCGGCCAGGCCAACGTGGTCGAGCTCTACATCTCGTACCTGCGCAGAAAGATCGACGTCGGCCGGGAGCCGATGATCCACACCCGTCGCGGGGCCGGTTACCTGATCAAGCCCGCCGTGTCATGAGCGGGCGACGACGGCCGCGTACGCAGAGACATGGGGGTCCCCCCGCTCGAGCGAAGCCGAGAGTGGGGGAGGGACAGCCGCGGACCCTGCGGGCGCGGCTCGTCGTCGCGTCCGTGGTACTGATCGCCGTGGTGTGCGCGGTGATCGGCACCGTGACCACGCTTGCTCTGCACGACCACCTGTACGGTCAGCTGGACGACAAGGTGCATGACGTCGCCATGCGCGCGGTCGGCAGCCGCATGGACGGCCAGCAGCCGCCGGGCGACCAGAGCACGACCCCGGATCCCCGACCCGGACCGGACGATGAGACACCGGCGAGCGACAAGGCCGCGAAGTTCGTCAAGCTGCCCCCGACGCAGCCCAAGACCATCGCCGCGTACGTGGAAGACGGCAAGATCGTCAGTGCGGCCGTCGCCGAGCAGCAGAACAACAGCTACGGCGTCTTCAAGCGCATGAGCGCCGGCAGCCTCAACGCGGCACAGAGGGCGGCCATCGCCTCCGTGGCGAGGGACCGCCATGCGCACTCCGTGGACGTTCCGGGCCTCGGGGAGTACCGCGTCCAGTACGTCACGAACCAGGCCAGCGGCGATTCGTACTACGTCGCCCTCCCGACCGGCGAGGTCAACAGCACCATCAACACCCTCATCCTCGTCGAGGTCTGCGTCACCGCCGCCGGCCTCATCGCCGCCTCCCTTGCCGGCACGGTCATCGTCGGCGTCGCCACCCGCCCCCTGCGCCGCGTCGCCGCCACCGCCACCCGGGTCTCCGAACTGCCCCTGCACACTGGCGAGGTCAACCTCAGCGAGCGCGTCCCGGAGTCCGAGACCGACCCGCACACCGAGGTCGGCCAGGTCGGCGCCGCGCTCAACCGGATGCTCGACCACGTCCACGGCGCCCTGCACGCCCGCCAGCAGAGCGAGACGCGGGTACGGCAGTTCGTCGCGGACGCCAGTCACGAGCTCCGGACGCCCCTCGCCTCCATCCGGGGCTACGCCGAGCTGACCAGGCGCGGACGCGAGCAGGTCGGGCCCGACACCCGGCACGCCCTCGGCCGTATCGAGTCCGAGGCGGGCCGGATGACCCTGCTCGTCGAGGACCTGCTCCTGCTCGCGCGCCTGGACGCCGGCCGGCCCCTCCAGTTCGAGCACACCGACCTCGTCCCGCTCGTCGTGGACACCATCAGCGACGCCCGGGCCGCCGGCATGGACCACAACTGGCGGCTCGAACTGCCCGACGAACCGGCCCTCGTGTCGGCGGACGCGGCACGGCTGCAACAAGTGCTGGTCAACCTGCTGGGCAACGCCCGCAAACACACCCCGCCCGGTACGACCGTCACGGCACGCGTGCAGCGCCGCGGAACGTGGATGTGCGTGGACGTCGAGGACAACGGCCAGGGCATCGCGCCCGAGCTGCTGCCGCACGTCTTCGAGCGGTTCGCGCGCGGCGACTCCGCGCGCTCCCGGGCCACCGGATCCACCGGACTCGGGCTCGCCATCGTGCAGGCGGTCGCGACCGCGCACGGCGGTGCCGTCACCGTCGACAGTGTCCCGGGGCGGACCGTGTTCACGGTTCACCTGCCCGCGCTCGGCCCCGTCGCGCCGCGGCCCGCCCCCGAAACGAACCGGCAGCCGCACTCACAGGCACAGCACAGCGTCACCACAGGGGCGGAACAGGGCGCCTGACGAAAGTCGGTTCCATGCGAACCGACTCTTCTCCCGGCACCCTGCCGGCGCGGGAGCACCTCCCGGCCGGAAACGCCGGTACGCCTGTCCTGGACGTAGTGATCCCCGTCTACAACGAGGAGAAGGACCTCCGGCCGTGCGTGCTCCGACTGCACGAGCACCTCGTACGCACCTTCCCGTACGCGTTCCGCATCACGATCGCGGACAACGCGTCCACGGACACCACCCCGCTGGTGTCGGCGCGGCTGGAGGCGGAGCTCCCCGAGGTCAGGTCCTTCCGGCTGGAGCAGAAGGGCCGCGGTCGGGCGCTGCGGACCGTCTGGTCCGCCTCGGACGCCCCGATCCTCGCGTACATGGACGTCGACCTGTCCACCGACCTCAACGCCCTGCTGCCCCTGGTGGCGCCGCTGATCTCGGGTCACTCGGACCTGGCGATCGGTTCCCGGCTGGCCCGCAGCTCGCGCGTGGTGCGCGGCGCCAAGCGGGAGTTCATCAGCCGCTCCTACAACCTGATCCTGCGCGGCTCGCTGCGGGCCCGCTTCTCCGACGCGCAGTGCGGTTTCAAGGCGATCCGACGTGACGTCGCCCAGGCGCTGCTGCCGCTGATCGAGGACACCGGCTGGTTCTTCGACACCGAGATGCTGGTCCTCGCCGAGCGTGCCGGGCTCCGTATCCACGAGGTGCCCGTCGACTGGGTCGACGACCCGGACTCGACCGTGCACATCGTGAAGACGGCGACCGACGACCTCAAGGGCGTGTGGCGCGTGGGCAAGGCCCTGGCCACCGGGTCGCTGCCGCTGGACCGGATGACCCGCCCGTTCGGCGATGACCCGCGCGATCGCGAGATAGAGGACGTGCCCAGGGGCCTGGCCCGCCAGCTCGTCGGGTTCTGTGTCGTCGGCGGCCTGTCGACCCTCTTCTACCTGCTGCTCTACAGCGGCTTCCGGCAGTTCTCCGGCTCGCAGATCGCCAACGCGCTCGCGCTGCTGGTCTCGGCCGTCGCGAACACGGCGGCCAACCGGCGCCTGACCTTCGGGGTGCGCGGACGCGGTGGCGCCGTCCGGCACCAGGCGCAGGGCCTGGTCGTCTTCGGCATCGGCCTCGCCCTCACCAGCGGCTCGCTGGCCGCCCTGAACGCGGCCACCGGCAATCCCGCGCACTCCACCGAACTGGCGGTGCTCATCGCCGCCAACCTCGCTGCGACAGTGCTGCGCTTCCTGCTCTTCCGCGCGTGGGTCTTCCCGGACCGCGGCGACACCGACCAGGTGTCGACGGCCGTGGCCGCGCACCATCCGTCCTCGCCGACCTACGCGACGACGGTTCCGTACCAGCCGGGCGGCACGCCGCTCCCGCAGCGCCCGGTGCCCTACCCGCCGTACCAGACCACCCAGTTCCGCGCCGGTGAGGCCGCGGACGGCAACTGGAGGGACGCCACCATGCGACTGCAGCCGGTGCGCCCTCACGACACCGACCCGGGGGACCCCCGATGACCATCCAGTACGACCGCACGACCCACCCCGCGGCCCCCGCACCCGAGTCCGGCGAACCCCGGCAGCCCTTCGTACGGAGACTGTGGCGCGGCCGGCCCGAGGACCCGCGCTGGGTGCGCCCGGCCCTCCTCGGCCTGCTCGCCGTCACCTTCCTGCTCTACCTGTACGACCTGGGCGCCTCCGGCTACGCCAACTCCTTCTACTCGGCGGCCGTCCAGGCGGGCAGTACGTCCTGGAAGGCGTTCTTCTTCGGCTCGCTGGACGCGGGCAACGCCATCACCGTGGACAAGCCCCCGGCCGCGCTGTGGCCGATGGCCCTGTCGGTGCGGATCTTCGGCCTCAACTCCTGGGCGATCCTGGTGCCCGAGGTCGTCATGGGCGTCCTCACGGTCGCCGTGGTGTACGCGGCCGTGCGCCGCCGGTTCAGCCCCGCGGCCGGTCTGATCGCGGGCGCCGTGCTCGCGCTCACCCCCGTCGCGGCGCTGATGTTCCGGTTCAACAACCCGGACGCGCTGCTGGCGCTGCTGATGGCCGTCGCCTGCTACCTGGTGGTCCGGGCCCTGGAGGACGGCCGTACCAAGTGGCTCGTGTGGGCGGGCGTGGCGATCGGCTTCGCCTTTCTCGCCAAGACCCTGCAAGCTTTCCTGATCCTGCCGCCACTGGCCCTCGTGTACGCGGTGTGCGCGCCTGTGCCGGTGCGCAGGCGCCTGGGACAGTTGGCCCTGGCCACGGTCGCGCTGGTGGTCTCCGGCGGCTGGTGGGTGGCGATCGTCGAGCTGTGGCCGGCGTCCTCCCGCCCGTACATCGGCGGCTCGCAGAACAACTCCTTCCTGGAACTGACCTTCGGCTACAACGGCCTCGGCCGGCTCAACGGCGACGAGACCGGCAGCGTGGGCAGCGGTGGCGGCGGTGGCGGCAACGGCACGAGCATGTGGGGCGCGACCGGCTGGGACCGGATGTTCAACTCCGAGATCGGCGGCCAGATCTCCTGGCTGCTGCCGGCCGCACTGATCCTGCTCGGCGCGGGCCTGGTGGCCACGCGCAGGCTGAAGCGGACCTCCGTCACCCGGAGTTCGTTCCTGGTGTGGGGCGGCTCACTGCTGATGACCATGGTCGTCTTCAGCTACATGGCGGGCATCTTCCACCAGTACTACACGGTGGCCCTCGCCCCCTACATCGCGGCCGTCGTCGGCATGGGCGCGGGCCTGCTGTGGGAGAAGCGCGCCGAGACCTGGGCGTCGATCACCCTCGCCGCCTCGGTCGTCGCGGCCGCGGCCTGGGGCTACGTCCTGCTCAACCGCACTTCCGACTACCTGCCCTGGCTCAAGTGGCTGGTCCTGATCGGCGGCCTGACCGCGGCCCTCGGCCTGGTCTTCGCCGGCCGGGTGACCCGCCGGTTGGCCCTCGGGGCGGCGGCGGTCGGCCTGGTCGCCGCGCTCGCCGGTCCGACGGCGTACACCCTCAGCACGCTGCGGGAGGGCCACTCCGGCTCCATCGTCACGGCGGGCCCGGCCGGCGCGAGCATGATGGGCGGCGGGCGCGGCGGACCCGGCGGCGGGATGCGCGGCGGCAACGGCGCTCCCGGCGGCATGATGCCCGGCCAGAACCAGCAGGGACAGCAGAACGGCAACGGCCTGCCGGGCGGCGGCAACGGCGGCTTCGGCGGGATGCCGGGTCAGGGCCGGCCGGGTCAGCAAGGGCAGCCGGGTCAGCAGAACGGCACCGGGAACACCCCGGGCCAGGGCTTCCCCGGCGGCGGGCAGCCGGGCGAGGGCGGCGGCATGGGCGGTGCCGGCGGTCTGCTCAACGGCGCGAGCGTCTCCTCGGCGGCCAAGAAGCTGCTGGAGACCGACGCGGACGACTACACCTGGGTCGCCGCGTCCATCGGCTCACAGAACGCCGCGAGCTACCAACTGGCCACCGGCGAGGCGGTGATGGCGATCGGCGGCTTCAACGGCACCGACCCGTCCCCGACACTGGCCCAGTTCAAGAAGTACGTGGCGGACGGCAGGATCCACTACTTCATCTCCGGCGGCGGCATGGGCGGCGGCATGGGCGGCAACTCCAGCGGCACGTCCGCGCAGATCACCTCGTGGGTCCAGAGCAACTTCAAGAAGGTGACGGCCGGTTCGGCCACCTTCTACGACCTCACACAGCGCACGAGCAACTGACGGGCGGCCGACAGCGGCCGAGAGGCGGTGGCCGAGAGGCGGTGGTCGACAGGCCACCGCCTCCGCGTCGCGGTCGCCCAGGAGCTCGGATGGGTACGGAAGGAGTGCGGGCCCAGCAGCGAGGCAAGTGGTCGCGGTTCCAGGAAGGTACGCCGATGGTGAAGGCAGCCGAGCGGTCGGCGCGTACCAGCGTCTGGCTGGAGGACAAGGCGCGCCGCGGAGGGCGGGGCGGAGGACAGCCCTCCGGGCTCGACCGCGACCGGATCACCGAGGTCACCGGGGGGCTGCTGGACGCGGAGGGACTGGACAGATTCTCCATGCGGCGGCTCGCCGCCGAGCTGAACGTCACCGCGATGTCCCTGTACTGGTACGTCGACACCAAGGACGAACTGCTCGAACTCGCCCTGGACGCGGCCTTCGGCGAACTGCGGCTGCCGGATGCGGAGGACGGCGGTGCGGACTGGCGCGACCAGCTGCGCACGCTGGCCACCGCGTACCGCGTGCTCCTGCTCCGCCACCCCTGGCTGTCCCCGCTCGCCGGGCGCTACCTCAACATCGGGCCCAACTCGCTGGCCTTCTCCCGGCGCGTACAGCGGATCGTCCGCCGCTCCGGGCTCCCCGCACACGGCATCACGGGCGCCATCTCGGCCGTCTTCCAGTTCGTCTACGGCTACGGCACGATCGAGGGCCACTTCGCCGCCCGGGTCGCGGCCGCCGGCACGACCCCGGACGAGTACTTCCGTACCGCCATGAACGCCGTGTCCGAGGCCCCGCGGACCGCCGACGTCATCAGAGAGCCCGAGTACATCATGGCGGCCCGCGGCGGTGACACGGTCGAGGAGATACTCGACCGCGACTTCACCTTCGCCCTGGACCTGCTGGTGGCCGGCATCGAGGCGATGGTCGCCCGCGGCTGACTAGCCCTCGGACACCAGCCGCGCCGGAAAACCGCCTGTCGCCACCGGGCCCCAGCGTTCGGGGGTCACCCGGATGAGGGACTTGCCCTGCTTGACCATCGCCTGCCGGTACTCGTCCCAGTCCGGGTGCTCGCCGGCGATGTTCCGGTAGTACTCGACCAGCGGTTCCACCGAGTCGGGTGAGTCGATGACCTCCGCCGTGCCGTCGATCTGGACCCACGGCCCGTTCCAGTCGTCGCTCAGCACGATCAGGCTGGCCCGCGGGTCCCGCTTGGCGTTACGGGTCTTGGCGCGCTCCGGGTAGGTGGAGACCACGATCCGGCCCGAGTCGTCGACCCCGCAGGTCAGCGGCGACCCCTGGGGGCCGCCGTCGGCCCGCCGGGTCAGCAGGATGGCGCGGTGACGGGGGCGTACGAAGTCCAGCAACTCGTCGAGCGAGACGCTGGTGTTGCTCGCGATGTTCGGTGCCATGGGGGCAGCCTAGGGGCAGCCGGCCCGTCCCTGGCTGACCCTCCTGTGCGTACGTCCGCGCCTACACCTGCGGCAGTGCGGAGCCCTGGACCGCCTGGATCTCCAGCTCGACCTTCAGCGTCGTACCGATGGCGGCGACGCCCGCCTGGACGATCTGGTTGTAGTTCATCGTGAAGTCCTCGCGGCGCAGCTCCGCCGTCGCGCGGAACGCGGCGCGGGTGCCGCCCCAGGGGTCGGAGCCGGTGCCGAGGTAGGCGAGGTCCAGGTCGACGGGGCGTACGACACCGTGCATCGCGAGCTCGCCGTGGACCTTCCAGCGGTCGGAGCCGGCCGCCGTCACACGGGTGGAGCGGTAGACGAGCTCGGGGTGCCGCTCGACGTCCAGGAAATCCGCGGACCGCAGATGGGTGTCGCGCATGCCGTTGCCGGTGTCGATGGAGGCGGCGCGGATGGCGGCCTGGACGCGGGAGTGGGCGATGTCGTCCGCGGCGATCTCGATCGTGCCCGCGAACTCCGTGAACCGTCCCCGCACGCTGGAGATCCCCAGGTGCTGGGCGACGGCACCCACCGTGGAGTGCGCCGGGTCGATGGTCCACGGACCGGGCGGCGGCAGCTCCGTGCCGCCCCGCCGGGCCAGCGTCACCGTGCCGACCTCGGCCCGGCCGCTCGCGGTGACGATCGCGCTGACGGCGGCGGGCGCGTACCCGACGGCCGTGACGATCACCGTGTAGGCCCCCGGGGCGAGCTCGGTCGTGTCCCGTACGGACCCCTCCGCGTCGGCCTCGGCGCGCAGCGCCTGCGCGCCCGCCATGTCGGTCACCGTGACGACCGCGTGCTGCACGGCCCATCCGTCCCGGGTGCGGATCCTCGCGGTCAGTCCCATCCCGTTCTCTCCCTGGAAAGCCGAATGAATTGCGCGTCATGAGACCGGCCCGCGGCGGGCGCGCTCCGAGGGAGGTGCGCCCGCCACGGGCCGGGTGGGACTACTCGCCGGGGTGGGCGAGCTCGATGTCGTGGCCGTCGACTCCGGTGCCGTGCACCGTCAGGGCCGTCGCCACCGGCGGGTAGCCCGTCGCGATGACGGTGAACTCGCCGCCGTTCAGGTCGGCGAAGGCGTACGCCCCGTCCATGCCGGTGGTGGCCGTGCCGACCACGTTGCCCGCCGCGTCCACGAGGGTCACGCGGGCGTCGGCCAGCGGGCCGTGCGGGGCCCGCACGACACCGCGCAGCTGGGCGCCGGCGTCCAGGTCGACCGCGACGCGGGTGACACCGGTGGCGCCGATCTCGACCGGCAGGGCACGGGGCCGGTAGCCGGCCGCGTTCACCGCGACGGTCACC
This sequence comes from Streptomyces sp. NPDC054794, assembly GCF_053611585.1. Classification (NCBI taxonomy): domain Bacteria; kingdom Bacillati; phylum Actinomycetota; class Actinomycetes; order Kitasatosporales; family Streptomycetaceae; genus Streptomyces; species Streptomyces sp. NPDC054794. Next base: position 5,108 of record NZ_JBSHAQ010000009.1, on the reverse strand, counting down.
ACGCCCGGCACCAGCTCGGTGAAGGCGAACTCGCCCTGGTCACCGGTGGCGGCGGTGGCCAGCAGGTCGCCGCGCACATCGGTGACGATCACCATCGCGTCCTTGACCGGCAGCGTGCTCGCGGCGCCCCGGACCACACCGCTCAGGCCGCTGGTGCCGCTGAGCAGGATGTCGTACGGCAGCGGCTCCTCGCCGACCACGATCGTGGACGCCTGCGGCTGGTAGCCGTCGGCGGCGGCGATCAGCACGTACGTACCCGTGCCCGGCGCGTCCAGCGCGTAGGCGCCGTCGGCCTGCGCGACCGAGCGGCCCAGCTGGCGGCCGGAGAGCGAGATCAGGGTGACCGCGGCCTGCGCGACCGGGGCGCTCTCGGCGCCGCGGACGAAGCCGTGCACCGGGGTGCCGCCGAGGGCGGACGGCTCGGGGACGGGGATCGTGGCGACCGCGGTCAGCTGCGTGGCGGCTGCCGCCTCGGCACCCTCCGGACCGTCCTCGGCGTTCACGACCGGGACGGCCCAGCTCGGCACCGTCTCCTCGGCCGGAGCGGGGGGCGCGGCGGTCGGCACCTCGGCCGGTGCCTCCTGCGTGGCGGCCTGCGCCAGGGCGCCCTGCGTCCTCAGCGGGACCTCCTTGATGAACAGCGTGATCAGGAAGGCCAGCAGTGCCAGACCGGAGGCGATCATGAAGACGTCCGCGATGCTGTGGCCGTACGCGCTCTCGATGACCGTGCGCAGCGGCGCGGGCAGCTTGTCCAGGTCCGGGATGCTGCTGGTGGAGCCGGAACCGGAGGCGAGGTGGGCGTACTTGGGGCCGAGGTCGGCCAGGCCGTCCTTGACGTAGTCGGTGATCTTGTGGGCCATGACCGCGCCGAGCGCGGAGACACCCATCGCACCACCGAGGGAACGGAAGAAGGTGACCGTGGAGCTGGCGGAGCCGAGGTCGCTCGGGTCCACCTGGTTCTGCGTGGACAGCACCAGGTTCTGCATCATCATGCCGATGCCCAGGCCCAGCAGGGCCATGAAGATCGCCATCTTCCAGTAGGCCGTGTCGTACCGGATGCTGCCCAGCAGGGCCAGTCCGGCCGTCACCAGCACACCACCGCTGACCAGCCACGCCTTCCACTTGCCGGTCCGGGTGATGAACTGGCCGGAGACGGTGGAGGAGACGAACAGGCCGCCGATCATCGGGATCGTCAGGACGCCCGACATGGTCGGGGACTCGCCCCGGGCCAGCTGGAAGTACTGGCTGAAGAAGACCGTGCCGGTGAACATCGCGACACCGACGAAGAGCGAGGCCATCGAGGAGAGGGTGATGGTGCGGTTGCGGAACAGCCGCAGCGGGATGATCGGCTCGCTGGCCTTGGACTCGACGAGGACGAACAGCAGGCCCAGCGCGACCGAGCCGCCCACCATCGCGTACGTCTGCCACGACACCCAGTCGTACTTGTCGCCGGCGAAGGTGACCCAGATCAGCAGCAGCGAGACGGCGGCGGAGATGAAGAAGGCACCGCCCCAGTCGACCTTCACGTCCCGCTTCACGACGGGCAGGTGCAGGGTCTTCTGCAGCACGATCAGCGCGATGATCGCGAAGGGCACGCCGACGTAGAAGCACCAGCGCCAGCCCAGCCAGTCGGTGTCGGTGATGACACCGCCGAGCAGCGGACCGCCGACGGTGGCGACGGCGAAGGTCGCGCCGAGGTAGCCGGAGTAACGGCCGCGCTCACGCGGGGAGATCATCGCCGCCATGACGATCTGCGCCAGGGCGGAGAGACCGCCGACGCCTATGCCCTGGACGACGCGGCAGGCGATCAGCATTCCGGCGTTCTGCGACAGACCGGCCGCCGCGGATCCGAGCACATAGATGACGAGCGCTATCTGGACGAGCGCCTTCTTGCTGTACAGGTCGGAGAGCTTGCCCCACAGAGGAGTGGCGGCCGTCATGGACAGCAGCGCGGCCGTCACGACCCAGGTGTAGGCGGACTGGCCGCCGCCGAGGTCGCCGATGATCTCGGGCAGCGCGTTGGACACGATCGTGGACGACAGGATCGCCACGAACATGCCGAGGAGCAGCCCGGACAGGGCCTCCATGATCTGCCGGTGGGTCATCTGAACGCCGTCGGGGGAGCCTCCCCCGTGCTTGGCGTGAGCCCGCACACCGGCTGGTGTGGTCGTTGCCATGGGCTTCCTTCTCTTACGTCTACGCGGGTGTACGGGTGGTCTGTGAGGTCATGCCGAGTACGGGGGTGAGGACGGGGCCGGGGGCCGTCACCTGGGCCTCGGCCCCGGCGCCGGCGCCGGCCTGCGCCTGTGCCTGGGCCGGCGACCGAGCGGGGTGAAAGGACCGGCAATCGCCGAAGCACTCCCGCAGCCGGGTCATGAGCCGGATCAGCTGGTCGACCTCCTCGTCGGACCAGTCGCCCAGCCGCTCGGCCAGCAGCTCGGTGCTGCGCCGGGACAGCTCGCCGAGCATGGACTCGCCGGCCGCGGTGAGCCGCAGGATGCGCGAGCGCTTGTCCGCCGGGTCGGGGGACCGCTCGATCCAGCCCCGCTCGGCGACGTGCGCCACGTGCCGGCTCGTGACGGACATGTCGACGGAGAGCAGCTCGGCGAGCTTGCTCATGCGCATGTCGCCGTGGCGGCCGAGCAGCGTCAGTACGGCCGCGGAGCCGGCCGGGCAGTCGTGCGGAAGGATCCGCCCGAGGTCCCGCTTCACCGCTCCGACGGCACTGAGCTGACGTGCCAGCTCCTCGAACTGCGCCTGCTCCGCCATCACACCTCCCGCATTCGTTGCTCAGGGCAACCATAGATATGTTTGGTTGCTGCAGGCAAACAAACAGGGGGCTTGCGGCCTAAAAACTTGGCAAAGACAAGTATTGCAACCGTAAATACGCAGGTGGGGGCGGCGGCGAACTGCTCAGCGACCAGCAGTCCCCATCAGGGCATCGCCCGAGGCCTCGAAACTCTGTACGGCCTCTTCACCGCCCCCCACTTGGGCAGCCCCACTGGACTTCGCTAATGTCTCGGGCCATGGCTAACACCCAGGGCCCCCAGGGCAACTACGACCCCGCCGGCAACACCCAGATGTTCCGCGCGTTCGTCGACGAGGCCCCCCAGTCCACGCAGCAGACCTCGGCCCCCGCGGGCCCCCGCATCGGCCTGATCGTCGGCATCATCGCGGCGGTAGCGGTCGTGGCGGCGGTGGCTTGGCTGGCACTGAAGTAGCCCGCCGAACCGAAACCGGCTGAGCGCACGGCCGCGCCTCAGCCATTCCGCGACGCCCACACCCGACTGGGTTTGCCCCCTGTCGGGCCCCGCCGTGTGCCCTGACGACCCGCGCTGGCAACTCACCGTGGGGGCCGCCCGCTTCTTGGCCAGTGTCGTGCTTCCGCGCCCGAGTAAAGGGCGCTGCACTGTCGCTCCGCGTCGCCTTCGGCGATCGGCCTACGGCCGACCCTTGACTCGGGCCGCTCCAGCACGGGTGAGAAGCGAGCGGGCAGCCCGAAGAAAGTGGCCGGCTCGGGGGGTTTGCCCTGGAGTGGGCTGCGTTCTGAGCCGGGGTTGACGGGCGCGGCCGCGCCTCGCCTGCACGCCGGGTGGGCTTAGCGGGTGGACGGCCGGTGGGTGGGGGGCGCCCGGGCCGAGTGGCGGCACGCCGGGTGGACTTAGCGGCGAGCGGCCGGTGGGCGGGAGCGCGCGAGCCGAGTGGCGCCACGCCGGGTGGGCTTAGCGGCGAGCGGTCGGTGGGTGGGAGCGCGCGAGCCGAGTGGCGGCACGCCGGATGGGCTTAGCGGCGAGCGGCCGGTGGGCGGGAGCGCGGTCGCGCCTCGCCTGCACGCCCGGGGGGGCTTGGCGGCGATCGGTGAGCAGCGGGTCAGGGTGCGGGCTGGTGGGCGGGGCATGTCATGCCTCACTCGTCACACCGGCCTCCCGGATCACCCCCCGCCAAGCAAGTGGACACTTTCGGACAGCCGGGGCCCCGATATCCAGGGCCTATGCGGCCATCGGGTGTCCCAAACCGTCCACATGCCTGCCCACAGCACCTCACGACCCCACCGGGGCCTGCCACCCGCCCCGTACACGCCCTCGTCCGCCGCCGGGACACCGCCCAGATGCCCGAGCATGCGACGCGCAGCCACACCTCACCCCTGCCAACGGCAAGCCGCCCCACCCAGCAACAAGCCACCAACCAGCCCCGGCGCGCCCCGCCATCCCGGTCGCAGGCCGCTAAACCGGCCCGGCGTGCCGCCACCCGGCCCGCGCACCCCCACTCACCGCCCGGCCTGCGCGGGGGCCAAGCGCGTCCGCGCCACCTCCCACCGGGCGCAAGCCGCTAAACCGGTCCGGCGTGCATGTGAAGTGCGGCTGCGCCACCCACCCACCCACCCACCGGTCGCCGCTAAGCGTCCCCGGTGTGTAGGCGAGACGCGGATACGCCCCACCTACCGGCCGTTCACCCGCCAAGCCGACCCGGCCTGCTGGCCAGGCGCGTCCGCGCCACCTCCCACCAGGCGCAAGCCGCTAAACCGGTCCGGCGTGCATGTGAAGTGCGGCTGCGCCACCCACCCACCGGCCGCAAGCCGCTAAACCGGTCCGGCGTGCTGGCGAGACGTGGATTGGGGTTCCCCCGGCCGTTCACCCGCCAAGCTGTCCCGGCGTGCCGCCACCCGGCCCGCGCGCCCCCACCCATCGCCCGGCCACCCGCCAAGCCCACCCGGCGTGCCGGCCAGGCGCGTCCGCGCCACCCGTCCACCGGCCGCAAGCCGCTAAGCCCACCCGGCGTGCTGGCGAGACGCGGATGCGCCCCCCGGACCGGTCGTTCACCCGCCAAGCCCACCCGGCGTGCCGGCCAGGCGCGTCCGCGCCACCCGTCCACCGGCCGCAAGCCGCTAAGCCCACCCGGCGTGCAGGCGAGGTGCGGCCGCGTCCGTCAACGCCGGATGCGAACGCAGCCGACCGACGTCCGTGAACCCCGCCCAGCCACCCGTTCTTCCGGGCCGCCCGCTCGCTTCTCAACCGGGCTGGAGCGACCCGAGTCAAGGGTGGCCCGCAGGGCCATCGCCGAAGGCGACGCGGAGCGGCAGCGGAGCGCCCTTTACTCGGGGCGCGGAA
>NZ_JBSHAQ010000008.1:0-254434 GCF_053611585.1 Streptomyces sp. NPDC054794 | reverse complement strand
CGCCCGGGCCTGCGCCGCCAGCAGAAGGTCCAGCAGATCGAAGGCGTCGGACACCTCACCGATCAGCTTCGCCTCCGCCTCCCACTCCTCCTCCAACTGCTTGGTCAGCTTGGACAGAGTGGTCATGCCCTTCTCTATCTCGTCCTTCGCACCCAGCAACGACCCCAGCGCCCCCAGCGCCTTCAGGTGGTGCTGCTGCTCCTTGAACTCCGCCAGCGGCTTCGTCGTGTGATGTCCCACCGTCCGCAGCCCCGACGCCGCCTTGTGCATCGACGCGGCTTCCTTCGCCAAATCGGACATGAGACCCGCCCCCGTAACTTCCCCGTGCATCATTTTGTGAACATGCCAATCGCACGACAGTATTGAGTGCGGTTATATGGCAGGTATGTGCGGCGTCAAGCAGAAGCAAAGTTCGCCGCAGATGCTGCAGGAGCGTGCCCAGCAGTTGATGCCGGATTCCGTGGCGGCCTGCAGTCGCCGCGGCACGTTACGCAGGGAGGCGGGAGAGGAAGCCGCATTCGGGGGTGCAGCGATCGGGATCGGCAACGCGTCCAGGTGCACCAGGGCGCCGCAGAGGGGGGCGGGGGGTACGCGGCCAGTTCGGCGGCGCGGAACTCGACCTCGACCAGGCGGGCGATTATCCGCCACCCCAAGTCCCTCTTGACCTCTTGCGAAGTTCGGCCTCCTGTATCCGGAGAAGCTCTCGGCAACGGGTGAAACGAGGGCCACGTACGGCGGATGAAAAGTGAGCCACTCCGCGATCTCTTGATCATCCTGACTTCACTGTCTGGGGTCAGGAGGAAGCGAGGTGATCGACGTGGAGGACTGGGCTGAGATCCGCCGGGATGCACCGGGTTGAGGGGCTGTCGGCACGGGCGGTGGCCTGGCAGTTGGGGATCTCCAGGAACACCGTGTTGCGTGCTTTGGCCTCGGACCGGCCGCCGCAGTACCGGCGGGCGCCGAAAGGCTCGGCGGTGGACGCGGTCGAGCCGGCCGTGCGGGAGCTTTTGAAGCAGACACCGACGATGCCCGTGACGGTGATCGCGGAGCGGATCGGCTGGGAACGCGGGCTGACGATCCTGCGTGAGCGGGTGCGCGAGCTGCGGCCGGCCTACCTTCCGGTGGACCCGGTCTCGCGCACGGTCTATGAGCCGGGCGAGATCGCGCAGTGCGACCTGTGGTTCCCACCGGTCGATATCCCGCTCGGTTATGGTCAGACCGGGCGCCCGCCGGTGCTGGTCATCGTTTCCGGCTATTCCAGGGTGATCACCGCCCGGATGCTTCCCTCACGGCAGACCGGCGACCTGATCGACGGGCACTGGCACCTGCTGACCGGCTGACAGGCCGTGCCGAAGACGCTGGTCTGGGATAACGAGCCGGGCGTCGGCAAAGGCCGGTTGACCAGCGAGTTCGCCGCGTTCGCGGGCCTGCTCGCCATCCGGGTCCACCTCTGTCGGCCCCGGGATCCGGAGGCGAAAGGGCTGGTCGAGCGCGCCAACGGCTATCTGGAGACGCGCTTCCTGCCCGGGCGTGTCTTCACCGGTCCGGACGACTTCAACGCCCAGCTTGCTGCGTGGCTGCAGGTTGCCAAACGGCGTCATCAGGGGCGCGTTCACGGGCTGTCGGGTGCTGCATTCGAAGTCTCGCCCGGTCGCCAGACCAGGGTGATCTCAAAGTTCGCCTCGGTGGCAGCCTTGGCCACCAACCAATGCGCCGTCCCAAGTGGCCTTCACACCGAACTTGACCTCCACCTCGGCGGGGCACACCTCCCGCACCCGATCCAGGACAGCGCGTGCTGCCTCCACGGCTGGCCGCACGGCTTCGCGGACCCTGCCCGTTACCTCCTCCGCACCCACCGGCCGGAAGGTGTCCGTTCCTCTATCTCGAATCGCACAACGGTCTCGTCGTCAAGTGCATACGAGACCTGCTGCGTTGACACGTTAACTCCCCCTGAATGTCGCTCGATTGACTGGCATTGTGCCCCCGGGCCGACGCTAGGCGAATCGCGGACGGCGGTCCGCCCGCCGTCGAGCTTCGGCCCCTGGTCAGGCGCACTCCAACTGCCCTGCTGGCCATGTTCTTGCATGGCGGCTCTCGCCACCCTTCCCCAGTCGGCTGCCGGTCGTTGCCTTCGTGCCGCTTTGCTCTGGAAGGAAATTCCGCTGCGGCAGGGTTCGAGACCCCCCGCCCAGCTCGTAGGACGCCCCGTCAGGCCAGTGGCATCGTCCAATCAGGACCATGTCGGGACGCAGTCGGGACACAAGGATAGGAACAGACCGACAAAGACGAAGGGATGCCGGCACGGTCAACCCGTCCGGAGCTGCGAAAACGTCCCGAACGAGCGTGGACGGGCAAGGGCCGCCAAGATCCTCAAAGGACTCATAATCCGTCGGCCGTGGGTTCGAGTCCCACCCGCCCCACCAAGCGCAGGTCAGAGAAACGTTCTGACCTGCGGAAACGTCTCTTCGGGTGGCCGGATTCGGCGCTCTGGGGCAACGGATTCCACTCCGTTGGCCGTTACTTCGGTGAACGCATGGGGCTGGGGGCGCATCTGTGCTGTGACCTGCGGTGATGAAGTGACTGGAGAGGCAGTGGGATCGCATGGAGCCGAGGCCAGGGGACACTCAGGGGACACGAGGCTTCGGGAACTTCAGCTCGGTTCGTCGTGCAGTGCCCGGCGGTAGGCCTCTTCTTGTGACCGGTCGGCTTTCATCGGATCTGTCGTGACGGAACAAGCCGTCGAAGCGGGCGGGGCCTACAGTCAGGCGGCAGGGCGCGTCAGGTCGCTGGCAGAGGCGGAGAGCATCGTTCGGTTGGCCTCGGCGCGCAGGCTCGCTTCGTGGGCCGGGCTCACCTCGACAGTGCGGATCTCGAACCGCAGCGTGTGTGCTCGCGCGCTGGGCTGCCGCAGTTCTGGGGGCGTCGCCTCAGCGTTATGCGCGCTTCGGGACCGGCGAAGGCTCTTCGGGCCATGTCAGTAGTGGTATCGAGCCTGGACGATGATCAACTCATCGTCGGTCGGCCTGTACACGAGCCGGTGGGTGTCGTCGATTCTCCGTGACCAGTAGCCCGACAGGTCCCCTTTCAAGGGCTCCGGCTTGCCGATGCCCTTGAAGGGGTCGCGCGTGGTGTCGTCGATCAGCTTGTTGATGCGCTTGACCATCTTGCGGTCGTTCTCGGCCCAGTAGGTGTAGTCCTCCCAGGCGTGCGACGTGAACGAGATCTTCACGCACGCTCCGCGTCGGGGTCGATCAGCTCACGATGCCGGGCCTCGCCGGCCTCGGCCTCGGCGATCGAGTCGAGCAGGCGGCGGGCGTTCTTGGGGGAGCGCAGGAGGTGCACTGTCTCGGTCCAGGAGCTGAAGTCCTCTTCGGACATCAGGACGGCGTTCCCCTTGCGGGAGGTGATGTGAACCGGTGCGTGATCCTCGTTGACCTGTTCGATCAGCGGGAACAGGTTCTGGCGCGCCTCGCTGGCGGTGATGGACATGCTTGCCGCCTCCCTTCTCGACTTGTACAAGATATAGTACGAGTCTTGAGCGTGTCCACAAAGCAGCCTCATAGGGGGACGACCGAGATCTTCGGGCTCCCCAACCCGCCTTCCGCGGTTGAATGCCGGTGTGGCACGGAAAGTGGTGGGTTTCGGCGAGGACGATCTGAGGGCGCTGGCCGGGACTCGGTCCTTCGAGCGAGGGCTGGGGTATCTGAACGCGGTCACCGGCGGCGTGGTGTTGCACGTGCACGTCCGTTGGCCGCCGCCCGCTGCGGCGCGTCGCCGCCTGTGGGTCTGATCCCAGGCTCCGGTTCCTCCCCCGCGACCCGCTAGGCGCCGGAAGGCATGGCCGGTCTGCGCCGCCGCCTCACCCAGGCCGCCGAGGCATCCGCCCGCCCCTGCCGGTTGCCCCACATACAACGCTCCGAGGACAGGGTTACCGCCTGGAGTGTGGCTCCTCGTGTCCTGGTCTCGAGGTCTGGTTTCGCCACGTGAGTCGTGTTGTTTCAGATCATGGTTTCGGTGGGCGTGGTAGCTGACGCGGTCCTCAGCGGCAGCGAGGCCGCCGTCCAGGATCTGCAGGGCGCTGAACGCGAGTTCCCGTGTGAGGTGCCCTTTGGTCACAGCTTCCTGGGGCAGATGCGCGTCACACGTGGGCGGTGCTGATACGGGCTCGCCGCAGTGGCGCTCCTGCTCGGTGGAGGCTGGCGAGTGCTTGCCGGTAGGAGGTGATCAGTCCGGTTTCCAGGTAGTCCACGCCCAGGTCCTGGCAGTAGTGGCGGACGATGGAGCGGGCCTTGCGCAGGTGGGGGCTGGGCATGCTGGGGAACAGGTGGTGTTCGATCTGGTGGTTCAGTCCGCCCAGGGCGAGGTCGGTGAACCAGCTGCCGCGTACGTTGCGTGCGGTGAGGACCTGGCGGCGCAGGAAGTCGGGGCGGTCGTTGCCGGTCAGGATGGGCATGCCTTTGTGGTTGGGGGCGAAGAGGCAGCCGAGGTAGAGGCCGAACAGGCCCTGGTTGACGGCCAGGAACGCGATCGCCATGCCGGGCGGGAGGACGAGGAACACTGCGGTCAGGTAGGAGGCGATGTGCCCGTAGAGCAGCGTGCCGTCCAGGGCGCGGTTCTTCAGGGCGCGGTTGCCCAGTGCCCGCGCGCTCGAGACGTGCAGGTTGACTCCTTCCAGAGCGAGCAGGGGGAAGAAGAGGAACGCCTGCCAGTGGCCGATGATCCTCGGCAGTCCGGTCGCGGCGCGGGCTTGGTCCTGGGACCACACCAGCAGGTCGGGGGCGATGTCGGGGTCGAGGTCCTCGTGGTTGGGGTTGGCGTGGTGGCGGGTGTGTTTGTCCTGCCACCATCCATAGCCCATCCCGATCGCGGCCCCGGCGATGCGGCCGGACGTCTCGCTGGGCCGACGCCGGCGGAAGACCTGGCGGTGGGCGACGTCGTGGGCGAGCAGAGCGACCTGCCCGAACATCATGGCGAGGAACGCGGCGACCGCCAAAGTCCACCAGCCGGCGCCGATGAGGACGAACGCGCACCAGCCACTGGCATAGGCGACGGCCACGGCGATGGAGCGGACGGTGTAGTAGCCGGGGCGCCTGTTCATCAGGCCGGCCTCGGCGATCTTCTTGGACAGGCGGGCGAAATCACTGCCGCCTGCGGGGGGAGGCGGGCGACGGGGCGGGGTATGCGTGGTCATGCTGTCGGTGTGTCCTTCCCGGCCGATGGGCCGCGTCCGTCCGTGTGCCGGATGCGAGGCGGCGGCCGGGTACCCACATCCCTGCGGCCGGCACACCAGCCGGGGTGCTTGTCAGAGTTTGCGGGCGTCGCGGGGCTCGACGTAGGGGTTTTCCCGGGGCGGGTGGCCGCTGTCGATGGCCCGGGCGCGTTCGAGTTCGGCGGTGCCCTGGTCGGCCGGCTGCTGCACGAGGAGCTCCCACGCGTGGCACGTGCACTGAAACGGCGAGGATGAGACGGGAACCTCGGAGCCCGGAGCTGCTCACGCCCGAACGGCGCCGGGGGCGTGCGCCTGATCAGCGTGATCAGACCCCATCCTCGCGTGGACGGCGGCCATACCCGGCGAGCAGTAGCGTTCTGCCGGCGTGTCATCGAGGACCGGTCTGGCGCGCGGTATGACCCCGGCACCGGTCGTTGCAGGGGCGGGTCGGTGACCGCTCGGTATCAGGGCCTGCGCGGTGTTGTTGGTAGACCGCCGCTTTCCGCTGCCCGCTGGGGTTCGTCGGTCACTGCGGGTCCGGTCCCGGGACCTGCGTCTGCTTCGCTGGGCTCCGCTGCTGCCTCCGTCGCCGTCCAGGCGGTGCAGTACAGCAGCAGCCTGGCCATGAGGTTGATCCACAGCACGACGGCGACCGGGACGGCGAAGGCGCCGTACATGCTCTTTCCCGCGACGCCCTGGAAATAGCCGGTCAGCAGCAGCTTGAGCAGTTCGAAGCCGACCGCACCGATCAGACCGGCGACCACGACCGCACGTCGGCCGGGATGCACCCGCGGCAGCCGGGTGAGCAGGTAGACCAGGAGCAGGAAGTCGACAAGCAGGGCAATGGCCAAGCCCGCGAAGAACAGCAGCACCCGCCCCGCCCCGCCCTCGATCCCGACCTTGTCGGCTGCCCGGCCGACCGCGCTGTTCGCGAACACCGAACTGCCCATCGCGACCAGCCCGACCACGCCGAGACCGACCAGTACCCCGGTGTCCTTGATCCTGAGCAGGATCGGATTTCCCGGGTCCTGCTCCTTCTCCCAGACCGCACGCAGGCTCCCGCGAAGGGCGCCGACCCAGTTGATGCCGATCACGAGCAGCAGCGCGCCCGCAATGAGCCCGACGGTTCCGGCGTGCGCGACGAGGCCCTTCAGGTTCAGCAGGTTGGAAAGGCCCGGCGCCTGGCCGGCGATCTTGTCCTCAAGCTTGCTGAGCTGGTCCTTGCTCAGCAGCTTGGCGCCGATCGCCGCGCCCGCAGTGATCAGCGGAAAGAGCGCGACGAAACTGATGTAGGTGATGGCAGCGGCGAGCCGGGCCCAGTGGGTCTTGGCCAGCCGCTCGTACGCCCGCCACACGTGCGTACGCATCAGCCGTGCGATGCCAGGAAGCCTTGTCAGCCAGTCCATGGTGAACACCTACTCTCAGCGTACCCACGGCGGGAGAAGAGGCATGTGGCGGCGAAACCCGCTATTCCGTGCTGAGACTGTTTGGCCGCCAGTTCAGGGACAGGGCAGTCGCGCTGACCGACTTGCTTGCACGGCGAACCCGCTGGAGCGCCCGGGTTGTCGGCGGAAACCTTGATCTCCCCGGTGGTGGAAACGATCACCCACCCACGGGCGGACACCAAAACTCCCCGCAGACAGCAAAAGTCCCCACTCTGCAGGGCTTCCACCCCTGGCGGAACGGCCCAACTGGAACCATCGACCCGTACTTCGCCGGGCCGGGGTGGAGTGGTCAGTGCTTGAAGACGTCCTTGATCTTCGCTCCGGCCTGCTTGATGTTGCCCTTGACTTGGTCTCCGCGGCCTTCGGCCTGCAGGCGCCGACTGCCGGTGGCGCGGCCGGCCGTCTTCTTGGCGCCGCCTTTCATCGCTTCGGCTTTGTGCGCGATCTTCTTCGAAATACTCATGGGTTACCACCCGGGGTGAGTAGTCTGCTGGGGCTCGGTGGCAGGAAGATCCGTGGCGCTGGCCGGCCACCGATCTGCGCGTGGGGGCCGTCTACCGGGGGGCGGATCGATGCCCGAACAAGTGCAGTCTGCTCCGACGACTGCCGTCCGGGGGAGCGCGATCGCCGTGGGGTGAGTCCCCCCGCGCGTTGGTGTCCTCCGCGCGGGCGGGCTCGCGTTGGTCGCCCCGGTCGTCGCGGCCCGTCCCGGCAGAGGTCGTCTCGCGGCGCGACTGCTTGACTCCGCGGGCGCGATGCGCTGCCTCGGCGAGAAGAGCGGCGGCGTGCACCGGTCAAGAGCAGGCTCAGCCCGAACAGGCCCGCCGCCCATGATGCCGTACAGGAACCGCATGCCGGTGGAGCCGGTCATGCCGTGGCCGAATACAGAGAACCCGCCGGTGAGTTCATGCCCGCTGCCGCGGTTGGTGAGAACATCGGCCACGCCCACGACTACCGCGGCGATCAAGACGATGAGTCCGAGGACGGCGACCATGACCCGCTCCAAGGATCTACCTGCTTCCCCCACGGTAGAACCGCACCGTCCACGAAGCCACTGCGGCAGGATTCCCCGGGACCGGCGGCTTACTCGGTGGAGACCAACGACCGCGACACCGCTCGATCTTCTAGGTGGCCGTGGTCGAGCGAGTGCTTGGTGAGTCGCGCCGTATCGCCGCTCGAAGAGCACCCCAGCCGGGGCGGGCCTGGTGAACCGGCCAGTGAACTACTCCCCGCTGCCAGTCAGCACCTCCTCGGATGGCATTCCGAAATGCCACATGGCCTCGGCGAACGCCGCCGGGGGCCGACCGGCCCAACGGCTCCGCCGCGACCTTGGCGATCACGACAAAACGAGAATGATCATCGATCCCCGTGATCAGCTTGCACTCCCGGCCTCCGGCCGGGAAAACGGTTCCACACCCGGAGGCCGGCGACCGCCGCAGCGAAGGCATCTCGCCCGGACGGCCTGAAACATCAGGAGGCAGCGGGATTCGGAAGCGGTTGCCGCGGGGGGTATGTGAGCGCCACAGTGGGAGGGAGGGCATTGTGCGAGATCGGAGGACACCGTGATCGCCCTGGGAGTCATTCTGCTCGTCATCGGGTTCCTGGCCAAGATCGCCATATTGTGGACGATCGGGATCATTCTGCTCGTCATCGGACTGATCTTGTTGCTCCTGGGTGCTCTCGGGCATGGGGTCCGCGGGAGACGGCACTACTGGTAGAGGGCCCCGACACCCGCACGGCGATGAAGTCCCGCGCGTGTAGAGCCGACGGCCGGCGGTGTAGCGACGACCGTGTGCGGCACGGATCGCTGCGTGCTTATCCGTGAGATCAAGACGGGCCAGGGCGTGCGAGGCGGCCGTACATCGCTGGATCGGCGACCCAGAGGGATCATGGTGGCTGCGGCGTCGATCGGGCTTGCGGAGCCAGTCGGCCCAGTTGCTGCTCGTCCCGGAGGTAGTTGGACAGGGCGGCTCGCAGACCGTCGCGCCCTGCTCCCATGCCGGGAGCATGCATGGGTGCGAAACGAGCGAAGATCTTGTGCGGGGAGATGAGTCCGGCGAAGACCGGGAGAATACGGGTGAGCACCTCGAGCCCGCGGGTGATGTAGTCACGGAGTTTGTCCTCGACGGTGCTCCGACCGGCCACCGGCGGTTCACCGGCGCCAGTCATGACGGTCGTGACGTTCGCGTGCAGGGCTTCGGCGAGGAGTTCTTCCTTGGCCGCGAAGTGGTTGTACAACACGCCGTCGGCGACCTTGGCCTCGCGGGCGATGCCGCGCACGGTCGGGTCCACGCTCCCGTGTTCGGCGATGAGGCGTGCAGCAGTGGCGATCAGGTGCTCGCGGGGCTTCTGATCACCTCCGCCGTCCCGCAATAGTGCGGGTTTCCTAGGTGACATCACGTCGCAGTGCAGTGAGGCTCGCAGCGGTGGCGATCACCACGGCGTACATGGCCGACATGACGCGCCACCCCACAGAGGCAGCAGGCCGTCCTTCACTCGTGGGCCCTCGACAGGTTGCGTACTGATCGCGTTCGGTAGGCACCGGGGGTCGCACCAGTCCACCGGCGGAAAGCGCGGATGAATGCCGCTGCGTCGGCGTACCCGAGACGTACGGCGATCTGGTCGACCCCGAGTCCGAGGGTGGACAGCATCTCGACAGCACGCGTGTGCCGCGCTGCGTCGACCAGACGCCGGTAGGACGTGCCCTCCACTGCCAGACGCCGGCGCAGAGTGCGGGTGGAGACGTGCAGCGCGGCTGCGGCAACGTCCATGTCAGGGATGCCGTCCGGCCACTGCATGAGCAGTTCCCGTACCCGCGCTGCGAATCCGGTGTCGGTGCGCCGGGCCAGCAGGAGCCTGCACTCGCGTTCGCACACCTGCATGGTGTGCTGGTCCGCTTGCGGCAGCGACTGCTCCAGTACCGCCGCGAGGGTGACGATCGCGTTGCGCGGCGCCCCGAAGGCGATGGGCACGTCGTCAAACGTCTCGTACGGCGCGGACGTTTCAGGCCGTGGAAAGCGCAGATCCAGCCGGAGGGGGGTGAAGGGCCTGCCCACAATGGTGTCGAGGATGGCCCGGATATTGGCTATTTCCCGCTCGATGAAGAAGTGCCGGACGGGCGGGGGCACCAGCCCGTCGTCCAGGACGAGACGGACCTCGTTTCCGTCCTCCTGAAGGTGGATCCCGACCATGGCGAAGGTGAGTTCCAGGTAGCGCAGTCCCACAGCCGCGGCCTCGCGCAGCGTCGGGCTGGCGAGCAGTGCGAAGCCCAACACGCTGTACGTACGCAGCGGAATCCGGCTGCCGACCTCGAGCCCCAGGCCGGGAGCGTCGCCCGTGGCGCGGACCAGGTTCTGCGCCACAGTGAGCTCCTGCCAGGCCCGGACATGTGCGGCATCGTCGGCAAGAGCGTTCTCGTCCACACCACTGCCGTCGAGGCATGCCGGTACGGGCACTCCACGCTCGACGCCCACGTCCACCATCGCGCGCACACCTGCGATGCCTCGGTTGAACAGCCGTGGAGCTGTGGAGACTTCGTCGGCCGCCGCCCTGTGGCCGGAACGGCCAACAGCATGGCCGCCATTGCCTGGAACCAGCACTGCCAATCCCCCTAGCATCGGAAGGGATCGATGCGGCGGATCCCGCCGTAGGCTCCCATTCAGCCTAGTCGGGATGTGCGTGCGGGCCAGGGGGCGCACGCGTTATCAGCCACCGCTGTCTGTAGCGCTCGGCGCGGCCCGCGGTCCTCACGTGCGCGACCGCTGCACCGGAAAACATTCTCGAGCACAGCTCGTGAAACGCACAGTTCCGGTTGCTGGTTACCGAAGGCAACGGGGGCACTTCCAAATTGCACGGGAGGAGCGAATGATGGACGACTTCAGCGCGTTGGAAGTAATGCTGGTCGACAATGAGGATCTCGTGCGCCGCGGATTCCGGCAGGCCCTCGGGGAGGAGCCGGATATCACGGTGGTCGCCGATACGAGGGTCGGTGAGGAAGCATTACGCATGGCCGAGCTGCGGCGACCGCAGGTCATCCTCGTGGATGCCGAATGCGAATTTGTCCGGAAGCTCGCCCGGCCCTTGGGGACGGCAGTACCCGGAGTCGCGCCGGGGATAATTGTCCTGACCAGCAACGCCCTTGACAGCCATCTGCTCGGGTCGCTGAAGGCGGGCGCACGTGGTTTTCTGCTCAAAAGTGCCAGCCAGGACGAGCTGATCTCAGCTGTCCGTGCGGTTGCTGACGGCGCGGCCTTCTTGTGCCCCACGATGACCCGACGGCTGATCGATCGGTTCGAGATTCTGCCGCCGCCACATGAGCGGTCTCACGCGGTCGCCCTGGCGAGCCTGAGCGGCCGCGAGACCCAAGTTCTCTGCGGTATAGCCATGGGCAGGTCGAACCAGGAGATCGCCCACGAGCTGCATGTCACGCTCGCCACCGTGAAGTCCCACGTCTCGCGCATCCTCGCCAAGCTCGAGTTGCCGAACCGGATGCACGCGGCGCTGATGGCCCAGCGGAGCGGTCTCGTGCACCCGCCCCCGCCACCGCGGGCCAAACAGGCCGCGGTAGGCCCCCTGTCCTCCTGCCGCCCGTCCCAAGCCCGTGGTCAGGCGGGCTTGGTGAACGCGAGGACCACGTTGTGACCGCCGAAACCGAAGGAGTTCGAGATGGCCGCGGTGACCCTGATGCGCTGCTGGGTTCCCGTGACGATTTCCACCTTCACCTCGGGATCCTTGTCGTCGAGGTTCCTGGTCGCGGGAATCACGTCGGTGAAGACGCTCAGGACCGTGAAGATGGCCTCGATCGCGCCGGCCCCGCCTATGAGATGGCCGGTGATCGACTTGGTCGCCGTCACAAGAGCATGCGGACCGAGCGATTCCAGCAATGCCGCCGCTTCGATACGGTCACCGACGGGCGTACCGGGAGCGTGGGCGTTGACGTGAACAATGTCCTGCGGGCCGAGACCGCCGGAGCGCAAGGCCTCGCGGATCGCACTGATCTGACCGTCCGCTGACGGAGATGTCATGGTGTGCGCGTCGGAGCTCATCCCTGTACCGGCGAGCGTGGCATACATCCGCGCGCCACGAGCTTTCGCGAACTGGGTCCGCTCCAGCACGACGGCGCCGCCGCCCTCGGACATGACGAAGCCGTCACGGGCACTGTCGAACGGCCGCGATGCGTTCTGAGGGTCCTCATGACGGCCGGACAGGGCTCCCATGCGGGCGAAAGCCGCCATGGACAGCCGGCCGATGCATGCCTCGGTGCCGCCGGCGACAACGACATCGGCCCGCCCGTCACGCAGTAAGGCGAGCCCCATGGCTATTGCCTCCGCTCCGGAGGCGCAGGCGCTGGTCGGCGCGTGGGCGCCGGCCCGGGCGCCGAGAGCCAGACTGACTGCGGCGGCCGAACCGTTGGGCATCAGCATCGTCACCGCGAACGGCGACACGCGGCCCGGCCCCTTGGCCAACGACAGGTCGTGCTGGTCGACCAGTGTCCCTCCGCCGCCGAGACCGGTGCCGATCACCACGGCCAGCCGCTCCGGCGCCACCTCGGGCGCGCCGGCGTCGGCCCATGCCTGCCGGGCGGCCACCATCGCGATCTGCTGGCAGCGGTCCATCCGTCGGGCCTCGACCCGGTCCAGTACCTCGGTCGGTTCCTGACTCAGCCGGCCTGCCAGTCGTACGGGCAGATCGCGAGACCACGGTTCGTCGAGCACGGTGATCGGGGATTCGCCGGCGAGCAGCGCCTTCCAGGTGGAGTGGACGTTGCCGCCCAGCGGCGTGGTCATTCCCAAACCGGTGACCACCACGCCGGTCGTACCCAGGACCTCCCCGTCCGGGCGACCGGGGAGATCGGGGAGTTCGGGGAGCTTCGGATAACCCAAGAAGTAGTCGTCAGATGCGTCGTAGGACATCGAGGTTCCCTTTCTGAAGCCTTCTGGGGAAATGTTCTCCCTTGGATACGGGCCATTCGTCGTCCACTGGCCGTCGTCATGACGGTATCCAGTACGAGGCACTTTCCGTAACGGCCGACGGACCGAACCGTGACGGCGACCGGAGGATGACTTTCATCCGTCTTCCGGCCTACTCGAAGCTCGCCTCCGGTAGGGGGATGGACCCATCCCGCGGCGGATACCCGATATTTCTCTGCCGACTTAGCATCTCTTCGAGTGGAACCACCAAGACGCACACGTACAGCAATGGCTGGATACGTAATCAAGTCCCGACGGGTCAGTGGGGAAATGGCAGGGGCAATGCCAATGGCCGAGTCGAACAGGAGGACCACGATGTCAGAGGATGCCGTCACAGAATCCCGACCGGAGCCGACGACCTTGGTCGAGCTCTGCAGGTATCGCGCGTCCAGGGAGCCGGATCGACGGATGTTCGCCTTCCTGGAGAACGGCCTCGAAGAGTCCGACTCGCTCACCCTCGCCCAACTAGACATCCGGGCAAGGGCAATCGCGGCGCGTCTGAGCAGGCAAGCCCCGCAGGGCGCCCGCGCCGTGCTGAGTTACCCGCCCGGCCTGGACTTCGTGTCCGCCTTCTTCGGCTGCCTGTATGCCGGCCTGATCGCGGTGCCGGCTCCTCCGGTGCTGCGCGTCGGTGTCGACGACCGGTATACGCGCTTCCGGGCAATCGTCAACAGCTGCCAGCCGGATGTGCTGCTGTCGAACGGGTCAAGGCTGAACCGTGTCGACGCGTTGCTGAAGGACATCTCCACACCACGCTGGCCGACCTCTGTGGCGACCGACGAGATCAGTGAGACGGACGCGTACGGCTGGAATGCCCCCGACATCGGCGAGGACACGATCGCGTACCTGCAGTACACCTCCGGCACGACCGGTCCGCCCCGGGGTGTGGAGCTCACCCATGGCAACGTTCTGCACAACCTCTCGTTGATCTTGGCCAACGGTACCCGCGCCACGGACGACTTCGACCGGCTGCCGCCTGTTGTGTCCTGGCTGCCCGTGTTCCACGACATGGGACTGATCACCGGGGTCCTGCAGCCGATCTACGTCGGGTACGACGCCGTACTGATGCCGCCCTCGGCGTTCACCCAGCATCCGGTCAACTGGCTCCGCGCGATGTCGGACCGCGGGGCGGGCATCAGTTCAGCACCCGGTTTCGGGTACGAGTTGTGCCTGCGGCGCGTCTCCGAGGAGCAGTTGCGTTCCCTCGATCTCAGCGCCTGGCGGATCGCGGTGGTCGGCGACGAGCCGGTGCGTGCAGAGATGATTGACCAGTTCAGTGCCATGCTCGCCCCGTTCGGCTTCCGCCGCGAGGCGTTCTTCCCGAGTTACGGCATCGCCGAGTCCACTGTCATGCTCAGCGGCGGGCCGGTGGAGCGCGAACCGGTGATCCGCCGGTTCGACGCGGTGGCGCTGGCGAAAGGCAAGGTGCAGCGAGCCGGTCGCGAGGACGAGGTGCGCCGGCTGGTCGGCCTGGGCCAGGTGCACCCGTCCATGACCATCGCGGTGGTGGATCCGGCCACCGGCGATCCGTGCGCCCCGGACGAGACAGGGGAGATCCTGGCGTCCGGACCGAGTATCGGTGCCGCGTACTGGAACGCCCCGAAGGAGACAGCGCGTACGTTCAACGCCACCGTGCGCGGCCACGAGGGCCGCCGGTTCCTGCGCACCGGCAGCCTGGGCTTCCTGGACGGCGGTCAGCTCTTCGTCACCTGCCGTGTGGACGACCTCATCGTCGTGGAGGGCATGCAGCACTACCCGTACGACATCGAGGCGACCGCAGCAGCAAGCCATCCCGCCATACGGGAGGGCTGCTGCTGCGCCTTCACCGCCGAGGACGGCGGACGCACACGCCTCGTCGTCCTGGCTGAGATCAACAGCCGGTACCGCGTCATGACCGGCCCCGTCCCGGACACTCCGCCAGGTGCCCGCGCGACCCACGCGGCGGATGAGGTCGAAGAAGCCGTCCGGGAGGCCGTCTTCGCCGGGCACGGCCTCCGGGCCGACGGCGTCCTCCTGGTCAAGGCCGGTGCGCTGCCGTTCACCACCAGCGGCAAGTTGCAGCGCGCACAGTGCCGGTCCAGGTACCGGGCGCGGGCATTCGCGACAGTCTGAACCTCGCTCCATGCAGGGGGCCGCGCGCACTGTCCGCCGCCTTCTTCCTCTTCCTCCGTTTGGAGTGGTCATATGCGAACCAATCCCGAGCACGGTGTCCGACTGCCCGAGGCGGTGGCCGGCGAGCACGGCGCACTGCCGACGCTGATCGACCTGTGCCGCACTCGTGCGGCAGCCGAGCCCGACCGGAAGAACTTTGTGTTCCTGGGCGACGGTGTCGAGGAATCAGAATCACTGACCCTGGCCGAACTCGACCGCCGGGCGCGGGCGGTCGCCGTGACGCTGCGACAGCAGGTTCCTGCCGCGCGCGCACGCGTGCTGCTGAGTTACCCGCCGGGACTGGACTTCCACGTCGCCTTCCTGGGCTGCATCTATGCCGGTCTGATCCCGGTGCCGGTGGCTCCGCTCGACGGGACGCGGAGCAATGCCAAATGGACTCGGGTGGAGTCGATTGCCGCGAGTTCCGAGCCCTCCCTGTTCCTGTCGACCGGCCCCGTGCTTGCCGCCGCGGAGCCCGTCCTCACCGACACCGACGGGCTCGCCCAACTCAACCGGGTGGCGACCGACGAAGTACGCCTGGACCTGGCCCAGGAGTGGACCCCACCGGTGGCCGCCGCTGAGATGGTCGCCTATCTGCAGTACTCCTCGGGATCGACCGGCGTGCCGAAAGGCGTCGCGATCACTCACGGCAATGTGCTGAACAATCTGTCGTTGATATACGACAATACGCGTCGGTCTGCCGACGACGCCGGGCTGTCCCGACCGTCGGCGGTGTCGTGGCTGCCGCCGCACCACAACATGGGCCTCATCTGCAATGTCCTCGACCCCCTCTTCTCCGGCCGGGATGCCACCCTGCTGCCGACGATGACCTTCGTGCAGCGTCCGCTCACGTGGCTGCGGGCCATCTCCCGGCTCGGACGCGCGGACAGCTGCGCGCCGAACTTCGCCTACGACCTGTGCGTCCGCCGGGTGACGGACGCTCAGCGCCGGGAACTCGACCTCAGCCGCTGGGAGATGGCGCTGGTCGGAGGCGAGCCCGTCCGCTCCGATACGCTCGACCGCTTCAGCGCGGCATTCGCGGAGGCCGGCTTCCGGCGCGAGGCGCTGTCCCCCGCGTACGGCCTCGCCGAGGCGACAGTGATGGTCACGGCCGTACCGGTCGGCCAGGCCCCGGAAGTCCTGCGGCTGGACTCCGAGTCGCTCGCCGCCGGAAAGGTGCGCCCAGTCGCGTCGGCACAGGACAGCCGGGAGTTGGTCGGCTGCGGACCGATCCATCCGTTGAGCATGGCTATAAGCGTAGACCTGGAGACAGGCAAGCCCTGCGGGGAGGACGAGGTGGGTGAGATCTTCGTATCCGGCCCGAGCGTCGCAACGGGGTATCTGAACGCTCCCAAGGAGACTGCCGAGACCTTCATGGGGTCCATTCCCGACCAGCCGGGGGAGCGGTTTCTCCGTACTGGTGACCTCGGATTCGTGCAGAACGGGGAGCTGTTCATCACCGGCCGGGCAAAGGATGTCATCATCATCGCCGGTGCCAACCACTACCCGCAGGACATCGAGGCCACCGTTGAGGCCAGCCACCCGGCAGTCCGCGAGTTCGGTACCTGCGCGGTGTCGGTCGACGACGGCGCACACGAACGGCTCATCGTGCTCGCCGAGACGACGATGGCAGCCGGAGGCGAGACCGGTGATCAAGTGACCGCCCAGGAGATCAAGCAGGAGATCAGGCGCGCGGTCCATGCCGGACACCGCATCCAGGTACACGATGTCGTCCTCCTCAAGCCGGGGACGCTGCCGCTCACGACGACCGGCAAGCTGCAACGGCGCGACAGCCGGGACCGGTACCTCGGGGGTTCCTTCGAGGCGGCCCTCATCGAATGACGGTGCGTCCTCTGCGCATCCGGTGCCCTGGCGGGCCTTGCCCGGCCAGGGCACCGTGCAGGTACGCCGACGCAGGATCCCGGCGCCGGGTAACCGGTGCCGGTCGGCACTCTGCGCTCAGGCCGCAGGCCCGTCCCTTCCTCCTTCAGCATGTGGTGATCGACATGCACCGGCGGTGTTGGTGTGTCTTGCAACGGCTAGACGCAGTGAGGTGAATCGACGCTGCTGGTCATTCATGAGCCCCGTAAGCGGTAGCAGTCTCGGCAAGCCGTCGGCCGTGGGTTCGAGTCCCACCCGCCCCACTAGTAATGCGCCCTGACCTGCGGAAACGCGTCTTCGGCGGCTCTGAGTCACAACTCGAGCCCAACGGAGAGAATCCGCTGCTCACGAGGTGTCGATGAGGTAGTCGGCGACTCACGGCCGGTACTGGCTCTTGTCCAGGAGGATGTCGATGTCCAGGGCGCGCGGTCACCCCGTACGCTCATCAGGGCGCCCGCACCCTTGTTGCTCGGTGCGCGCCGTCGGGAACGTCTGATCTACTCCTCGGGCGAAGAGGCGGAGCCGTTTTCACTTCACCCCTCACGCAGCGGAGGGTCGAGGCGTCGCTCTCGGGTACGAGGAACGGGCGGCTTCCGGCCGTCCGCCGGACCATGTTGAGGGCTATGCTGCTGTACGGACGTCCCAGACCCCGGCGGCTTGTCGTTGCTCGATACAGATGGCTGCGGGGAGCGGAGCTTTCGTCCGTCACCCGGCGCATCCCTGGAGGGAACTGGGTGGGTCCGCTGTCCTGTCGCACAGGCTGCCGGGCCGGCCGTTGCTCCGTCTCCGTCGAACGTACGCCCCTGTCAGGAGCGCGCCGGGAGTCCCGGGAATACCGGCGTCACCGCGTGCGCTGCCGGATGGTCTTCTGAACCGAGGCGTCATGCCCTTCCCACAGCTCACCATCTACCGCCGTGATCGACGGAACGGGGTGCTGATCACCCTGGCCGGTGAGATCGACCTGGAATCGGCCCCGCTGGTGCGCACGGCACTGGCGCGGTGCCTGCGCGACGGCATCCGCACCGTCGATGTCGACCTCACCCCCGTCACCTTCTGCGACTGCAGCGGCCTCAACGCCTTCCTGTACGCCGCGCAGAAGGCCGCCGAGGCCGGTGGGACCCTGCGACTGCACCACCCGCCACCGACCCTGGGCCGGATACTCGACCTCACCGGCTCCGGGTTCCTGCTCCTCGGCCCTCCGCCCGGGCATCTGGCACCTCCTCTCGGGGATGTCGCAACCCCGACCACCCAAGCCCCGCCACATCGGCTCGTTCCGCTGGACTCCGTCCTCTCGGGTGATGCGCGGTGACGGCCCGATCGGAGCGGGGGCAGCAACGAGAGCCCCGTGGCAGCGAGTCGGCCACCATGGATGCGGTCCTGTTGCGTCGGGTGAACCGCTGGCAGGCGCAGGCCGTGAGCGGGGAGCTCGCGGATCTGTACGTGGACTCCCGCGAGACGTCTCCCCGTGAGGTGTATCGCCCTCCCGGCCGCCAGGACTTTCTGAACCGTCTCACCGCTGAGATCCGTCGGCCGGGGTTCGCCATGGTGCTCGCGGAGACGGACGGCCTGGTGGGATGCGCTTTCGGATTCCCGGTGCGCAGCGACGGCTTCTGGTGGCTCGGGTACGACGGGGCGCCGCCGCGCGGCAGCGAGCAACTCACCGAGCCGGGCGGAGTCTTCGCGATCATCGACATCCTGGTCCGCCCGCACCCGCAGGACCAGGACGTGGCTCGCCGGTTGCAGGAGCGGCTGCTGACCGACCACCATGCGGCGCGTGGCGCCACCCTGGTGGACCAGGCCGATCACCCAGCCCTCGCTGCGCGCCGCTCCTGGGGATGGCTGGACGTGGGAGAGATCTGGAGGCCGATCAGCGCCACGCTGCTCCGGGCGCTGGTCCTTCCGGTCGGGGAGCGAACCGCGGCGCGGCTGGAAGGACCAGCGCACGATGCCTGGACGCGGGGGCCCGAATGAGGTCCGACAGCCGCTCGGCGCGGATTCAGGCGCTGGTCGCCGCGCAGGCGGCGCGACGCGGTGCCCGGGTCGGCGTGGTGGACGTGTGCACCGCAGCCGTGGCCGCGCTCCCGGTCGGCGGGGCCGGACTGTCGGCGATGTCCCGGACCACGGCGAGTCATCCGCTGTGCAGCACCGACGACATCAGCGAACAACTGGAGGAACTGCAGCTCACGCTGGGCGAGGGGCCATGCGTGGACGCCTACACCCATGGCTCGGCCGTCCTCACGCCCGATCTGCAGACCGGTGCAGCGCAGGACCGCTGGGTCGTGTTCGCGGATGCGGCCCTGGACGCAGGGGTACGCGCCCTCTTCGCGCTCCCCCTGCAGATGGGGGCGATCAGCCCGGGAGTCCTGGACCTGTACGCCGATGTGCCGACCGTGCTGGACGCCGAGGAACTGGCCGACGCGCTGGCCTTCGCCGATCTCGCGACGCTGCTCCTGCTCGATGCGCGGACAGAGGAGACGGGCGCGCCGGCCGACGGACTGTCGCCGGACTGCGGCTTCGAGGACCTGGGCGCGTACCGGGCGGAGATCGACCAGGCAACCGGCATCCTCACCGTCCAGCTCGGCGTCGGCATCGACGAGGCCTTCGTCCGGCTGCGCGCCTACGCGTTCATACGGGGACGCCGGCTCGCGGACGTGGCCGCCGACGTGGTGGCCCGTCGGCTCCGCTTCTCCCCTGACACGGAACCCGGACGGACTGACGAGGAGACCTGATGCACCGGTGCCATCCGACGAACCTGCCGCACTTCCCGCCCCTTCCCGGCGGGCATAGTCTCCATCGAGGGTGACACGATGAATCAGCAGCTCCTGGCCAAGACCTTCGTCGAACTGGCGGACAACCTGGTCGCCGACTTCGATCTGATCGATTTCCTGCGCCTGCTCACCGACCGTAGCGTAGGGCTGCTCGGCGCGAGTGCCGCCGGTGTGCTGCTCGCGGACCGCGACGGCGAACTCCGCGTGATGGCTGCCTCCGACGAACAGGTACGCCTGTTGGAGCTCTTCCAGCTCCAGAACGACGAGGGCCCCTGCCTGGAGTGCTTCCGCACCGGCACCCCCGTGATCGTCCCCGACCTGACCCGGGAGGTCGACCGCTGGCCGCGTTTCGTCACGGCGGCCCACCGCAGCGGCTTCGGGGCGGTCCAGGCGCTGCCCATGCGCCTGCGGGACGAGGTCGTCGGCGCTCTGAACCTCTTCCGCGCCGCCCCCGGCCCCTTCGACCCGCTCGCCATGCATATCGCCCAGGCCCTGGCCGACGTCGCCACCATCAGCCTCCTGCAACAACGCACCGCCCAGCGCAGCAGCGTCCTCAACGAGCAGTTGCAGACCGCGCTGAACAGCCGCGTACTGATCGAACAGGCCAAGGGCAAACTCGCCGAACGCCAGGGCATCGACATGGAGCAGGCGTTCACCGCGCTGCGTGGTTACGCCCGCGCGCACAACCGCCGCCTGTCCGACCTGGCCCGCGCCTTCATCGACGACTCCGAACCCCTCCCCGGTCTGGGATCCTGACCCACTCCGCGCCGCACGCGGCCCCTGCACCCGGGTTCGCGGTCCGTACGGCCGCCGCCGCACTGCGGCGGCGGCCGTACGTGGCGCGAGGATGGGAGGCCCCCCTCCACCGTGTCCTCGCGCGCTGTCCTCCGTGGCGGCGGGACTTGGTGGGAACACCCCGTCTGGAAATGCCTGGAGGACGGAGGCTGGAGCCGCGCACTGCGGCGATGCGGCTCCGGCCGGGCCTGGTTTCCGACTCGGGGGCTGGGAGCCTGGGTGGGGAGACTTGCTGGTACCTGACACGGTCGCAGTCCCGCCTTCCCTGCGTGGAGCCTAGAGCAGATACAGGCGAAGCGGAACAGGGCCGTTCGCAGCCGCCGCCCGTGCACCCGGGACGTCGTCACGCGGTCCTCCTCGGAACGCGGGGGTCGGCCATCACCTGGTCGTGCAGACGTGCACAGGTGCGGGTGATCAGGCGGGAGACGGGCATCTGAAGCACCGCGAACGGCTTCCCGGACAGCCCGCTCTCAAACAAGGCTTCCGCGACACCACCGCGGCTGCCCACGGAGGGCGTACGGGGAAGGCGACGCGAGCGGCGACACCCGGTCGGCCACTCACCGTCCAGCTGCCTGGGCCACAGCGGCCCCGTGCCCCCAACGGACCCCGGCGCGGCGCCGATCCGGGGCTATGCTGGCGTACAGACGTCCCGGACCCAGGCGCCGCACCGCCCATCGGCCACGATGGCACTCCCGTACATCTCCTGGTCTTCTGAACCGAGGCGCCCCATGAGCAGTTCGCGGCACCCGCACGAACCCGAAGGCTCAGAGCGTCCCTTCCTGGACACGGTGCGGCTGCGTCGGTTGAACCGCTGGCAGGCCGAGGGCCTGCGGGAGGACCTGGCGGATCTGTACGTGGAGTCGTCCGTCACCCCGCCCGGCGAGAAGTTCCGCGGCCGGCAGGAGTTCCTGTGCCGGCTGGAGCGCGACGTACAACTGCCGGGATTCGACATGCTGGTCGCCGAGGCAGAGGGTTTGACCGGCTGTGTCTCAGGGATCCCCGTGCCGCGCGACGGCTCCTGGTGGGAGGGGTTCGACGGGCCGATGCCGCAGAACCTGGAGCAACTGACCGCGTCCGGGCATGTCTTCGCGATCCTCGAAACCGTCGTCCATCCGCACCAGCACGCCCGCGGGCTGGCCCGCCGGCTCCAGGAGCGGCTGCTCGCCGACCACCAGTCCTCGCTCGGTGTCACCTTGGTGGATCGGTCCGCCCGTTCGGCCTGTTCCGCCTTCAGCGACTGGGGCTGGCAGGAGGCGGGGCAGATCCACCGCCCACCTGGCCCAACGGCTTTGAGCGTACTGGTTCTTCCTCTTGGCGAGCGCACGGAGGACCATCCGGACGGCCTCGCTCACAACGACCGGACCCAACGGCCCGAATAGCCACCCGCAGCGGCCGGACACGGCGCGGACCGAGGCGTGGAGGAGCGGGTGGAGCTGTCGCCGGAGCAGGAGGCGCGGCGGATCGCCGCGGTGCGTTGTTACGACATCCTGGACACTCCGCCCGACGGTGCCTTCGACCGGATCGCCGCGCTGGCCGCCCGCCTGTTCGACGCTCCGTCTGCCACGGTGACGATCGTGGACACCGACCGGGTCTGGTTCAAGGCCGCGTACGGTCTGGCGGGGGTTACGCAGATCGGCCGGGACCCGGGGCTGTGCACGTCGGCGATCCTCACAGGCAGTCCTCTGGTCGTCCCCGACATCCTCGACGACCCGGTCGCCCGCGCCCACTCCCTGGTGACCGGTCCGATCCGGGTGCGCTTCTACGCCGCCGCCCCGATCACCACCAGCGACGGTCACCGCCTGGGCACCGTGGACGTGCTGGACACCAGGCCGCGCCGCATCACACCGGACCAGGCCACCGCCCTGACCGACCTGGCCGCGCTCGCCATGGACGAACTGGGGCTACGGCTGTCCGCGCTGCGCATGCTCCGTGTCGAACGGGAACTGGTGGAGGTCGAGCACGCGGCACGGGAGCGCGCCGAGCGGGACCGGTCGGAGATCGCCGCGTACGCCTCCACCCTGCAGCGCACGCTGCTGCCCCCGGCACTGCCGGAGGTGCCGGGCCTGGAGGCCGCCTGCCACTACACCACCGCCTCGGTCCACGACGTCGGCGGTGACTTCTACGACGTCTTCCCGCTCGGCGCCGGGCGGTGGGCGTTCTTCCTCGGTGACCTCAGCGGCCGGGGCGCACCGGCCGCCGCGCTCACCTCGCTGATCCGCTACACCCTGCGCTCCACCGCCCTGCTGGAGCGCGACCCGTGCGCCGTGCTGCGGGCGCTCAACACCGCCCTGCTGTCGGCATCGTCCGACGGCAGCGGCTTCTGCACCCTGGTCTTCGGCACCCTCGCCCCCGAGCCCGCATGCGGTTTCGCCCTCACCCTGGCCGGCGGCGGCCATCTACCGGCTCACCACCTGCGCCCCGCCCGCCGCGACGGGCCCGACCGGGCGGTCGCCCGAACCGAGCCGGTGAGCCTGGCCGGAGGGATGCTCGTCGGCGCCCTGCACCACGCGGACTTCGTTTCCCGGGCCGTTCACCTCCTGCCCGGCGAGGCGCTCTTCCTCTACAGCAACGGACTCACCGAGGCCCGTACCTCCCAAGGTGCCCGGTTCGGCGAGAGAGGCCTGGCCGCCCACCTCACCCACCATGCCGCCACCAACAGGGCCCTCGGGGCCGCCGCGATCATCAGCGACCTGACCTCGCTGCTGGACACCTTCCCCGCGGGACCCGCCGCCGACGTCGCGCTCCTCGCCCTCAGCGCGACCTCGGCAACACCCGCCACGGCACCCTCCGGAGCCTCGGGCACCGCGCACACCAGCCTGCCCTTTTCCGCCCCCGACAGCATTTGACCAGGCCGAACGGGCGAAGAGCTGATGGGGACCGGCGCCGACGACGATCGCCGGCCACCTCGCGAACATCCTGACGGAACAGCGGTGCGTTCTCCGCGAGAGAACCGCAGCGCAGACAGAGGAACGGTTGCGCCCAGCGCCGGGGAGCCGGGGTGTGTCGGGCCGCACGTGCACTGACCCGGCGTGCGCTCCATCGGGCTTCGGCCATGGTGCGATGGACGGGCGCGGAATTCGTACGCCTTGCTTCCGAGGTCCTCCCGCGTGTGCCGGGCGGGATCGTTCCTGTTGCCCGGCGTGAGGGGGAGGAGGGGCGGGTGGGGTGGCGGAATCTGGTTCCGCGTCCGCCACGGGCCGTGTCGTTGTGGTTCTCTGGCGGGACGCCGGCTGAAGCCCGCCACCCGGGGCCGACTACGTCACCGAGGCGACATCCCGAGTACGTGATGCGGGGATGCGCCCGACGAGCCGACGTGTCCGACGCGCCCTGCCCCCGCGTGCCCCGTGCGAGAGAAGGGTTCCCCATGTCGGTTCCGCGCGCGTCGATCCCGGCGATGCCGTCGGCCGCTTCCGGTACGAAGGCCGTCTTCTTCACCGCTCTCGTCGGTCTCGCCGACAGGCTCGCCGAGTGGAGCGGCGGCCGTGTGCCGACGGCGGCGGGCCGGATCACCGGTGCTCTCGTGAGCCCTCTTGCGAGTCCCCTCGCTCCGGACGACTACCTGGGCCTGATCGACCCGCTGCTGTGTGCCCGCCATCCCGCGGGCCGGGTGATCGCCGTGCGGCCGGAGTGCGCCGGGGCGGCCACGCTGGAGATCCGTCCCGGGCGCGGCTGGGCGGCACACCGGCCCGGACAGTACCTGCCGGTGGGGGTGGAGATCGACGGCGTACGGCACTGGCGTACGTACTCGATCACCTCACCCCCCGAAGCGCCGGGCCGGACACTGACCATCACCGTCAAGGAGCAACCCGGCGGCCGGGTCTCCCCGCACCTCGTGCACCGGACCCGTCCCGGCGCCGTGCTCCGACTCGGCCCCGCGCAGGGCGAGTTCACGCTGCCGGAGGATCCGCTGCCGCCGCGGATGCTGATGGTGACGGCGGGCAGCGGCATCACCCCGGTGGCGGGGATGCTGCGCACCCTCGCGCGCCGCGGCTTCTCCGGGCCCGCCCCCGACGTCGTACTCCTGCACAGCGCACCCGGCCCGGACGAGTTCCTCTTCCGGGCCGAACTGGCCGGGCTGGCAGCCCGGTTGCCCTGGCTGAGCGTCCACGCGCGGTACACCCGTACCGCAGGCCGGCTGGTCCCCGAGCACATGGGCGTGCTCTGCCCGGATTGGTACGACCGGGAGACCTGGGTTTGCGGTCCGGACGGACTGCTCGACGCACTGGAGCGGCACTGGGCGGCGGCCGGCGTCGGTGAGCGGCTGCGCGTGGAGCGTTTCCGGCTGACTCCTGTGCGGCCGCAGGACTCCGACGCGTCGGGCGGCCGGGTCCGGTTCGAGAACAGTGGCATCGAGGCCGACGCGTCCGCGTCCATGCCCCTGCTGGAGACCGGAGAGGCGGCGGGTGTGGCGATGCCGTACGGCTGTCGCCGGGGGATCTGCTTCGGCTGCCTCGTCCCGCTGGTCCACGGCCGCGTCCGCGATCTGCGGACCGGCGAACTGCACGGTGAACCGGGTGAGTTGATCCAGACCTGCGTCAACGGAGCGGCAGGTCCGCTCACCCTCGCTCTCTAGGCCGCTCAAGGAGGCCTGCGATGTCCACAACTGCCTTACCCGTCACACCCTTTGGGCCGCTCGAAGATCACACGGAGCCGCTCGGCGAGGAACTCGACCGGATCCGCTCTGAGATCGTCGCGGCGCGCGGCGCTAAGGACGCCCGCTACATCCGTACGGTGATCGCCGCCCAGCGCGGCCTGGAGACCGGCGGCCGCGCCGCCCTCGCAGTATCCCTCTTTCCGCCCGCCTGGCTCGCGGGCACCGCGATGCTCACTGTCGCCAAGATCCTGGAGAACATGGAGCTGGGCCACAACATCCTGCACGGCCAGTGGGACTGGATGGGCGACCCGGCGATCCACTCCACCACCTGGGAGTGGGACTTCCTCACCCCCGCCGACGCCTGGAAGCACACCCACAACCACCTGCACCACACGTACACCAACGTCGTCGGCCTCGACCGGGACCTCGGCTACACGATCCTGCGCATGAGCCCGGACCAGCCCTGGCATCCGGTCCACCTCCTCCAGCCGCTGTACACCGCGCTGCTCGCCCCCGTCTTCCAGTGGGGCATCGCCCTCTACGACCTGGAGGCGGACGCCGTCCCGTCCGGCCGCAAGAGCGTGCGGGCCCTCCTCGGCGACCTGGCCGGCCTGGCCCGCAAGGCGTTGCGCCAGGTGGCCAAGGACTACGTCCTCTTCCCGCTGCTCGCGGGCCCGTCCGCGCTGCCCTGCCTGGTCGGCAACGTCACCGCGAACGGGCTTCGCAACATCTGGGCGCACACCGTGATCTTCTGCGGCCACTTCCCGGGCGACGTCCAGACCTTCTCGTACGAGGAGGAACAGCTGGAGGACGAGACGCGCGGTCAGTGGTACCTGCGCCAGATCCAGGGCTCGGCGAACATCGAGGGCGGTTCCCTCCTACACGTGCTCACCGGCAACCTGAGCCACCAGATCGAGCACCACGTCTTCCCCGACCTGCCCAGCAACCGCTACGCCGAACTCGCGCCAAGGGTGCGTGAGATCTGCGCCCGGCACGGGATCACGTACGTGAGCGGGCCGCTGTGGCGCCAGTACGCGTCCATGTGGGGCCGCGTCCTGCGTCACTCGGTGCCGGACGGGTCCCGGCGTCGCGGGGCTTGGGTCGGCTGACGGGCGCGGGCACAGAGGCGGAGAAGTGCAAGCCGCACCAGCCGCAGTACCATGGATCGTGGGTTGGCTCACTCTCACGTGCAGCCGCCCGGAAGGGCGACTCCGGCGTGTTTGCGCCGGAGTCGTTGTCACAGCCGCACTGCCGGTTCCGGCCAGGCCGCGACCTTCCAAGGGACGCGGCCCGCATCGACTGGTGTCCCGCTCAGGAGGGACGGGGCATGATCCAGGCAGCCGACATCCGCGAGTGGCGCACCCGTGACGTCGTCGACCCGAAGGGGCACAGGATCGGCGTGCTCGAAGCGGTCTACGTGGCCACCACCACCGACGAACCGGCCGTGGTCACCGTACGGACCGGGCTGCCCACTCGCCGGCGCCTGGTCTTCGTGCCCCTCGACGACGCACTCCTGGGGCCGGGCTACGTAAAGATCGCCTACGCCAGGAGCCTGGTCAGGAAGGCTCCTTCGATCGGCACGGACGAGATCCTGCCCGCCGAGCAGGAGGAAGCGATCTTCCAGCACTGCGGGGTGACGTCGCACGGACGCTTCACCGCGGGGTGTGCGCCGCTCGCGAAGTCCCAGAAGCTGCATCTGCTCGACCGCGGAACGCTGGGGAAGTGGGCGGGAGGTTCACGGCCGCTCTGGGAGCTGCTTCAGCGGCTGCCCCCGCGGGGGAAGCGGTCGGCGTTGTCGCCCTGAACGGACGCGGTGTCTATGCCGAGGAGCGGGTCAGGGCGATGCGAAGCCTTCGCAGAGCCGTGGTGACCAAGTGGCCTCGTGCCCCGTCCGACTTCTCGCGAAGGGGAGCCGTGGGATCGGGGCGTCGTGCGAGTTGTCGTAGCTTGGTGCGGCTGTTGTGCTCGACGAGGATCGGCACGTAGTTGGCGATACGAGCGTTGCTGAGCGGCTGGTAGCAGTCCTGCACCACCTCCCGCACGACCGCGGGCGTCAGCAGGCCGGCGTAGGTGGCCGTCAGATGGTCTGTGAGCTCTTGAAGGGTGTCGGGTAACGCGGTCTCGGCCGTGTTCGCGCCCATGGCGCGCTTCTCACTGTCACGGACGGCCGACCGCGGCAGCCGTTCGGTATCCGGGTGCTCGGCGTCGGCCCGTCCGCTTCCCACACTTGCACGGATCGCGTCCGGGGAACGGCCCGCCGGAACTGTTCATCAACTCGCCATCTTGGACCGGTCGACTCGGGTAACCGGCCCCGGGTCACCGCGACAGCTGGGCAGAGTCCGTACGGCCATCCGGAGGAGTACTCTGATCCGCCGAGGGTATTTCGCGCACCGGCCTCCATGCCCGTGTCGTTTTCGGCGATTGATCACACCGGGCTGGTTCCGACCGGCCCGGAGCAGGGTTCGCATCATGACAGCGACCGTTTCGTATACGCCGAGGCCCGAAGACCGGCCCTCCTTTCCCTCTCTCCGCACGGCGCAGGCTCTCACCGGTTCGACACCGGATCTGCTGGATGGCGCCTGGTGGCCCCGCTCCCTGGATCTCGGCGCGGGACTTCCCTCGTCGACTGCCGTGCTCGATCCGCGGACGGTTCCCGTCTCGGCCGCCTGGCTGATGGCCGCTGTGACCTACCCACTGCGCATGTCAAGCACGGGCCGGCTGATGGAGGAGGCGGCGCGCCTGCGCACCCTGTCGGGGATCGACCGAGCGGTGTGGGCCGTCTGGGACGCCGAAGGCGGCCGTGAGGCCCGCGGTCCGACCTCACGTCCGCGGATCCCGGCAGTGAGGCCGGGGACCGGAATCGGCCCCGCGTACGCCGCGATGGTCATGGCCGTACAGGACGACAACGCCGTCTCGGCCGAGCGGGTCCCGGCCGCCACCGGCATCACCCGAGCCGACCGGAGCGACGTACCGCAGAGATCGCCCGGCTGAGCCGGGCCGACGCAGCAGAGCCTCGACAGCGGCCCGGGACCCCGGCCGCACCACGGACGACAGGCCGGGGTCCTCCCGTGCCGTATGCCTTCCGGACCACTCGGGTCCGGAGACGCCATCGACGTAAGGAATGTGAGAACCATGGGTGTTCTGATCACTGTGCTGGTGGTGTTCGCCGTGGCCGGGCTGGTCCTGCTCGCTCTGAGCCTGCTCAACGTCCGGCAGTACGAGAAGGGCGTGGTGTTCCGTTTCGGGCGGCTGCTGCCGGACATCCGTGGGCCGGGCCTGCGCGTCATCCGGCCGATCGGGGACCGGATGCGGAAGGTGTCCGTGCAGACCGAGGTGCTCGGCATCACGCCGCAGGGCTCCATCACCGCCGACAACGTGACGCTCACCGTCGACGCGGTCGTCTACTTCCGGGTCATCGACCCGGTCAAGGCCCTGGTGAACGTGCGGGACTACCGCGGCGCCGTCTCCCAGATCGCCCAGACCTCGCTGCGCGCCGTCTTCGGCAGGGCCGACCTGGACACGCTCCTGTCCGACCGCGACCACATCAACGCGGAACTCAAGAAGGTGATGGACGCCCCCACCGAGGAACCCTGGGGAGTTCGCATCGAGCGGGTGGAGATCAAGGACATCGCCCTTCCGAAGTCGATGATGCGCTCCATGTCCAAGCAGGCCGAGGCCGAACGTGAGCGCCGTGCCCGGGTCATCGCCGCCGACGGTGAGTTCCAGGCGTCCCGGCGGCTGAGTGACGCCGCGGCGACCATGGCCGACACTCCGGGCGCGCTCCGACTGCGCCTGCCGCAGACCGTGGTGGACGTCGCCGCGGAGAAGAACAGCAGGCTGGTCATGCCGTTCCCGGTGGAGATGCTCCGCTTCTTCGAGCACCAGAGCAGGGAGACCGACGGCGAGTTCGCGCGCCGGAGCGGCCCGCGTCCCGCGCTCCCCGAACCGGCCACCCCTGCCCTGCCCACGGAGCCCGCCTTCCCTCTGAGCGTAGAACGCGTCAGCTCCGGCGGAGATCGGATCGGCAGTCGCGCGGCAGTGGCGCGGGACCGGCGGGACAACTGGCCGACCCACGCGGACTCCGACTCCGACGCGTCACATGCCCACGGCTGATCCCCGCCCGCCCTCCCGGGCAGCAGGCGGGTGAGCGCGAAGCTCCATGGCGGCGAGTCGTCCACCGGTCATCCGTGTGTCCAGGCCGCTGTCCGGAGCCCTGGAGCGGGCGCTCGGGCGGCAAGGCGCAGGTCGCCGCTGGAGAGGTGGACCTGCGTGCCGTGGCGACGAGCAGCCCCAGGCGCAGGGTGGCGCAGGAGGTGACGCCCGACAGGTCCAGGGGCAACTGCACTCCGGGACTGTGACATGCGCCCAGAAGACCTCGCGCAGTCCCGGAACGGTGGCGCGAGTGAGACGGAAGAGTGTGACGAGCCATGCGCGGCCCGATCCACCCTCGTTCGAGTGGACGGTGAACAGATGGTGCGAGAGCCCGAGAGCCCGAGAGCCGGTTCGCCGCGTCGTGGACCCAGGAGACCGTGCTGTTGGCGGGGTTGGCGTCGAACAGGTGGAGGACGATCCACAGGATCAGGATCAGTCGTCCGTGGCTGGCGAGCGGTGGAGCCAGGCCGGCGTTTGAGTTCCACTACGTGGGCTGCACGACGAGGGCATCCGACGGCCGTCCGGGACGAAGTCGCCGGAGAGTTGAGCTCACAGCTTCCGGTGCCGTTCGCTGGGCGCGTGCGCCGTCATCTCCGGTCCGCCGCGTGGAGGCGCCTCAGTGCTCGGCACAGCTCCCGCTGTATCGGTTCCGGGAGCGTCCGTTCCTTCGTCGTGGCGAGCAGAGCCTCAGCCACGTCACGGAGCTTGATGTTGCAGTGCTGCGACACGTCCACGAGGAGGTCCCAGGCCCGGTCGCTGGGACACGGTGCCAGGGCCATCACCATGCCGCGCGCCTGGTCGATCACCGCACGGCTGTCCAGTGCCCGCCCCAACTGCTCGTTCTTGGCGCGTAGTTCGAGGATCTCGGCCAGCAAAGCCCCGTCCCCCGCTGGAGGCACAGTTCTCAACGGTGGCTGTTCTTCACGGGGCCTGGTCACCTGGTGCATGGTGCGTACCTCACAGGGCGGTCATCCTGTCCGTAGGTGGTCAGCGGCGCGCCAGTTGCCGTTCGCCGGCCGCGCCGGGTTTGTAGGGCAGTCCGTAGTGTTTGAAGATCGCTTCCTCCTGTTCGGCGGGCAGGACGTCGTCGGTGCCGATCGAAGGGGCTTGCTTCACCAGCGTTCTGACATAGCCGACCTTGAGATAGTCGGGTCCGGCGATCGCGTCCTCGAGGGGGACGAAGACCAGGCGGTGCCGGGTCGGCAGTCCGGTCCGTACCGTGGCCATGGCCGGCTCGTCGGTGGTGGTGTCCACATAGACGGCCTCCAGGACGCCGATCTTGTGCGACTCGGTGTCGAGGACATCGCGGTTGCGCCATTCTCGGACGTCGGCTGCGTGAATCATGGCCTCTCCCTACCTGGGCGACTGGCCTGAGGCGCGAGTCGCACCCCTGGTTTTCTGCGTGAAATCGCCGCAGCGTACGTCACATTGTCCGCTGCATGTGCTCCGGGAGCGGCTTGCCTTTCCAGGCGGCGACCAGGGCCGCGGCCACCTCCGGAAGTCCGGCGTCGCACTGCCGTGAGACATCCACCAGAAGCATCCTGGCCGCCCCGCGGCGGCAGAGGGTCAGGACCATCAGCATGCCGCGGACCTGGTCGATGACCGCGCGCCCGGCCGGCGCCCGCCGCAGCTGATCGTTCCCGGCGCGCAGTGCGACGACGTCCTCTCCCACGGGTGCGTTCCCCACGTGGCCTCGGCCCGCAGTACCCACGACTCCTGTTGGATCACGGTACGTGCGTTGCATGGCATGAACTCCTTGGCGATCGCGACGTGTCCGGCCTGGCGTGAGCCGTCCCGGAAGCCGTGGCTGCCGGTCCACTTCACGGTCACCTGTGGTGTTCGTGGTCTCGACGGTCCTCGCGCCGCCAGCGCGCCCGGTTCTCGCGGCTGTAGCGACGGTCCCAGCGTTCGCGACGGTCCCGGCGCTCGCGGTAGTCCCGGTAGTCCCCGAGGTCGGAAACGCCGCTACGGCTCCGGCCTCCGCCACGATCACGGCCGTAGCGGGTGGCGCCGTAGACCAGCACCGCCGCGGCCACCCACCAGATGGGCTGGAGGAAGCCGAAGCCGAAGCCGAACAAGACCGCGATGAGGATGAGGAGCAGGACGAACACGACGGGCCTCCCCGGGAGCGGGACACAGCTTCGATACCGGGGACTGGGGCCTCACCCCACAGCGTAGTCCTGCCCAAAGGTTGCGGATACCGTGTGGCGTCAGCGCGTCCTGCCTGCCCGGCATGGATGGCTGCTTGACACCTGTCACGGAACTGCTGCGAGGGCTAGCGTGCGCCATGCCGCCCCTGCCCCCGGCAGCGTCGCACCGCCAGCGCGCTCCCCAGGGGGCGCACCCCGCGCATCGGTGTCGGAACCCGCCGCGTCACGAGCGAGGCCGTTCCCGCGCGCGCCCATCATCCCGATCCCGACGCACCCCGAGCGGGCGTCGATCTGCTGCCTGCCGCGTCGCACGCGTCCCACACCAGGCGGTACGCATGTATGCGCTGATCATTCCCGCTTCGACCCCCTTCGTCCTGCTCGCCACCGTGCTGGGCCTGTCCTGGTGGGAGGACCACATCCTGCCGACACCACCGGCCGGGCCGGTCGAAGCCCTTGCCGAGGCTCCGTTCACCCCGGTGGCCCCAGTGCAGCTCCCAGAACCCGTCAGTGTCGACGCTGCGTTGACAAGGGAGGATGCCGGGCGTTGACTGGCAACACGGCGTAGGGCTATGCCACTCCGGATCATTCGGGCGCAGCATTCCACCTTCCCGCTTCGCCCGGACCCCGCGGAACCAGGAAATCCCCGCGATCTGGAGGCCCGGCAATGATCTGGATTCTTCTCCTTCTGCTGATCCTGGTGTTCTTCGGGTTCGGCTTCACGATGCAGATCCTGTGGTGGGTCGCGGCCGTTCTGCTGGTCGTCTGGATCGTCGGCTTCGCCAAGCGCGGGCGCAGCGGTGGCCGTCCCCGCTACAGCCGAGGTCGCAGGTAATCCGCACCACGCCCGATCTCGCCCCGCGGGAACGACGGCCTGTACGGCGATCACGCGGGAGCCCTTTCTGTCGACATGCAGAGGACCGTCATGAGCGTCGGACAGACGATCAAGCGCAAAACACAGGAAATCAAGGGCCGGATCACCGCACGCATCGGCCTTACCACCCGCAATCGGCGACTGCAGCGCGAAGGCAGGACCGACCGGGTCTCCGGGAGCTTGAAGCAGGCCGGAGACAAGGTCAAGGACGCCTTCAGACATTGACCAGCGAGCCCCTGGGCGGCGCCTCTGCCCTGTGGCATCTTTTCCGCACTCCTGGGGCGATCCGGCCGTGGGAAGGGCACATTGCCGCCGGCGTCTTCCATGTTCTGTGAGCCCACGAGGACGGAGTTCCTCTACTCCGCAACCGGCCCGGCTCACCGCGACGAGCTTGCCGAGGAGTTGGATGCGCTGTGCCGGCTTTCGCCGGTGCCGAAGAACGCACGGCGCTGGGTGGACACCGCGCAGTACAAGCTCACGCAGCGGGGGCAGCACCGCTCCGCGGGGGTCGCCGATCTCCTGGTGTGCGCCACTGCGGTGCACCACGGTCACACGGTGCTTCACGTGGACAGTGACTTCACTGCTGTGGCAGCGGTATTGAAGGAAGTGCAGCAACGGGACGCACGCGACTGACGACGGCGATCACTGCGAGAGAACGCCGTCCATCGAGGTGCTGTCATGCGATCGCGACGTGCCCGATCATTTGATCGGCGGCGCGACCGGGGGCGGCGGCCACCAACAGCGCGAGGTCATGCCTCTGGTGACGACCCTGCGGGATGGGTACGGCCACCTCGAACGCCCCGGTCCGCCTCTCCGGCGTTACGTCGGAGGCATCACCCCGTGGATCCGCGACAGCGTGAAGGCCCGCTCCGCGTCGCGTAGATGACACCACGCGTACAGATACGGAGGGCCGAGCTCAAGGCCGCTGATGGTGCGGATCGTGCGGCTGCCCGTGGTGGCGACGTACTCGATGGTGACCGCCGTCCCGTCGTCGACGGCGTGGGCGAGTTGACGGACATCGGCGTGGGAGACCTGGGTCGCGTATCCGGCGATGATCTCTTCGGTGTCGGTCGAGACAGTGACGCCGTTGTGCGGGGCAGGGTCGGGATGGGCGAGCGGGGCGTCCGCGAGTCGGGCGGCCAGCGCGGACAGCTCGGCCTGCTCCGGGGCGGCGGTCGTACGGGACCGGACACCGGGCCCGCCGACCGCTCTGCGCGGAGGCGGTACCGGCGCGGTCACCCGGTGGCTGCGGGGCCGTTCGACGCGCACGGTTCCGTCGGCTGTCTCCGCGACCGGCGCGTATCCCTCGGTCCGCAGTGCGGCGAGGGTTTTCTCCAGCGGGGTGCGGCTGACGAGGACGGTCGGGGCGAGGTGCCGGAGGCCCAACTTGGAGAGTTTGCGGTGGGCGGCGATCTCGGTGAGGAGGGCGGGTTCCTTGCCGTGGATGACGCAGGCGGCCGAGGCGATGCGGATCCGCCCATGGCTGCGTGCCGTGTCCGTGATCAGGTACGACAGGGGCTGGGGCAGCGGGTTGGCGGCGACGGCGGCCAAGTCGGCCTCGATGGCGTCCGGGCTGCGGCCGGCGTCCAGGGCGCGTCGCACGCTTGCCGGGTTGAATCGCCACACCGAGGCGGTGCCGCTGGTCTCCCGCTCGGCGACCGAGTCCAGCAGCGTGACCAGCCGTGCGGCGGGTGTGCCGGTGACGACGGCGGTCAGGTCGCCGCCGAAGCGGGCCGTCGCGGTGGCGTCGGGAAGCAGGCGGTGGCAGGCTGCGGCCAGTTCCTCGGTGCTGTCGGCCAGCAGAGCGGCGCCGATCGGGGACAGCGCGCCCCGAGCGAGGACACCGAGCAGCTCCGCCTCCCGGATCACGGTGGCGAACGGCGTCGTGTCCTGCGGCAGCACCTCGGCGAGCGGCCGTGACCAGCGGGTAAGAGGGCCTAGTTCGGCCGTGCTCTTCGCGCCCTGCTCGGCCGGGAGCCGGGAAGCGGCGGTGAGCAGCCCCTGCCGGGCCTGGAGGCAGCCGACGCAGGACGGGGTCCCGGCCAGGGCGGGCAGCGCCTTGTTGTCCTCGTCACGGGCCGACGAGGGAGTGAGCCCAAGGGTCCACCAAGCCTGCAGCAACACCGGGAGCCTGTCTGCGGGTTCCGACTCGGCCCAGATGTCGTAGTCATCTGTCGTCGCGACCCGGTCACCGTCACGCGCCATGAGACCGGCCTCGTACGCCGTCTCAAGGGTGAGGCGTACAACGGTCTCCGCGCAGCGTGCCGCCTTGCCGATTCTGGCCAGTTCGCGGGCTCCGACACCGCCGGACTTCAGCCGGGCCAGCGGAGCTGTCGCACACACCGACAGGACCGAGGCGGCGTGGGCGGCGAACGCCGTGGCCGCGGCGGACGCTTCACTGTCGACCTCGGCCGGGGCGACGGGTACCAGGAGCGTGACGGGCGGCGTGGGGTCGAACGGAGCATGCCAGCCTGGCCCGCGCAGCGCGAGCGCCACCTCCGCGGGCATCCGTACGGGGCCGTAGCTGTATCGCCCCTGGACCAGCAGTCCCCGCTCCAGCGCCCAGCGCGCACCCGGCTCGGGGACGGACTGACCCCCGAAGGTGACGAATGCCTGCGGCCGGTACGCGGGGTCCGCCCGGCGTTCCAGCAGTTTGCGGGCGTCGGCCGGTGCCCGCGCGACCAGCGCGGCGACACGTGCCGGGTCGCTGTGGTGCTCCACGAGCGTCGCGAGACGCTGCGGTTTGGTGCCGGGAGGCCGCACGCCCAGAGCCGTGAGCATGCGGCGCAACTCCTCGGAGGCCGTGTCCTTCAACAGCGTCGCCAGCGGCTGGTCCAGTCCGAGCGGTGTGTCCCACGCCTGCCGCAGGGGCGCGGCCATGCGCAGTGTTCCTTCGCTGTCCGGCCAAACCAGCGCATGCGTGGACAGTGTCTGGAGCGCCGCTTCCAGGCTGCGTGCGGCCTCGTCCTCCGTCGCGTCCAGCAGGTCCGCCAGGACGTCCCGAGAGGCCGGCGCACTCAGTGCCGCCAGTGCCTCGGCTGCCTGCAGGACGGGCAGCGTGAGCCGGGGCGGCGCGAGGGCGACCGAGCCCGGGCGTTGCAGGCGTTCAGCCAGTTCACTCACCGAGCGCGGCTCCGGCGGGGACACTGCGTCCGGCCGTGCCGCGAGTACCTGCTTCAGGCGTTCGGCGCCGAGGCTGTGCAGCCACGCTGCCAGGGTCGACTTACCGGACTTCACTGATCACTGCACCTCATGAAACTGATCACTGCACCTCATGAAGGAGAACGCAACGCTTCGCGCCGGCAGGCTGGGCAACACGTGGCATGCCGTACGGCCTCAAGCATGGCGCATCCGGCGGGTGCCGTAGGTGCCGTCGCCACTGATTCGCGGACGGGGCCGCACCGGTCCTCTCCACAGAGCCGCCGCCCGTGTGGCAGCTGGAGAAGCCGGAGGGGGACCGGTTCCGAAGGGAGAAGAGAGATCCTGGCTGCGCAGAGGGCCGCACGGTGGATCCGTAGTGGACACGCAGTGGACGGAAGGATCGGTAACGATCGGGAGGACCGGAGCAGGAAGCGGCAGCCATCACCGCTTTGACCTGCACAAACAGGAACAGCAGGGAAGGAATCGGGGCGGGAGTGAAACGCCTGCAAGGACTCATAATCCGTCGGCCGTGGGTTCGAGTCCCACCCGCCCCACCACAGCGGATCGGCGCAGGAACGTTTTCACCTGCGCCGACTATGCACCCTCCCTCGCGCGGGCAGTCGTAACGACACGTCAGAGATCGCTAGCTGGCCCGCTGCTGGCCCGAATGGCAGCCGATCAAGACATGGAGCGAACCCGGCCGGCGAGGTGTCGACCGGGGGCGCGGGGTGCTGCTGTCAGGGCTTGGGCGGGATGATGAATCCCCGCACCGGCTTCGGCTCCGGGTCACGCGAGCTCGGCTGCTGCGCGCGCTTCCACGCCGCCACCAGCTTCGCGTACCGCGGGTCGATCCACTCGGCCATGCGTCACCTCCGGCGTCAGCCTACGACGGGAGGCTCCGGCCTCGGCATGGGACGGATGGTGCACTCCGGGGCGTGCTGGCACTTCGCTGCCACCGCGACGAGGGTCTCGTTCGACGGTGGCCCCCACAGCTCCGGGTCCGCCTCCCAACCGAGTGCCGCGATGGCCTCGCGGGTGCGGTCGAGGATCGGCGGATCGTAGTTCGTCGGGTCGTAGCCCGGGTAGTGGTGGACGAACGCGCCCTCCAGCTGCTCGCACAGCTCGACGTACATGGGCTCGCGGCGACGGCCTGGACGAGCGGGCCGGAAAGGCGGACGGCGGCGAACAGGGTGCCGAGCGGCAGCCTGGTGATCCCGTGCTCCTGCCACTCCATGCGTGCGCGGTCCCGGCCGAACGCGGGGAAGGTCGACAGCAGCCAGTGCTGTACGACCAGGCGGAGCTCTGACCGGGTGCGGACGAGCACGCCAGTCTCCGGCGCAACGGGGCGCACAACCTTCTGGCCGGTGTTGCGGCTCACCGGACGGCCTCCAGGCCCGAAGTCGGTTCGTTCTCCGCGAGGGCGGTCATGGCGGCATCACTTCCTACAACGCTGAGTTTCCCGGTCGTCACCCATGACGCTATGTAAGGGTGTCCGCCGCTTGCAGTGACCGTGAGTACGGGTAAGGGCCCGGCAGGCGCGGGCAAGGGGGCGCCGTGAACCAGCAGTCGCAAGGAACCCCGACCGGTGGTCAGGGATCACCCGGGAAGGGCCGCGTTGGCATCATCGCCGGGTACGTCTTCCGGGTCATCCGCGAACAGCTGGGTCATACCCAGGAGAGTCTCGCCGAGGTATTCCGCGTGTCGGCCGACACTGAGGCCGGGTGGGAGTCGGGACGCCGGCCACTGACTGCCGTACCGGTCGGGCAGATGCTCGTACACCGCCACCGCCTGCTGCACGCCGTTGCTGGGGGCGGCCCTGA
Source organism: Streptomyces sp. NPDC054794 (assembly GCF_053611585.1). Taxonomy (NCBI): domain Bacteria; kingdom Bacillati; phylum Actinomycetota; class Actinomycetes; order Kitasatosporales; family Streptomycetaceae; genus Streptomyces; species Streptomyces sp. NPDC054794. Next base: position 217,488 of record NZ_JBSHAQ010000008.1, on the reverse strand, counting down.
TCGGATGCTCGCTCCTCGGCCAGGACGCGCCGTGCACCCAGGCCGACGCGGACTCGCACGCCTCCGCCGTGTGGCGGCCTGCCGACTTCGGCGGCCGGGACGCGGTGAGGATCCGGCTGTGCGTGGACGGCACCTGCGAGGAGCGGACATCGGGCCGTCCCGACGACCCGTTCGCCTCGCTGTCGGTCCACCTCCCCGACGACATCGGTGGGTCCACCGTGCTGGTGCGTCTCACCGTGACCTCCGTGAAGAGCGGCGACACGGTCGTCGAGGACAGCACCCGGGCCGGACTGACGGAGCAACACCCCAACGGCACGTCCTGCCCACCCACCCATCGGACGGCAACGTTCCGTGCCCACCCGGAGAAGGGCCTCACCTCACCCAAGGGCATGAAGCTCCAGGGCTGAGCCCGTACGGGAGACCGAACCCGTCTGGATGCGGCCACCGATGACGGTGCTGTGGCAAACGGCTGTGCCTGGCGAACGCCGTCAACTCCTTTGATTCCGTGTCTCGATGCGCGTTCTCCGTATGGAATCCGAACTGGTGTTTCCTTACACCCCACCGATAGCTTTGGTTCGCTTGCGTAATCACCCATCCCAGAGGGAGTCACAAAGTGAACCGCCCCGCCCGGCTCGTGACGGCCGCGCTCACCGCAACCGCGGCCCTGCTGCTGACCGCCTGTGGCTCGGGGGGAGGCGATGACTCGTCGTCAGACAAGATCAAGGGTGCGGACGGCGGCGGCGGGAAGGCCTCGGGGGGCCCGTCCGCCTCGGACTCGCCGGGCGGCGCCGGGCGGCCGGCGATCACGTTGCCCAAGGAGTTCCAGGCGGACTTCTTGAGCTGGACGAACAGTGACCCGAAGCTGCGGGCGATTTTGAACGACGGTCGTGAGGAGCTGCGCTCGGAGTATGCGGCGGTCATCCAGGCTGACCCGAACTCCGAGGCGGTCGCGTTCTACAACTCGGATGCCACCCTGCCGGGCGCCCGTAAGTGGATCAAGCAGTTCATCGACGACGGCGAGACTCTGATCGGCAAGGTCACGGTCTTCAAGCCGCAGGTGCACATCAACGACAGCGGCTCGGGCGTGCTCTTCTACTGCGTCGACGAGCGCAAGGCATCCACGAAGAACCGTAAGACCAGCAAGATCACGACCACCCCGAACACGAACGAGCACGTACTGCAGTACCGCACCAGACTGGAAAAGACCGCGCAGGGCGTATGGAAACTCGTGTCCGTGAGCGTGGTGCCGGGAGCGTGCGGCTGATGCGTGTCGCAGCGAAGGCGTCGATCCTCCTGACCGCATCGGTCTGTGCCCTGGTCCTGTCATCGACCGGCGCATACGGCGTCGGGGACGAGAACAACCGGGCACCGTCCTCGCCCAACGGCCCCTCCGGCGGCGCCTCCGACGGCACGCTCACCGCCTCGGCCACCACCACCCGTATCAAGATCACGCAGGTCAGCGGCGGCTCGTCCGGCAAGTCGAGCAAGCCGCTCGCCGCCGTGGACCCCAACTGGGTGCCGCCGGCCTGCTGGTACGAGCCCGTGGCGACGCCCCAGCAGCTCAAGGACGCCGTGGGGCGGCTCAAGAAGGGCGGCGACCTGGTGCCCGTCACGCCCACGCTCAGCTGGGGCGAGGAGCTGATGGTGGATCACTACGAGAAGGGCACGGCGGAGACCGACAGCGGCGAGGGCTACAAGGACTACAACGTCGGCAAGGACGGCATGTTCTGGCGCGGCGTGATCAACAAGAACCGGGAGAACGACCCCGCGTCGTACGACTGCGAGCGCACCCTGTTCTGGCAGAACGCCAACACCCTGCCCCAGGACAAGCACGCCCCCACCCCGGACGTCCTCGCCGCCTACGCGTACGACAAGATCGACGTCCCGTCGACCGAGATCGAGTTGAAGCCGACGGTCAGGTCGACCGTGAAGGTGCCGACCTGGGTCTGGCTGGACAAGGCCACCTTCAAGGACGTCAAGGTCCGTGCCGAGCTGCCGAACGCGGGCGTGTGGGCGGAGACGACCGCCAAGCCGGTCGCCCTGCACCTGAATCCCGGCACGGCCGACGCCGAGACCATCCCGGCTTCCGGCGACTGCAGGATCAACGACGACGGCTCGATCGGCACCCCCTTCACCAAGGGGTCCGCCGACAAGACGCCGCCGTGCGGCATCCGTTACCTGCGCGCGAGCGGCGGGCGGCCGTACCAGCTGAAGGCGTCGATCACCTGGCAGATCTCCTGGGAGGGCTCCGGCGGCGCGAAGGGCGACCTGCCGGACGGCACCTTCGAGACCACGCAGGACATGACGGTCCAGGAGATCCAGGCCGTCAACCGCTAGCCCGGGCCAGGTTCCTGAACGGTCCGTCACACCAGGGCGTGCCATGGGGTCCGTCTCCTCCTGTGGGAGGAGACGGACCTCGCCGTGTTCCTGCCCGAGAGGCATGGCCGGAGCCTCCGTGGGCACGATGTGCCACACCGGGCCGAGGTCGAGGCTTGGTGGACGAAGCGCGAACGAGTTCCTGGGAGGGCGTCATGGACCGTCGGATCCGTGTGCGTGTCAGCCGTCGGCCCGCCGCTCCCCGCGGGCAGGAGATCGACCGCAGGACGCCTTCGGGGCGGATCCTGCCGTACTGAGCCGCCGTACCCGGGCCGCGTCTACACCCTGTAGGGGCAGCGGGGGCGCGTCGCGGATTCCGGGATCGGGGAGGGATGCGGGCGGCCCGGACGGGGCACTCGTGTCCCTGGAGGACCAAAGAGACGGCGTGGGCATGCTCCCGGCCATGCGAGGAGTCCGGGGAGGCCCGCCGGAAGAGACGCAGCGACGCTTCGCGAGGTGATCGAGGTGTGGAGGTCATGACCGCCGCGCCGGGTACGTTCGTCCACCCTGCCCTGTTCTACGGCGACGAGCGGGAGTACCTGGCCGGCACGGTGCCCTTCGTGCGCGACGGGCTGGCCGCCGGTGAACCCGTGGCGGTGGCGGTGCCCGCCGAGAACCTGGGCCTGATCAGGGCCGAGCTGGGCGCGGACGCCGCGTCCGTACGGCTCCTCGACATGCGGGAGGCCGGACGCAACCCAGGCCGGATCATCCCCGGCGTGCTGCGGGCCTTCGCCGACGCGCAGCCGTCCGGCCGCCGCGTGCGCATCGTCGGCGAGCCGATCTGGGCGGGCCGCACGAGCGCCGAGTACCCGGCCTGCGTCCAGCACGAGGCGCTGATCAACGCGGCGTTCCGGGGCCGCGAGGTGACCATCCTGTGCCCGTACGACATCGTCCGCCTCGACACCCGGGTGCTCTCCGACGCGTACGCCACGCACCCCGTCGTCATCCCGTCCGGCTCCCTCGGCCGACAGGACAGCGGGGCGTACGCCCCCGAGCGCATCGTCGCCCGCTACAACGAGCCGCTGCCGCCCGCGCCGCACGCGCTGTCGTTCGTCTTCGACGACGCCTCCCTCGCCCACGTCCGGCACCGCGCCACCGGCGCGGCGGGCCGCTTCGGCCTGTCCGGTGTCCGGCTCTACGACCTGGCGCTGATCGTGGCCGAGCTGACCACCAACAGCGTGGTGCACGGCGGTGGTTCGGGCACGCTCGGGCTGTGGACGGAGGCCGGGTACGTGGTGTGCGAGGTGCGCGACGAGGGGTGCCTGACGGATCCGCTGGCGGGCCGTCGCCCCGCCGCCCGCGACCAGCGCGGGGGACGCGGCCTGCTGCTGGTCAACCAGATCGCCGACCTCGTGCGGGTGCACACGGGCGGACCTGGGACCACGATCCGTTGCTACCTCGCGCGGACCTGACCCCGGGGGCGGGGGACCTACGAGGTCAGGCGGCCAGCGGGTCCAGTACGAGCGGCTCGATCTTGCCCTCCAGCATGGCGCCGATGCCCTGAACGGCGCACACGTCGGGCCGTTCCGCGATGGTGACAGGCATGCCGGTCGCCCGGCGCAGCATCTGGTCGAACCCGGGGAGCAGGGCGGAACCGCCCACCATCATGATCCCGCGGTCGGCGAGGTCGGCCACCAGGTCGGGCGGGCAGCCCCGCAGCACCTTGCCGATGCCGTCGAGGACCGCCGTCAGCGGGGCCTGGATGGCCTCACGCACCGCGGCGGTGTCGACCAGCACGGAGCGGGCGAGCCCGGTGGCCACGTCCCGGCCATGGATCTCCGTGGACGTCGGCCCCTGCGCGGTGAGCCCGGTCCCGGACAGCGCGAGCTGCAGGGGACGTACGGACTGGCTGGGCAGCATGAGCTCGTGCTCGTGCCGCAGGTACTGCACGATCGCGTGGTCGACGGCCTCACCGCCCACCGAGATCCGCTGGGCGGTGACGACCGACCCCAGCGACAGGACGGCGACCTGGGTGGCGGCCGCCCCGCACACGATGAGCATCGTGCCCTCGGGGCGTTCGACCGGGAGCCCGCAGCCGACGGCCGCCGCGATGAGCGTGTCGACGAGCTCGACCCGCCGTGCCCCGAGCCCGACGAGCGTCTCGATGGTCGCCCGCTGGGCCAGCGGATCGGCGTCGTGCGGGGTGCAGGCGGCGGCGCGCAGCCGGGGCTTGCGGCGCAGGCTGCGGCGCATCTTGTCGCCGAGCAGCTGGCGCAGCATGCGCTGGGCCATCTCGATGTCGACGACGGTGCCGCCGGACACCGGCCGCACCACGCGGATGTAGTCGGGCGTGCGGCCCGTCATCTGCTCCGCGAACTCACCGACCGCGATGAGCGCGCCGGTACGGGTGTTCACGGCGGCGACGGACGGCTGGTCCACGACCAGACCGGCGCCCTTGACGTAGACGCGGGTCCGGGCCGCACCCAGATCCACGGCGAAGTGGCAACGGCGCAACTGCTCCAGACTGACGGTCACGGCAGATCCTCCCGAGTGCGCAGGCCGTGGGGGTGCCGCCGGATGGCGGGCCTTTTCTTCATCCTCCGGGGGCGGTCGGGGGAGCGCCTTCTGGAGGGGGCCGGGCGGGGTGCGGCCGAACGAGGGAAGTTCGCCGCGACACGCGGCGAGAGGCTCCACAAAACGCACCTGAGGGCTCCTGGATGTGCCTGGCCGCGGCGTGGGCCGTCGTCAGTGGGCGCGGGCCGCTTCGAGGAGCGGTTCGAGGGACGAGACGGTCACCTCGCTGCCCGCCTCGCGCAGGCGCTGACCCGTGGTGGCCGTGGTGGCGTACCCGACGAAACGGAGACCGAGCTGCTGGGCGGCGGTGAGCTCGGCGACCGAGGAGCTGATCAGGACGGCGGTGTGGTCCGCGGCGCCGGGCACGTCCAGGGCGCGCCGCAGGCAGTCGGGGTGCGGCATCAGCAGGCCGAGGTTCTCGCTGCGGCCGTGGATGCCGGCGAGGCGCAGGCCGTAAGGGTGCAGATAGCGGCGGACGGCCCGGTCGCACACGTCCGTCACCACACAGACGCGGCGGCCGGAGGCGAGCAGGGTCCGTACGAGCGCGACGGAGCGGTGGGTGGTGGGCGCGTCGGCCACCGCGCGCAGCTCGATGTCGTCGAGGCGCTCCCGTACCAGAGGTCCGAGCGGGTCCTGCGCGAGGGCGCGCAGCACGTCCAGCGGGTGCACGAGTCCCTCGCGCCCGGCCCCGCCCGTGACGGTCAGCGAGCGGCCCGCCAGCGCGTCCTCCGGGCGGCGGTTCTCGGCGACGACGGAGAGCAGGGAGAGCGCGGCCTCGCGCGCGGTCTGCGCCGAGAACAGGCGGGCGAGGGGACCGTCGAAGCCGATCAGCACGGTCTCGGCGTCGGTGAGGACGCCCGCCGCCGGACGGCGCGGCTCGGCCGGCCGCTCCGGAACCCGCACGGGCGCCCCCTGCGGGGCCAGGCGCACCGCGCAGGTCACCGACAGCCCCGGCACCGGCCAGGTGCGCAGCGCGGCGTTCACCGCGCGCTCGGCCGCGCCCGCGTGGCGCAGCGGGTGGCGGCGGGTGATGCCGGTCGCCACCTCGACCAGGTGCTTGCGCAGCAGCTCGGGAATGCGGGTGGTGTCCCCGCGTACGAAGGCGACCGGGTTGTCGACCTGCCAGGACAGGTTCGCGGCGGCGCTGAAGGTGCCCTTGCCGGAGCTCGGCAGGGACATTGTGTGACGGTCCTGGTACGGGGTGAGGTCGACCCAGTAGTACGTCTCCGGCCGGGGCGGGCGGGTGCCGTACGGCTGGACGGGGTTGAGCAGGGCGAGCCGGCCGTCGGGCCGGGTGTGGACGACGGCCGTGCGGCCCGGGGCGGGGACGCCGAGCTCGTGCAGGTCCCGGGTGATGAAGGGGCCCTGCACCAGGCCGCCCGCCTCGGACTCCTGAGCCGCCGGTGCCAGCGCGCAGTACCAGGCCACCGGCGGGGCGTCCGCGTCGCCGGCGGGCCGGTGCATCGGCAGGAACCGGTGGGACCCCTGTGCGGCGGAACTGGCCTTGAACTCCTCGTACACGGCCGGGGAGACGACGACCGAGGTACCGGTGTCCGGGCGGCGGCGCGGCTCCGGCAGGTCCGCGGGCGCGCCCGGCGCCTCCCAGAGCAGCACCCGCAGGCGCGGCCGGTCCGGCAGCCCGGCGAGGGTCTCCGGGAGCCCGCGCAGCATCGCGACCAGGACGGGCAGCAGATAGGCGGTGGGGTCGACGTGGACGAGGTAGCCGTTCGGGAGGACCTTCACCTCGTACTGGCGGGGCACGAGGGCGCCCCGGGAGAGCACCTCGTGGACCGCGTACTCCAGGGTGATGCGCGCTTCCGGGTGACCGGTCAGTTCGTCGGTCAGGAAGGCGACGGTGGAGCGGAGCCGCTCCGGATCGCCGCCGGAGCCGCCCGCCGCCCGATCGGGTTCGTCTCGGATGTCCCGAAGCCTGCGGTGCAGGGCTTCGAGCTCGACCCGCACCTCCCGGGCGGCCGGACCCGGAACCCCCTCCAGGGGCTCACCACGCCACAACTCCAGCGCCGTCTCGGCGAGTTCCCGACCACGCGCCAGGTCTCCGCCCGCGCGCACCCGCTCCGCCTCGGCGGCCAGACGGCGCACCCGGAACACATCGATGTCGTCGGGCCCGGACACCCGACCGAGGCGCAGGGCGCACGCGTCCCCGACGACCACGACGTCCGCCCCGAGGGCGTCCCGCAGCCGACCGAGGTGCAGGTCCAGCAGCTCAACGGACATCCCTCGCCCGAGCTCGCCCCAGACCCCGGCGGCCAGCTCGTCCCGCCCGACACTCTCACCCACACGCAGCAGCAACATGCACAGCAGCGCCTGTTCCGGGGGCCCTTCGACGGAGAGAGCCCGACCGCGCCGGGTCACCCGCACCGTACCGAGCAGGGAGAAGTTCAGGGTGTGCTCGCGGGGGGCCTGGGCCAGCCGCCGCATGCTCTCCGGTGTCACCGTCGCGAACGCCTCGTCGTGGGCGGCGGTTCCCGTGGGGGACGGGGTCGGGGTCAGGGCTTGGAACTCGCCCGGGGCCGCGCCCGCGCGGTCCTCGATCAAGCCGCCCATCCGGGCCAGGAGTTCGCTGGTGCGGCCGCGGGAGGAGCGGGGCAGGCCGCGCAGGAGGAGGTCGCGTACGCCCGGGCGGAAGGCGTACGAGCCCGGTGGTCCCGGGACGGCGCTGAGCATGCCGCTGAGGATGACCTCGGCCAGATGCTGCGGCCGGGGGTCCGGTTCGACCGCCCGCTGGACCAGCCTCATGACCGGAAGATCGGGGCGGCCGACGGCGAGGTGGCCGGCCAGGCGGAACGCCTCCGGGGACGCCTTCGCGCGAAAGCGCAGGACGAGCTCCTCGGGGGACAGTCGGGACACGTCGGTGCGGGGCTCCGTGTCCCAGGGGCGGCCCAACAGGGCGGCCGAGCCCGGGAATTCGGTGCCGCCGACGGACGCCACCAGCCCGGCCCAGTTGGCCAGCCACCCCGGCCCCGGTTCCAGCACGGGCAGCGGTACGGTCCCGTCGGCCACCCCCTCCTCGTACGGCGAGAAGGTCAGCGCCGCCGCCGGAGCCGCCGGAAACGGGGCCGAGAGCAGTCCCGGCGCGGCGGGCAGCGCGGTGTCGCGCCACAGGTGTTCCGGGAGCGGCTGGACCACCGCCAGGGGCATCAGGGCCGCCCAGCGGCGCAGGGTGCCGTACCAGGTGTCGCCCGCCGGGCCCTGCCGCCACTGCGGGCCCATGCAGTCGCTGATCAGCAGGGTGACGGTACGGCCGTCGGTCGGGGCGTGCGCGCCGCGCCCGCCCACCGTGCCGTCGGGTTCGGCGCGGTACGCGTCCACCGTGCGGAACACGCCCGACTGGGCCAGCGCCGTGCGCAGTTCGCGGATCAGCGGGCGCCAGACCGGCATCGTGGGACCGGTGTCGTACACCAGGTTCAGCCGCAGCCAGCGCTCCCGCGCGGGGCGCAGCACCGGCAGCCACCACTCGGGGCCCGCGCCCAGGCGGGCGATGCGGTCGACCGTCGCGTGTTCGTCGAGGCGGTGGCCGACGGGCGCGTCGATACGGCGCTTGAGCGGCCGCAGGGCGCGCTGCAGGCCCAGGGGGTGGCGCAGCATCGGCGGCGCGGGGGCCAGGAGCGAGGCGTAGGCGCCGGGGCGGGCGTCGGGGGTGGGCAGGTGGAGCGGGACGCGCGGGGAGGGGGGCGGGGGAGCCGAGGGTGCGGGCTCCGGCGGCGACTGCCGTACCGCGGGCGCGTCTGCCGTGGGTGCGGTCGCCTCGCCCGTCGCGGGCGGCTCCTCGGGTACGTCCTCCGGTGTCCCGTCCTGCGCCGAGGCCCCGTCGGCCACCGGCGCCCGCGACTCCTCGTCCGCGGGGGCCCGCATCCGGCCCGCCAGCCACAGCACCTCCGCCAGCTCGCGCGGCGTCGGGCGCGCGCCACCGCTCGCCCTGGCCAGGACGTCGGCCAGGCGCGCCAGTGGTTCCGGGAAGCCGGTCGGATCAGAAGGCATCGGTCTGGGGTGCCTCGCTGAGATACGGCATCAGCTGCTCCGCGAGGTCGTCCAGCGACTGAGGGCTCAGGTCCGAGGAGCGGGCCAGATAGATCGCGTTCAGCAGCTGGTCCGTGGCCAGTTCTCCGCCGCCGACCCGGGACAGGAAGCGGGTGATCAGCGTCCGGGCGTAGACGTCCGGCTCGCCCAGGTGCGCGCGGACGATCTCGGCGAGATGGCTGTCGTCGGGCTGGCGCAGCCGCAGCGTGACGCAGCGGCGCAGGAAGGCCGGCGGGAACTCGCGCTCGCCGTTGCTGGTCAGCACGACGAAAGGGAAGGCACGGCAGCGGACCCGGCCGTGCGCGACCGGGACGCGTTCGTGGGTGCCGTCGACCATGACCTGCGCCGAGGGGGTGTGCCGGGAGGCACGGACCAGCTCGGGGATCTCGAACTGGCCCTCCTCCAGGACGTTCAGCAGGTCGTTGGGCAGGTCCAGGTCGCTCTTGTCGATCTCGTCGATGAGGAGGGCGCGGGGCCGGGCGTAGGGCAGGAGGGCGGTGCCGAGGGGGCCGAGACGCAGGTGGTCCTCGATGCCCGACTCCGAGGCGGCGGCCGGTGCGCCCGGTGCGCCCGGTTCGACTGCCGCCGCCTGACGGGCCGCGTACAGGCGGGAGAGGGGGTCGTACTGGTAGAGGCCGTCGTGCAGGGCGCTGCGGCTGGTGATGTTCCAGCGCAGCACCGGACCGAGCCTCAGCTCCCGCGCCACCGCGTAGGCCAGGGAGGACTTGCCGGTGCCGGGCGGGCCCGTGACCAGCAGCGGGCGGCGCAGGTAGAGGGCCGCGTTGACCAGCTGGACCGTCTGCGGGGTGGCCTGGTAGGTCGCGGCGCGGTGGGTGCGGTCGGGCGAGGTCGCCGAGGTGTCCGCGGCGTCGGCCGGTGTCGCCAGCGCCGGGCCGCCGTCGAAGGCGCGCCAGGGCGGCGGCGCGGGCAGCTCGGTGACGGCGTCGTGCGGCTGCTTCGTGCCGGTGTACACGGGCCACAGGGGCATGGGTTTCTTCTCCGTGGGGGGTTGCTCAGGCGACGGGGGAGTGCAGGCTGGCCGCGGGTTCGGGGAAACAGTGCGGGGCGTCCCACAGGATCTGGACGTCCCTGGCCCAGTGCCGCTCCGGCTCGTCGTCCGCCTCCGCCTCCTCCCGCAACGCCTGGATGTGGCGGGGGAGTTCGGCGGGTGGGAGGCCGTCGACGTACGAGACGAGTCCGTCGAGGAACGTGCTGCCCGCGCAGGGCGTGCCGTGGTCGGCGCCGGGGCAGCCGCCGCGCGGCCACAGCAGCACCGGGACCGGGGTGTTCAGGGCGGCCTCGAAGTGGTCCGGTGCCGTGGCGGGCGCGGTGGCGTAACCCGCCAGGTCGGCGTCCTCGTCCCGGAGCCGTTTGCGCAGGCTGGGCGGCCGCTCCCGGCTGCAGCACTCGACCCGGTGCAGGGTCGGCGCTCCCTGGACCGTCCGTAACTTCTGCCACTTCTTGGTCAGTTGATGGCGCAGCCGGGCGCTGCGGTGCCGGGAGCGGTCCGCGACGACCAGCGGGTGGGCGCAGCCGAGGGGCGTGGAGTCGTCGGGGCCGCACTCCCAGTGCGCCACCGGTTCGTTCAGCCACTCGCGCGGCAGGACGAAGGTGATCAGCTCGTCGGCACCCGGCGCGAGCTGGGTGAACGCCTCGTCCACCCGCTCCTGGACGTAGGCCCGCACACCGGCGCGGGGCAGCCGGACCGCTCCGACCGGGCGGCGCAGCCCGTCGCGGTACGCGGACACCTCGACGGTGACCTGGTCGGCGCCGGCGCCGCTGCGGTCGAGCTCGACCAGGATCGGGGACCAGGAGGCGGCGGGCGCCGGGGGCGCGGACAGCAGTTCCGCCAGCCGGTCGGCGAACCTCGGCACCGCCTCGGGGTCCTCGACCTCCCAGTGCACGTACCCGGCCGCCGACGCCAGCGAGTCGAAGCCGTCCGGCGGCAGTGGCGGACCGAAGGGGCCCACGGCGTCGACGTACAGCCGGTCGGGGTCGCAGTCCAGTCCGGCGGCGGCCGCCCGCCGCACCAGCCCGTACAGCCGTCTCGTCGCGTCCCGGGTGCAGCCGTGGGCGGGCACGAGCTCGCCGAGGCCGTGCCAGTAGCGGGCCATCACCGTCGTGGGCAGCATCCGGCCGACCCGGATGCCGTGCTCGCCGGCGATCTGCGCGACCATGCCGACCACCCGGCCGTCCGGGAGGGCCACGGCCGCGCCGCTGAACCCGGCCGCCAGCGGCTGCCCGTGCGCCGTGGTGGCCTCCAGCTGCACCCACTCGTCGGAGATCAGCGTGGGCGCCAGCGCCCGGTACTGGGCCAGCACCCCCTCGTCGTACCCCTCGGGGAAGCCGTACGCGACCAGCGCCGGGGCGGGACGGGTGTGCTCCGCGCCGGGCGGCGCGAAACGGGCGGGGGTCAGGGGCACTTCGCGGGCCAGTTCGAGTACGGCCAGGTCGCCGGGGTCCTTCGGATCGCCCCGCCAGCCGCCGTGCACGGCGACGGTGGCCGGTACCTCGCCCAGCTCCCGGCTGTTCGGGAAGGACACGGTCACCGGTGCCACAGCACTGTCCCGCACGACATGGGCGCAGGTCAGCACCTTGCTGGGGGTCACCAGGAAGCCTGCCCCGGACACCGCGCCCCCGCACTCGATCCGGGCGTGCCAGGCAGCGCCGCTCATGACCGGGCGGCGGCCGGCTCCGGTTCCGCGCCGTCCGCGCCGTCCGGTGTCCCGTCCTTCGCGGACCAGCTGAGCTTGACCACCAGCTGCCCCTCCGCCGCTCCCTTGGCGATCACCGCACCGGCCTCCGCGCTCAGCTTCACCCCGAACTCCAGCTCCACCGAGTCGGGCCGCAGCGCGCCGTCCCGGAAGACCCGCAGCGCCGACTGGGCCGCCGAACGGACGCCCTCCAGGGCGCCCTCGAAGGTGCGGGTGGTCCGGTCGGCGAGTCCGTTGCCCGCCGGGTCGCCCGGTCCCTCGCCGCGGGAGACGAGGCGCGCCCCGGTCGCGGGGTCCGCGGTCTCCACGACGACGACGGCGCCGTCCTCGGTCTTGAATTCCACCAGCCTGGCCATGCCGCCGCTCGCTCCCCCGTGGTTCTGATGCCGGATCAACTCCATTGTTGCCCACGGTGACTGGCGGTGTCCCGGGTTCTCCGCGCCGTTCGCCGGGGGCGTTGGCGGAAACCCGACGGGGCGCCTTCCCGCCAGGCCCGCTCAACTCCCTTGTCGCGCAAGCCCCGTGAAACTCTTCGCAGTACTCGGCGCACTCGACTGAGAAGAGGCGTGGATGACCAGAGGATCAGCCGGACGAGGAGCGACCGGGGTGACCGTCCTGTCGGCCGGGCTCGTACTCGCCCTGCTGCCGGCTCTCCCGGCGGCCGGCACACCCACCCCAGCACCCGGCTCCCTACGCACCTCCGCCCCCGACTCCGCGCGCACCACCGTCACCCTCGTCACCGGCGACAAGGTGACCGTCACCGACCTCGGGCACGGGAAGCGGACGGTCACCGTGGACCGGCCGCCGGGGGCCCGCGGGGCGGTGCGGACCGAGGCGAGCGGCGGCGACATCACCGTCGTACCGGACGAGGCGCTGCCGTACCTGTGGGCCGGCACCCTGGACCGGCGGCTGTTCGACGTGAGCGGGCTGATCCGGCAGGGGCTCGCCGACGGGAAGACCGACACGCTGCCGCTGATCGTGACGTACGGCAAGGGCGCACGGGCGATCACCCCGCGCGGCGCCGAGCGGACCCGGCCCCTGCCCAGCCTGCGCGGGGCCGCCGTCTTGGCGGACAGGGGCCGGACCTTCTGGCGGTCGTTCACCCGGCACGGCGGCCTGGACAAGGTCTGGCTGGACGGACGCGTCAAGGCCGACATGGCCGAGAGCAACGCGCAGATCGGCACGCGGGCCGCCTGGGACGCCGGGCTGACCGGCAAGGGCGTCACCGTCGCGGTCCTCGACACCGGCGTCGACCTCGGCCACCCCGACCTCGCGGAGCGGGTGTCCGCCACCAAGAGCTTCATCGAGGGGCAGGAGGTCGCCGACCGCAACGGCCACGGCACCCACGTCACCTCCACCGTCGGCGGCAGCGGAGCCGCCTCCGACGGCCGGGAGCGGGGCGTCGCGCCCGGCGCCACGCTCGCGGTCGGCAAGGTGCTCAGCGACCAGGGTTCGGGCAGTGAGTCCCAGATCATCGCCGGCATGGAGTGGGCGGCGCGGGACGTGCACGCCCGGATCGTCTCGATGAGCCTCGGCTCGACGGAGGCCAGCGACGGGACCGATCCGATGGCCGAGGCCCTGAACACCCTCTCGAAGGAGACGGGCGCCCTCTTCGTCGTCGCCGCCGGGAACACCGGTGCCCCCTCCTCCATCGGCTCGCCCGGCGCCGCCGACGCGGCCCTCACCGTCGGCGCGGTGGACGCGGACGACCGCGCCGCCCACTTCACCAGCGCCGGCCCCCGGTACGGCGACAACGCCCTGAAGCCCGACCTGTCCGCCCCCGGCGTCGACATCCTCGCCGCCCGCTCCCAACTCCTGCCCGGCAGCGGCTACTACACCTCCATGAGCGGTACGTCCATGGCGACCCCGCACATCGCCGGGGTCGCCGCCCTGCTCGCCGAGGAGCACCCCGACTGGACCGGCGCCCGGCTCAAGGACGCGCTGATGTCGACGTCGAAGCGACTCGACGAGTCGGCCTATGTGCTGGGGGCGGGCCGGGTCAGCGTCCCCGACGCGGTGACCGCGAAGATCACCGCGACCGGCAGCGCCGACCTGGGCTTCCACAGCTGGCCCTACGACGCCGACAAGCCCGTCACCAGGACCGTCACCTACGCCAACTCATCCGCTTCCGACATCGAGTTGTCGCTGTCCGTCCAGGGCGGACCCGACGGAGTCGCCACCCTCGCCGACACCACCCTCACCGTCCCCGCGCACGGCACCGCGTCGACGACGGTCACCGGCGACGGATCGAAGGCGCCGGTCGGCACCACCAGCGGGCAGATCGTGGCTGCCGTCGCCGGAACGCCCGTCGCCCACACCGTCTTCGGGCTGGTGAAGGAGGAGGAGCGGTACACGCTCACCGTCCACGTCCTGGACCGGGACGGCGCCCCCACCGCCGCCGACCTCACCGTGCAACGGCTCGCCGTGCGGGAAGACCCCTTCCCCGCCCACGTCGGCGACTTCGGCACTCTGAAACTGCGACTCCAGCCGGGCACGTACACCCTGGCCTCCTTCCTCGACGTGCGCGGCAGCCACGGCGCCGACTCCCTCGGGCTCGGCTTCCTCGCCGCCCCCGAGATCACCCTCGACCGGGACCGCGACATCACCCTGGACGGGCGCACGCTGCGCGAGGTGAAGGCGCGGGTCGAGCGGCGCACCGAGACCCGGCAACTGCTCATGGAGTACGACCGGAAGGCGAACGGCGCCGACCTGTTCGGCGCGGTCCAGGTCCCCCTCACCTACGACAGCGTCTTCGCCGCGCCCACCGGTGAGGTCACCCGGGGCTCCTTCGAGTACCGGACCGTCTGGCGGCTCGGCAAGCCGCTCCTGCGGGTCAGGGGGGTCGGCGAGGCGGTCGTCCAGCCCGGCGGCACGCTCACCGAGGGGCACACGCGGCTGCCGCTGGTCGACGTCGGCGACGGCCCCGTCTCCGGCGTTGCGGGCAAGGCCGTCCTCGCGCACCTCGCCGACGGCGCCGATCCGGCCGCCCTCGCCCAGGCCGCGCAGGACGCGGGCGCCAAGGCGCTGTTCGTGACGGACGACGCGCCCGGCCGGCTGATGGCCTGGTGGGGCACGGACGACAACGCCGACCGGCCGCTGCCGATCGCCACGTTGAACGCGGCCGACGCGGCACGGCTGCGGGCCGCCGGACAGGCCGACATGACGGGGACGCGCAACTCGCCGTACATGTACGACCTTTCCGAAGGACACCAGGGAGCGATCCCGGACCGCGACCTCACCTACGCGCCCTCCGCCCGCCGACTGGCCGCGCTCAAGGTGCGGTTCCACGCGGCACGGCCGATGAGCGGCGGCGAGTTCCGCTACTCCCTCACCGACACCTTCCCGCTCGGCCTCGGCTTCCAGGAACACGTCGACTACCCGGCCGAGCGCACCGACTACGTCTCCACCGGCCCCGGTCAGCTGTGGCACGAGTCCGTGGCGGTCGGCGACGGCACGCTGGAGGAGCGGAGCGGGCTGGTGCGCTACACCGGCGGGTCGAGTCCGACGCTGAACTGGTTCAAGCCGGTCTGGCACCCGTGGCTGGGCACCGGGCTCGGCTGGGGGCAGCAGCGTGCCGGGAATCAGATCCAGCTCAACACCCCCGGCTGGGGCGACTCCGGGCCCGACCACACCGGGTTCGGCGACGTGTGGAGCGACGACAGCGGGATGAGCCAGGAGACGGCGGTGTACCTGGACGGCACCCTCGTCGACCGGCGCAAGAGCTCCGGGGTCTACGTCTGGGACGCGCCCGCCGACGAGCACACCTACAAGGTGGTCACCGACACCGCGCTGGACGCCGACCGCTGGGGGCCGGCCACCCGTGGCCACACCGAGTGGACCTTCCGGTCGGCGGCGACCCCCGAGGACCGCTGGACGTATCTACCGCTGGTCAACCTCGCCTTCGACGTCGACACCGACCTCGCGGGCGGCGTGCGGGGCGGGAGCCGGGTGCCGGTCGGGCTGTCCGCGCAGTACGTGGCGAACGCGTCCGGCACCGGCACCCTCGGCGGCGGGAAGCTGGAGGTGTCGTACGACGACGGCACCACCTGGCGGCCCGTACGGCTCACCGGCCGGGCGGCCTCCTGGCACGGCACCCTGACCGTGCCGCGCGACGCCCGATACGTGTCCCTGCGGGCCTCGGCCGGTGACGACCGGGGCGGTTCGGTGACGCAGGAGGCGATCCGGGCGATCGGCGTGCAGTAGCCGCGCCTGGGGCGGAGCCGCTCAGGGGTGGTCCTCGACGTCCTGGATGCCCCGGATCACCCCCAGCTCCACCAGGTCCTGCGGCCGGATACGGAGCTGGTCCGCCGTCGCCTCCGCCTCCCGCGGCGGGCGCTTGAGGATCGCGGCGGCCAGCTCCGGCGCGATCACCGAGAAGTAACTGTCGGGCGTGGCCCAGGTGTTGCCGGGAGCGGCCAGCGCCAGCGCCCCGCCCGAGCCGCCCTCGCCGATGACCAGCGTGGTGATCGGGGTACGGGCGGCGGCCACCGCCCCGAACAGCTCCGCGATCGCCGGTCCCGCCCCCTGCCGCTCCGCCTCGGCGTCATTGGCGGCACCCGGCGTGTCCACCAGCGTCAGCACCGGTATCCCGAGCCGGTCCGCCAGCCGGATCAGCCGGGCGGCGGTGCGGTAGCCGGCCGGCCGGGTCGCCGCCCCGGTCTGCGCGGCGTAGGCGACGGTCCGTCCGTCCCGTTCGCCGAACCCGCACAGCATCCCGTCCGGATCGGCCCCGCCGCACCGGTCGCCCACCAGGGCGGCGCGCCGGGTGAAGTAGGCGTCCAAGTAGGCGTGCGCCCGGGGCCGTTCGGGGGAGCGGGCGCGCAGGACGGCCTCCCAGCCGGTGGCCGGCAGGCCGGTGGCGCCGAGGGCGTGGGGCGGGGGCGCCGCCTCGGCCGGTGCGGTCAGCAGCCGCAGCCACAGCCCCACCGTCTCCCTGAGCCGCTCCGGCGGGAGCACCGCGTCCGCCGAGCCCGCCGTCACCTGGGCCTGTGCCGTGTAGGCCGCGGGGTCCGCGTCGGCCGGGCGGACCCGGGAGCCCGCGAAGCCGACCTGGGCACCGGGGAGGGCGAGGGTGATGTCGGCGCCGGCGCCCAGGGTGGCCCAGCCGCCGCCCGTGGTCGGGTCGCGCAGGACGGCGATCTGGGGCAGGCCCGCCTCGCGGGTGAGCGCCGACTGGCGGGCCACGCGCTGCAGTTGGGTCAGGGCGAACATGCCCTCCTGCATCCGGCTGCCGCCGGTCGCGACCAGCGGGACCACCGGCAGCCGGTGTGCGCGGGCGTGGATGTACGCGGCCTCCAGACGGTCGCCGGTGCGCTCGCCGAGCGAGCCGCCGAGGAAGCCGAACTCGAAGGCGATCAGCACGGCCCGGGTGCCCTCCACGCTCGCCGTGCCGCAGACGACGGACTCCTCCTCGCCGGTGCGGTCGGTGGCACGGGCGCGCGAGGCGTCGTAGCCCTGCCAGGAGATCGGGCCGTCCGGCTTGGACTCCCGGGCCGGGGCCGGGAGTTCGGTGAAGGTCGAGGCGTCGCAGAGCGACGTCAGTATCTGGCGCGCCGACAGTCGCTCAGGCATCGCCCAGCGCCCGCTTCATGATCTTCCCCATGTCGTTGCGGGGGAGGGCGTCCAGGTGGCGGACCACCCGCGGACGCTTGTGCGGGGCCAGCCGGCCCGCCACATGGGCGGCCAACTCCTCGACTCCGGGCGGCGATTGCGGGTCCGCCGGCACGATCCAGGCCACGATCCGCTCGCCGAGGTCGGCGTCCGGCTCCCCGGTGACGGCCGCCTCGCGCACCGCCGGGTGCTCCAGCAGCGCGTTCTCGATCTCCCCGGCCCCGATCTTGTAGCCGCCGCTCTTGATCAGGTCGGTGGCCTTGCGGCCGACGATGCGCACGTACCCGTCGGGCTCGCGCACCGCCATGTCCCCCGTGCGGAACCAGCCGTCGGCGGTGAAGGCGGCGGCGGTGGCGTCGGGACGGTTCAGGTACTCGGTGAACAGGTTCGGGCCGCGCACCTGGATCTCGCCGACGGTCTCCCCGTCGTACGCCCCGAGCGGCGTCCCGTCCTCCTCCACCAGCCGCAGCTCCACGCCCGGCAGCGGCACGCCGACCGTCCCGGCGCGTGCCTCGCCGTCGGCCCGGACGCTGGTGTTCATCAGCGTCTCCGTCATGCCGTACCGCTCGATCACCCGCTGTCCGGTCGCGGCCAGGATCCGCCGGTGGTCGTGCACGGGCAGCGCGGCCGACCCGGAGACCAGCAGCCGGGCCAGGCCCAGCGCCTTGGCCAGCTCCGGGTCGGTGGGCAGGGCCTCGGCGATGCGGTGGTACATCGTCGGCACCCCGAACAGCATGGTCGCGCCGTCCGTCAGCTCGCGGGTCACGCCCTCGGTGCCGAACCGGCCGAGGTGCCGCACCGAACCGCCGCGCCGCAGCGGTCCCAGGACGCCGAGCACCAGCCCGTGCACATGGAACAGCGGCAGCCCGTGCACCAACACGTCGTCGGCGGTCCACTGCCAGGCGTCGGCGAGCGCGTCCAGGGTCGTGGCGACCGCCCGGCGCGGGATGACCGCGCCCTTGGGCGGGCCGGTGGTGCCGGAGGTGTAGACGATCAGGGCCGGGTCGCCCTCGGCCGCACGGTTCTTCGGCACGGCACCGGTGCCGCGCGCGTCCACGTCGACGTCGACCCGCTCCACCCCGGCCAGCGGGGCCGGAAGCTCGGCACCCGGCGCCGCCAGCACCAGGGAGGGCGCGCTGTCGGTGAGGATGTGCGCGAGTTCCTTCGCGCCCGACTTGGGGTTGAGCGGCACCGCGGCCACCCCGGCGAGCAGCACGCCCACCACCGCCACGGCCGTCTCCAGCTCCGGCGTGGCCCACACGGCCACCCGGTCCGCGCCCCGCACCCGGGCGGCCACCGCGCCCGCCGCGCCCGCGAGCTCCCCGTACGTCAACGACCGCTCACCGTCACCGAACCTCAGGGCGACCTGTTCGCCCGGACCACCCACCAGGGCCGGAAAGAGGGAGGACACGCGGTGCTCCTTAGCTGTCGAAAAGCGCTGGGGACGACACCACCCTTCCTACACCAGGTACCGCCTCCCCATGCCAGTGATCGGCTGGGAGCCGGGTCGCAGTCCGCTGGAGGACCCGCCTCCGCTCACGCCGCCTCCACCACGTCCGCCACCACACAGCTCACGTTGTCGGGGCCGCCGGCCGCGTTCGCCTCCGCGATCAGGGTGCGGACCGCGGTGTCCGGGGCCGGGGCGGCGGACAGGAGCCGGGTGATCCGGTCGTCCGGTACGACGCCGGACAGGCCGTCGGAGCACAGCAGGTACCGGTCGCCGGGCAGGGCGTCGTGCAGTTTCAGGTCCGGGGTGGTGGGGGCGCCGCCCCAGAGCGCCTTGAGCAGCAGGGCGCGCTGTGGATGGGCGGTGGCCTCCTCCGGGGTGAGCCGTCCCTCGTCGATCATCGACTGGACGACCGTGTGGTCGTGGGTGATCAGGAACAGGCCGCCGTCGCGCAGCAGGTACGCGCGGGAGTCGCCGATGTGGACGAGGGCCAGCCGGGAGCCCGTCCACAGCAGCGCGGTCAGCGTGGTGCCGATGTCCTCGCTGCCGCCGGCCACGTCCTGGACGGCTTGGCTCGCGCCCTGCACGGCGTCCTCCAGCAGTTTGAGCACACTGCCTGCCGGGAGCTCCTCGCTCTCCAGGAACTTCAGCGCCTCCACGGCGGCGCTGCTCGCGGGTGCTCCGGCGGGGCCGCACCCGTCGGCCACGGCGAGCAGGCGGGTGCCCGCGTACGCGGTGTCCTGATTGGCGGGCCGTACGCGCCCGATGTCGGAGTGGGCGCAGGAACGCAGTTCCAGCATGGCGGTGTCCTTCCTCGACTCTGCGGTCAGATGGTCGACGAGGAACGCGGCCAGGTCGCGCCGCACGGCCGTCTCCCGCTCGACCCGCGCCCAGTGGGCACGGATCTCCCGGGCGGCCGCCGCGGGCGGCAGCGCGCACACCTGCCGGATCGAGGCCAGCGGCATCCCCAGCCGCCGCAGCCACGCCACCAGCCGTGCCCGCTCCAGCTGCTCCACCGCGTAGTAGCGGTACCCGGTGTCCGGGTCGACCCGCGCGGGCCGCAGCAGCTCCAGCTCGTCGTACAGCCTGAGCGCCTTCGGCGACAGCCGGCACGCCTTCGAGAAGGCCCCGATCGTCAGCAGCTCCATGCGCCGCCACCCCCGTACGTCCGCTCGTCGTTCCGCCACCGATGCTGGGGCCTCACCAAAGGTGAAGGTCAAACCCGTTGGATCGGTTGCGGGAGAGGTTGTTAGCCTGCGGCGCATGCCCCGTATCGCACTCGCCACCTACGACCCGGGCGACGAGCCCCACCACGACCGTGACCTGCCGGTGCTGGTGGCGGCCCTGACGGACGCGGGGGCCGAGGCCGTCGCCGTGCACTGGGACGACCCAGGCGCCGACTGGAGCGGGTTCGATCTCGTGGTCATCCGGTCGACCTGGGACTACAGCTGGCGCGCGGACGAGTTCGTGACGTGGGCGGAGCGGGTCGGGAAGGCGACGCGCATCGCCAATCCGGCCGCCGTCGTGCGCTGGAACACGGACAAGCGCTACCTCGGCGACCTCGCGGCGGCCGGTGTGCCCGTCGTGCCGACCGGCTACCTCGCCCCGGGGGACGCTCCCGACCTGCCGGACGACCGCGAGTTCGTGGTCAAGCCCACCTTCGGCGCGGGCGCCCGGTTCGCCGCGCGCTACACCCCCGGCGAGCGCGACCGGGCCGTCGGACACCTGGCCCGGATGCACGACGAGGGGCTCACCGCGATGGTGCAGCCGTACGTCGAGGGCATCGACGTCAGCGGCGAGCGCGCCCTGCAGTTCTTCGGCGGCCGTCTGCTGCACGCCAGCCGCAAGCGCGCCGTCCTGGCGCGCGGCGCCGCCTACGACGCGGACAAGGTGGCCCACCCCGACCTGGAGCCGTGGACCCCTACCCCGGCCGAACTCTCCGTCGCGGAGCGCGCCCTGGCCGCCGTACCGGAAGCGCCCGAGCTGCTGTACGCGCGCGTGGACCTCGTCGACGGCGCGGACGGGGAGCCCCGCGTGATGGAGCTGGAACTGGTCGAGCCGAACCTGTTCCTGTTCCTGCACCCGGGCTCGTTGGACGCGGTCGTCGCGGCGATCCTCGCGACCGCCACAAGCCCTAGCCGCTGACCGCCGTGCGCTGCAGCAGCCCCCAGGTGAACTCGGCGACCACCTCCCGCCGTACGCCCTGCGCGTCCGGCGCCGTGAACGCCAGGCCCCAGCGGGTCGGTGCCGTGCCCTCCAGGGGGCGGGCGGGGGCGAAGGCGCGGGCCGCCTCGTCGACCGTGCAGGACCAGGGGGTGAGGTCCTCGACGGTGCGGAGGTCCGGGGCGGGGGCGCCGGGGGCGCGGACCAGCCATTCGTTCCACACCGCCCCGTCCGGGGCGACCATGACCTCGAAGCGCAGGGTGGGCCACAGCGGTACCGGCCACTGCCAGGCCATGCACTCCAGGTCGCCGATGGTGCGTTTGGTCTCGGTCTCCGGATGGCCCAGGACCGAGCGGTAGCGCGCGGCCGCCGAGCGGGACCGCGGCGAGCGGACCATCCCCTGCCAACGCTTGTTGGCCTCCCGCATGTCCGCCATCGAGACCCCCAGCTCACGGCGGGCGTCCTCGACGGGACCGGGGTTGTGGTCGGCCATGCGGCGCAGCAGCACCAGCTGGAAGTCGCGCGGGGTGAAGGGGCCGGCGGGGCTAGCGGGGCGCTTTCCGGAGGAGGGCATGGGACCCATCGTCGCCGACGGGGCGCGTCCCCGGGCGGCGGCCGTCCGGAAGGAACAGGACCGAGTTGACGTACCGCGGCCCCCGCAGGGCGCCGAAGGGCAGCACCCGGCGCAGCAGGCCGTGCGCCACGACGTACGAGGCCCGCGCCTGGTGGGCCTCCAGCGGGAAGGACCCGAGCGGTATCCAGGTGCTGCCCGGCAGCACCCAGCCCTCGTAGCCCAGCAGCCGCAGATACGTCACCACCGGAGCGACCGGCTGGATCCGCGCCTCCAGCTCCACGAACAGCGCCGGGCGGTCGCGCGCGAGCAGCGCCGTGGCGCCGCGCAGCACGGCCAGTTCGCCGCCGTCCACGTCGATCTTGATGAAGCCGACGTCCCGCAGACCCAGCTCGTCGAGGGTCACGCGGGGCACCTCCAGGGCCCGCCCGTGGATGTCGCGGCGCACCAGCGACGACACGCCACGGTCGCCCGCGTCGTCCGGCGGCAGCCAGAGCCGGGCGATGCCGGGCCGGTCGGCGGCGGCGGCCTGGATCACCCGCACGTTCGCCGGGAACGCCGACGCCAGCAGCCGCGCCAGGTGGGGGACGGGTTCGACGGTCACCACCTGGCGCGCGCGTGCGGACAGGCGGCGCGTCCAGGGGCCGTACCAGCCGCCGACGTCCACCGCCGTGCCGCAGTCGGCCGGGCAGAGGTCGCCGAGCCGGGCCAGCTCCGGTTCGAAGCGCGGGTAGACGGCGCGGGCGGTGGCGGCGACGAGCCGGGTGGGCAGCCGGGGCGCCAGCCGGGCGGCCAGGGTCGGTCCCTTCACGGTGTCATCCGCCTCAGCAGCTCCTCGTGTTCCTCGTCCGACACCTGCTCCCCGGACGAGGGCAGCAACTGCGGGATGCCGTCCACGATCGGATAGCGGCGGCGCATCCGCGGGTTGTAGAGGGCCTCCTCGGGCAACAGGTGCAGCGGCCCCTTGTCGAGCGGGCACGCCAGGATCCTCAGCAGCGGGTCGTCGGGCTTCATGGGGGTGTCAACTCCTTGGCACCGAGGGCGGGTTCGGAAGCGGCGTCGTGCTTCGGCATGGTCAGCAGCACGGCGACCGCGAGCGCCGTCCCGGTCAGCCGCAGGGCGAGCCGCACCGGGTCGTGCGGCAGCGCCTCGCCGAACGACAGCGTGCCGAGCACCGCCGTGAACAGGCAGGTCACCGTCGTGCACACCGGAACGATCAGCGAGGCGCGGCAGCGTTGCAGCGCCGCCTGGGACATGACGAGGCCGAACACACCCGTGAACAGCAGGAGATACGGGTACGGGGAGCGCAGCAGGCCGAGCGGCCCGCCGGTCAGACAGCTCGACACGCCCTTGATGGCCAGCGAGCTGACCCCGTACAGCAGGCCCACCGCCACCCCGTACTCGACGCCCGTCGTGGGCAGCCGGTGCCGGTTGTGGGCGCGCCGCTCGGTGGCCCGGTACAGCCACACGCCCGCGGCGAGCGAGGGCACGGACACGAGCAGCACCAGCGGGTACGGAGCGGCCCGGCTGACCTTCTCCGAACTCTCCCGCAGGGACAGCACGACCATGAGCAGCGCGGCCAGGATCGCGCCCAGCGCATACCGCTCCCGGCCGCTGGTCTCCTCCCCGAGCAGCCGCGCCGACAGCAGGACGAGCAGCACCAGACCGGAGACGAACAGCCCCTGCGCCGCCGCGATGGGCAGGGTGCGGTAGACGACGAGCTGCGCGCCGAACCCGGCCGCCAGCGCCAGCGAGCCGCCGATCCACAGCGGGCTGCCGAGCACCAGCCGCAGCAGCCGGGCGGGCTTGCGCACGGTCACCTCGGGCAGCGCGGACAGGGCCCGTTTCTCCAGCACGAACCCGGTGCTGTACAGGACGTTCGACAGCAGGGCCGCCACCACTCCCCACCACATGGCCGCCCCCTACGTCCGTCGTGCGTGCAGCAGCAGGATCGAGGCGAGCGAGGGTCTGGCACAGGCCAGCCGGTCCAGCGGACGCAGTGGCCGGGGCACGCCGTGGAAGGGGGCGCCATGCACGCGGACGACCTCGAAGCCGGCCGCGGTCACGAACTCCCGCAGCGCGCGGGCCGTGTACAGCCGCAGGTGTCCGACGACCTCCTTGCCGGGGCGGCCGTGGATCGCGCGCAGGCTGACCTCGGAGAACACGGGCTGCACTCCGGCCAGCAGCAGGGCGCGGTTGTACCAGGCGGCCAGGTTCGGTGTGGAGAGCATGAGGTGGCCTCCGGGGCGCAGGACGCGGCGGATCTCGTCCAGGGCCGCGTCGGGGTCGACGAGGTGCTCGATCACCTCGCTGAACAGCACGGCGTCGGCGCAGCCGGTCCGCAACGGCAGCCCGCCGCCGGTGAGTTCGCCCCGGACGGCACACGGCAGCCGGGCGTGGGCGCGGCGCAGGGCGTCCTGGGACCAGTCGACGCCGACGAGGCGGTGACCGGCGAGGAGCGGGGCGGCGGTGGCGGCCGCGGTGCCGTCGCCGCAGCCGATGTCGAGGACCGTGCGCGCCCCCGCGCCGGCCGGACCCAGGGCGGCGGCCAGCAGCCGGGCCTGGCGGATGCTGCGCGCGGCGCCGGAGGCGACCGGCACGGCGGGGTCCTCGTAGAAGTCGCGGAGCTCCCCGGGCGGGGTGGCGGTGGTCGTCACGGGGCGGTCACCTCCGTGGTGTGCAGATAGTGCTCGAACAGATCGCGCAGCTCGGCGCCGTCCCCGGGGCCGAGCAGGGAGCGGGACCAGCGCACGGAGAGGTGCAGGCGGCCCGCGGTGGAGGCGGTGGTGAAGGTGAGGCCGCGGGGCATGCGGGCCGGTGCGGAGAACCAGACGGCGTCCGCGCGGCCCGCCTCCTCGCCGAAGTCCAGCGGGTAGGGAATGCGGCCGATGTTGCTGAGCAGGGTGGTCGACGTCCAGGGCGCGACGGCCCGGCGCAACCCGCGGGTGAGCGCGCCGCGCACCGCCACCGGCGCCCACGGCGTGGTCAACAGGGCCACTCCGTGGCCGAGTTGGGGCCGGGGCTGGGACTTGAGGAACCGGGTGCGGGCGGCCGTGCGGCGCAGCAGCCCGGCCATGTCCGTCGCGTCCAGCTCCTCGGGAGTGAACGGGACCTCGACGAGCCGCGTCCCGTTTCCGATGGGCATGCCCGCGTCCCGGGGGCGGTCGTCGACGGGCATGGTGATGCGGATCGGCCGGGGGCGGGCGCCGTGTTCCCCGTTCCAGTGGGCGATCAGCAGCGCGGTGGTGACCATGAGCTGGTCGTTCACCGTGTACGGGGAGCCCTTGGGGCGGTGCGGGAGGGGCAGTTCGGTGACGATCACGCCGTTGCCGGGACAGGGGCCCGGGGTGCCGGGGGCCACCCGCGCGGGCGGGGTCCAGTTGGACGGTACGGCCACGGACTCCCGCCGCGCGTCCTGCGTGCGTACGGGGGGTGCGGCGGGGGAATTGTCCCGGCCGCCGTACAGCTCCGCCGCCGTGGCCACGACGCGCAGGCAGGCCGGGCCGTCCAGGGCGGTGTGGTTGACGGTGAGGATCAGCACGGTGCCGTCGCCCTCGGGCACGGCATCCAGGCGGATCGGCGGGGCGGAGGAGAGCGGGGGAGCGCAGTCCAGGGCACGCTGCCGAGCCTGCCCTCGGGCGTCCGGTTCCGGCGGCGGGCAACGGATCACCTCCACGTCCGGTTCCGCCGTCAGCTCCCACTCGTACCGGGCCCGGTACCAGGGCCGGGGAGCCTCCCGCATCAGGATGCGCGGATGCCGGCGCAGCGCCTCCCCGAAGGCTTTGCGCAGCCGCGCGGGATCCAGCCGGCCGGGCAGGTGGAGCTCGATGTGCACGGTCTCCGGTTCCGCGTCCTGAAGACAGTGCCGGGCGACCTCGTCGAC
The DNA here is from genome assembly GCF_053611585.1 of Streptomyces sp. NPDC054794. NCBI lineage: Bacteria > Bacillati > Actinomycetota > Actinomycetes > Kitasatosporales > Streptomycetaceae > Streptomyces > Streptomyces sp. NPDC054794. Next base: position 192,172 of record NZ_JBSHAQ010000008.1, on the reverse strand, counting down.
GACCGGGAACGGGACCCGGGACGGGGGCCGTGCCGGACCGTCCGGCCGGTGCTGGAGCGTGGTCATGCGGGGGCACCTCCGTCGGGGTGTCCGGGTCCACGGGCGGAGACGGTCGGTCCGGCGGCGCCCGGCGGGGACTTCTCCTCCGGTGCGGCGGAGGCGGGCCCCGGCGCAGGCGCGCCCAGGGGACTGGAGCCGCGTATCCGCCGCGGCAGCGGTGCCGTCGGCGCCTCCGAGTCGTCAGGCGTGCCACCCCCGCCCGCGGGCGCGACCTCCCGGACGCTGACCAACCCCGCGAACAGCCCGATCAGCGCGAGCAGTTGGGCCGGATGGCCGAAGGCCCCGTGACCGGCGGCCACCGGTTCCCCGGCGCCGGTCGCCGCCGCGATCCCGGCTCCGGCGAGCGCCACGAGGGCGAGCGGCACCAGCAGCGCGTGCCGTCGGTGGGCGAGCAGTGCCAGCGGCGGCACCAGCAGGGCGAACCAGCCCGCGATCACCACGGCGACCAGCGTCAGCGCCACCGTGCCCAACCACACGCCGGGCGGCGCGGGCACCGGCTGCGGCTCGTCCGGGTTGGGCTCGCGGCGCCGCCACAGGACCAGGCCCAGCAGAGCCGCGAGCCCCACCGCGCCGCCGATCAGGCCGCCCTCGTAGGTCGTCGCCGGTCCGTACGACAGCTTGACCGTGCCGCCCGCCCCGGCCGGGATCCGCCAGCCCTGCTGCCAGCCGTCGAGCCGGAGGGGGGTCAGCTCCTTGCCGTTCAGGGTGGCCCGCCAGCCGTCGTTGTAGTTCTCGTACGTCGTCAGGTACGTGGCCGCCCCCGAGCCGACGGTCACCTCGCGGCGGTCGCCCAGCCAGTCCCGTGTCCGCAGCTCACGCCCCGGACCGGCGGCCTCGTTCACCGTCCCGCGGTTCAGCGTCACGTCCGTCAGGACCAGGGGACCGGTGTCCCCCGCCTCGACCCGGTGCGTGCCCGCGGTCAGCTCCAACGCCGCGTCCTCACCGCCTTCCTGGCAGAGCGTCACCGCCACCCGCCGGCGCTCCACCAGGTCCCGTACGGTCCCCTTCACGCTCGTCGGGTACAGCTCGCCGTCCACCGCCAGCACCGGGCCCTGCCCGCACGGCAGGGAGAACGTCCGGGTGGCGGCCGGCTGCGGGGTGCGGTAGCCGTCGAGCGCCGGGAGGTATGCCTCGGTGAGTCCGACGGGGAGTTGCAGGTCCTCGTCGGCGACGGGGTTGTGCAGGGTCAGCGGCGCCGTCCTGGTGATCGTGATGTCGAGCCGGTCCGTGGTGATCGGGTCGAAGCGGACCATGCCGTTCTCGTCGACGCCCGCGGTCGTCGCACCGTCCGGGGAGCTGATGTCCACCTCGGTCGGGCGGGTCGACAGGCCGCCCGCGGGGGCGAGCACGAGCTCGCCGACGGGCTGTTTGCCCTTCCAGCTCAGATGGACCGTGGGACGGTCGCCCGCGATCCACGCCGTCGTCAGGTCGCCGTCGGTGAGATTGCGCGCGGACAGACCCGCGCCCAGGGCCGCGGTGGAGTCCGCGGTCGCCGTGATCCGGTTCTTCTGGTCCGGCGCGACCCGGTACAGCAGCTTGTCGAGCGCCTCGCCCGGCACCGGCACCGCGCGCGCCGCCACCTGGTACGACCCCGCCGTCCCCGTGGCGAAGGCGCGGTGCAGCCCCACCTCGGTGCCGGTCGCCGACAGCCCGGTCGGGTCGGCCGCGCGGTGCAGGGAGACGACCTCGGCCGCCGCGTCGGAGCCGTCGGCGTCGGTGGGCAGCCGCAGCATGCGGGTCAGCTGGACGTGGGGCAGGGCGATCTCGGAGAAGCCCGCACCGGTGAGGCCGGAGCGCCGGGCCACCGAGTCGACGATCGTCAGCTTCATCCAACGCGTCGCGCCCGCCGGGGCCTTGACGGTCCGCGTCATGCCGTCGGGCCGCAGGAAGCTGGTCACCGAGCCCTTCTCCGTCGTCACCCGCACCCGGGTGGCCGCGGCCCGCACGCTCTGCTGCGGCAACGGCGTCACCTTCACGGACGCCGGCATGTCGTACGACCCGTCGAAGCCGACACGCAGCCACTGCCCCTTCGCCGAGCCGGGCGCGCCCTCCGCCCACGCGGTGGCCGGATCGCCGTCGAAGGCGTTCACCGGGTCGTACTGCGGGAGGTGGAAGAGCCAGTTGCCGTACGACGACGCCGTCACCGAGCGGGCGCCGCGCAGTCGGGCCACGGTCTGGTGGCCGATGCCGTCGGTGGGCAGGATCTGGCGCGGCTTGTCGCCCGCGTCCTGCACGGCGTCCGGCGCGTTGCGTTCGTCGCGGGTGTACGTGTACGAGGTGTTGGCGTCGACCAGCCCGAACCGGGTGTCCGCCCGCCGCAGCCCGTCGCCGACCAGCTGGAGACCGGGCGAGCCGACCCCCGGGTGGTTGTCGCCGGTGAGCACGGTGGCCCGGTCGCGCAGCCGCGCGGCGAGCGGCAGCAGCGCCTCGGGGCCGCCGGAGACGACGGCCGTGTCCGCGGCCGACAGCAGCCGGGCCTGTCCGGGACGCGGCACGTCCTGGTCCACCGGCTCGTAGATCTCCACCGCCCGCTGCCTCGGGTACAGCCCCTCCACCTGGAGCGGGGTGCCGTGGGCGATCCGGCCGCCGGTCATCACCGGCCCGTAACCGGTCACCCGCTGGTACCCGGACTGCTCCAGGGTGCGTTTGACGGTCGTGGTCGGGACGTAGCCGATCTGGTCGGGGTCCAGGTCGTTGCGGACGACGACGTAGTGGATCCCGGCGCGGCTCAAGTAGTCGGCCAGGCCGGGGACTTCGCCGCCGCTCAGCAGCGCCTGCTCGACCGCGTCCATCGCCCGCCGGTTGCCCGGGGTGCCGAAGGGCACGAAGTCCCGCTGCGCCCAGCGGCTGTCGGCCAGCACGTCCAGGGGGTGGTCGACGGGGGAGCCCCAGGTGTAGAGCCCGTGCGCGGTGGCCGGGACGACGAGGGCGCGGGAGTCGGGGGAGTACTTCTTCAGCCAGTCGGCCGTGGTCTGCCAGTACTTGGGCAGCTGCTGGAACGAACCGGGGTTCAGGATCGACCCGTTGAGGTACGGCCACAGCAGCCCCGGCAGCACGAGGACCGCCGCGACCAGCGGGGCGAAGCGGCGGCCGCGCACCGGGCGGGCGCCGCGCGGCTCGGCGGCCACGCCCACCAGATGGGCCAGCCCGAGCACGAGCGCCAGCGCCATGCCCGCCTGGAACTTGTAGATGTTGCGCAACGGCACCAGCGGGCCGTTCAGCCAGTCCTGTACGACCCCGTGGAAGGGCGCCCCGAACGCGCCGCCGTACCCGGCGAGCGTGATCAGCGCGGTCGTCAGCACCGTCAGCACCAGCCAGCGCCGCTCCGGCAGGTCACGCCGGGCCAGCCCGGCCAGCCCGAGCCCGGCGGCGAGCGCCGAGCAGACGATCACCACGACCGCGGAGGCCACGGTCCAGCCCGCGGGCAGCCAGGCCTCGCCGAGATGCAGATAGGCGACCCAGTTCCCGCCGCCGCGCAGCGCCTCGGTGGCCGACATGGTCGCCGTCGTCGTCTGGGAAGTCTCCACGTAGGGAAGGAAGTTCTCCCCGTAGACGCCGAGCAGCAGCAGCGGGATCCACCACCAGGCCGTCGCCACGAGCACTCCGGGCACCCACCAGGAGATCAGCTTGCGCTGCCGTGGTCCGGGCGGGCGGGAGAGCAGATACAGCCCGGCCGGCAGCAGGGAGGCGAGGGTCGCGGCCGCGTTGACGCCGCCCATGAAGGGCACGACCAGTGCCGAGCGCAGGGCAGCGACCCGGGCGGTGTACCGCTCGTCGGCCAGCGGCAGCAGCACCCATGGCAGGAAGGCGCCGGGCAGCGCGGCCGCCGAGGTCGAGCCGACGACCACCGTGAACACCGGCCACAGCGCATAGGCCACCGCGCCGAGCAGCCGGGACGCGGGGGTTCCGACGCGCAGCCGCTCGGCCAGCCGCAGCGCACCCCAGAACGCCACCGACACGATCAGCGACAGCCACAGCCGCTCCGCGAGCCACACCGGCAGGGACACCGCGTGGCACAGCCAGTGGAACGGCAGCATCGGCCACAGATAGCCGGCGTACTGGTCCTGGATCCCGCCGAAGGATCCCTGGTCGTGCCACAACTGGCCGAGATCCGAGAGGAATCGGCCCGGGTCGACGGTGACGCCCAGCTTGGTGTCGAAGGTCTGCCGGCCCGGGTGCACCGCGAGGAACAGCACGAACAGCACGGCCCAGAACCCCAGCAGCCAGCGCCGCGACCGCGGGCCCTCCGGCGGGCCCGAGCCGGCCGTGGTGGTGGGGACGGCTGCCGGGGGAGGGGCCTGGACCGTGGTGGTCATGCGGGACACCGCCGGAGGACGAGGAGGAGGTTCCAGGTGGCCAGCTCGCGGATGCCGGGCGCCTTCACGACGGCTTCCGCGAGGAACGGCCAGTAGCGGGAGCGGGCCGAGACGACCGTGACGTCGTCCCGGGCGCGCACCTGCCGCAGGGTGGCTCCGATGTGCACGGCGAACAGGTTCTCGCCCAGGGTGTGCTTGGCCGGCCGTCCGGTACGACGGCGGTAGCGGGCGCGGGCCCGTTCGGCGCCGAGATAGTGCCAGGGCGCCCACTCGTGACCGCCCCACGGGGACAGCCAGTTGGTGAACGACACGTAGATCAGCCCGCCCGGCCGGGTCACCCGCACCAGCTCGCTGAGGAACGTCCGCGGATCCGCCACGTGTTCCAGGACGTTGGACGAGAACGTCACGTCGGCGACCCCGTCGGCCAGCGGCAGCAGATAGCCGTCGGCGATCACCGTCCCGTCGGGCGGCTTCTCGCCCAGCTCGGTCACGTCCGGCTCGAACAAGTAGGCCTGTGCGCCCCGGCGCCGGAACTCCTCGGTGAAGTACCCGCCGCCCCCACCGACGTCCACGACGATCCGCCCGGCCACCGGCCCGTCGTAGCCCTCGACCTGGTCGGCGGCGTCCCGGGCGAGCAGGGAGTAACAGGCCTCGGGGTCGTCCTGCTCACGCAGAAAGGCACGGAACAGGGCGAGGGAACGCCGCAGGGAGGGATCCTTCAAACTCCGCCGCCCTGTAGCGCCCTCGAAGGGGCACGGGGCTGTGACATTTGCGGCTTCGCCGCGTGGGCGCGACCAGCCACGAGGGATCCGCAGTCGCGCGACGACCTCACTGGCACGGCGCATGGGCGTCACCGCCCCAGCCCCACACCGCCTCCGCGGCAACCGCACGGAACTGTGTCACGGTCCGGTCCCAGCGGTAGCGCGCGGCACGGTCGCAGGCTGCCTTGCCCATAACTTCCCGCCGACGCGCGGCCAGCGCAACCGTGCACCAGGCCGCCGCGAACGACGACTCGCCGCGCGCCAGCACGCCGGTCTCGCCGTCCACCACGGAGTCCCTGAGGCCGGGCACGTCGAAGGCGATCGTCGGCGTCTCGCGCGCCGCCGCCTCCGTGACCACCAGACCCCAGCCCTCCAACGCCGACGGGTGCAGCAGCAGCCAGGCCTCGCACAGCAGTCGGTGCTTCTCGGCCTCGGTGACATGGCCGGTGAAGTCCACGCCGGGACCGGCCAGGCGCTCAAGCCGTCCGCGCTCGGGCCCGTCGCCGACGATCACGAGACGGCCGCCGGTGACCGGCCGTACCCGCTCCCACAGCCGCAGGAGCAGATCGATCCGCTTGTACTCGACCAGCCGCCCCACCGCGACGAACAGCGGCTCGGGCGAGCGGTCCGCACTCGGGCCCGGCTCCTCCACGCCGTTGTGCACGACCCGGATGCGGTCCCGCTCCACACCGATCGCGTGCAGCGCGTGGGCCGTCGAGGGGGAGACGGCGACCAGCAGGCTCCGGTGCTGGGCGCCGGTCAGCGCCCACCGCTCCAGTCTTCGGCCGATGCGTGCGGCCGGCGCCAGCGGCCCGCTCAGCCGCATCCGCCACACGTCGGTGTGGACGTGGTTGACCAGGCACAGCGTGGGGCCGCGGTGCCACCGTGGCGCGAAGTACGGCATGCCGTTGCACACCTCGACGAGCAGGTCGCAGTCCCCGACCCGGCGGGCGAAGGCCGACCGGGCGCGCAGGTAGTGGTCGTAGGTGCCGCCCGCGGAGACCACCCGGTAGTCCCGGAAGGCCGGGGGGCCGCCGCACAGCAGGGTGACCTGGTGGCCGAGGTGGGTCAGCCCGTCCGCGAGCCGGTCGACGAGGAGTTCGGAGCCGCCGGCGGAGGGGTTGCCGAGGTCTCGGTGGGCGAGGAAGACGATCCGGCGCGGTTGTGGGGGGAGCGCCGAAGGGTGCCGCGTGCCCTGGGGTGAGGCGGCGCGCGGCGAGGACGGTACGTGCTGGGGCATGGGTGCTCCAACTCGTCTCGGGGTGCGGAACTCAGTGGGGGGAGGATCGATTCTGTGGCTGGTTCGGGTACTTCCTGAGAGCAGGGTGTGGGCGGCCTGTGCGCGGGGTGGGGTGGACAGTTTTCGCCCCGCCGTCCGCCAGGGCTACTCACCGGGGTGACAATTTCGGGGCTTGTTGGAGCTGATGCCCTGTCACATCGTGAGTGTAGGGCTGGAGTTATCGGATGCTTCCGGACGCCTCCGGCCGCGTGCCACCAAAACGCCCCCCACCGTCGCCAGGACGAATCCGGCCACAGCGGCACCGACCGGCAGGGTCCGCCCCACGAGCCGCAGCAGGCCGCTCTCCTTCTTCGCCAGTCTCACCTGCTCCTTCTGCGTCCCGGTGGTGAACCCCAGCTTCTCGCTGTCCAGCAGGACCACCGCGTCCTTCGTCGCCCCCGGCGCGCGCAGCGTCCGCCGCGGCCCGACCTGGGCGTAGATCACCCGGCCGGTGCGCTGGTCGGCGACCAGCTCGATGCCGTGGTTCGCGTACCACTCCTCGGCCTGCACCTGCGGACGCTTCGGCAGTCCGACGAGGCTCCCCGGCACCAGACGCTCGCCGATCCGGGTCGGCGCCACGGTCCCGGTGAACCGGTAGCCGCGGTAGCCCTGGATCTTCCTGGTGCCCGCGTAGTGCAGCGTGACCGTCGACCCGAGGGAGTTGTCCCACCACTGGTAGGAGCGTTTGCGCACGTCGAAGGGGAACTTCAGATACGCGTCGCCCTCGAAGTACGGGTTCTCCCGGCAGCAGTGCACCGGCTTGTTGGTGCCCCGGTCGGTGACCCAGCGGTTCAGGAAGAACTCCAGCGCGTCGTGCGGATCGGCGGCCGGCAGGGTCCGGTCGGTGTCGACGGTCGTGGTCACGTCCCACACCGCCCGCCCGCTGCGCTCGCCGTCCTCGACGTCACCGCGCACCACCTGGGTGATCGTGATCCGCCGGTCGGCCACGGCCTTGATCTGCCCGGTGTCGAAATAGCTGCCCGTGCCGGTGTAGACGGCGGTGGTGTCGATGTCGATCGGATTCACCGCGGCACGCGGCTCGACGTACCACGCCAGCAGCGGGGCCAGCACCAGCAGAAACGTGCCGAGGCCCAGGATGATCAGGGAAAAGGGCGAGGCTGTACGGCGCATCCGGCACTCCAGGTCCGAGAGGGAACAGTGCGCGTGCGAGTCGACCCACCCCTATGGGCCGGGAACCGTAGGCGCCTCTTGACGGAGTGTCAATGACTGCCGACACTGGGCCGGACAGGCAGGGGTGGCACGGCCCGGGGCGGGGGACGAACTCCGGACAGAGAGGCTGACCCTGCGATGTCCAGACTGCTCGCCGCCGCGCTGACCGTCGTGGCCGCCGCCGCCCTCGCGGTGGGCGCCGCGCTCGGCATCGTCGCGCTGCTCGACGCCCGGCCCGACCAGCCGAACACCCCGCTGATCACGTACGAGCAAGCGGGCCAGGGGAGTTGAGCCGTGGCCGTGACGACGCGCGAGAAGCCGTACGCGCCCGCCGGCCGGGGGCACTGACCCGTGCCCGCCCGCTCCCCGGCCGTGTCCGCCCGCTCGGCCTGGCACGACGTGCCCCGCCTGAAGGTCCGCCGGTTCGCCGCGCTCGCCATGGCCGAGGCGCCCGCGCTGGCCGAGGAGATCCTGCGGGAGATCCGCCGCGAGTACCCCGCCCTGCCCGTCGTCCTCGACGAGAGCGGCGAACCCATGGCCCTCATCGGCATCCGCCGCGCCATCGAGGTCTTCGTCCAGCACCTGGAGCACTCCGAGGGTCGGCCGACCGTACCGCCCGGCGTCTTCCAGGAGTTCGGGCGCGGCGAGGGCATGGGCGGCCGCAGCCTGGACGCGCTGCAGGCCATGTACCGCATGGGCGTACGGCTCGCCTGGCGCCGCTTCGCCGAGATCGGCCAGCGCGTCGAGATCCCGCCGCCGGCGATGTACGAGCTGGTCGACGCGGGCTACGAGTACCTGGACGGCCTGGTCGACCAGTCCGTGCGCGGCTACGCCGAGGCCGCCGCCCGCCGGGCCGGGGAACGCCTGCGCCTGCAACGCCGGCTGATGGAACTGCTCCTGGCCGAACGCCACCGGGGCGATCCGGCCGACGCGCTGGCCGAGCGGGCCGCCCGGGTCGGCTGGTCGCTGCCCGCGAAGGTCGCCGTGGGCGTGCTGCTGCGCCCGGCCCGGGAGGCGGTGGCGCCCGCCGTGGGGCAGGGGGTGCTGCTCGACATGGAGTACGAGCAGCCCCGCATGGTCGTGCCCGAGCCGGACGCGGCCGGGCGGCCCGAACTGCTGCACCGGGCGCTGGCCGGCTGGTCCGGGGCGATCGGGCCCCCGGTGGCTCTGGCCGACGCCGCGAAGTCGCTGCGCTGGGCCCTGGCCGCCGTACGCCTGATGGAACGGGGCCTGCTGCCGGGCGGGGAGGTGCTGTACTGCACCGAGCACACCGAGGCCCTGGTGCTCCTGCAGCCGGAGGAGCTGATCGACGACCTGGCGCTGCGCTGCCTGGCGCCGCTCGCCCACTGCGGGCCGACGCACGGCCGCAGGCTCGCGGAGACGCTGCTGGCCTGGCTGGAGACGCGCGGCGGAGCCCCGGAGGTGGCCGCGCGGCTCGGCGTCCACCCGCAGACCGTCCGCTACCGGCTCCGCCAGATCCGCGAGCTGTGGGGCGACGAGATCGACGACCCGGACCGCCGCTTCGAACTGGAGCTGGTCCTGCGGGCGCGCCGACTGCGCGGCGAACTGGGCGATGCGCGAGCACACCGCTAGGCCATTGCCCGCGCAACCCTCCATGGCTAGCCTATGTTCGTCATGCCGATCGTCTGTTGAAATCTCGAACACAGGCGCAGACCCAAGGGAGGGGGCCGGACATGGGACGCCTCGTACCTGCCGTGACCCGGGCTCTCGACATTCTTGAGCTCTTCCTCGACGGTGACGGGACACTCTCCGCCCCCGACATCGTGCGCAAGCTCCAGCTGCCGCGCACCACCGTGCACGAACTGGTCACCACGCTCGCGGCCCGGTCGTACATCGTGCCCGTGCCCGGACAACCCGGACGTTACCGGCTCGGCGTGCGCCCGTACCAGCTCGGCAGCCGCTACGCCGAGCAGCTCGACCTCGCCGCCGAGGGCCAGCAGGTGGCCCGGTCCGTCGCCGAGACCTGCGACGAGACGGTCCACGTGGCCATCCTCGAAGGCACCGACGTCATCTACATCGCCAAGGTCGACTCCACGCACGCCGTGCGCATGGTCTCGGCGGCCGGCCGCCGGCTGCCCGCCCACTGCACCTCGGTCGGCAAGATGCTGCTGGCCTCGCTGCCCGAGCAGGAGCTGGCCGCACGCATCCCGGACGGCGCCGAGCTCGCCGCGATGACCCCCAACAGCATCACCGAACCGGCCGCCCTGCGCGCCGCCCTGGCACAGATCCGGCAGCACGGCATCGCGCTGGAGAGCCGCGAGTCCAACCCGGACGTGAGCTGCGTGGCCGCCCCGGTGCGCGACCGCACCGGCCAGGTGGTCGCCGCCCTGTCCATCTCCGTGCCCATGATCCGCTGGAGCGACGAGCGCCGCGCCGAGCTGGAGGAGCTCGCCGTCAAGGGCGCCACCGAGCTGTCCGAGCGCCTGGGCCACCGAGGCGTGGCATGACGGCGTACGAGGTCGCGGTGCGGGCGGCGGCGAGCCTCGGCGAGGGCCCCACCTGGGACCCGGCGGCCGACCGGCTGATCTGGGTGGACGTCCTCGGCTCGCGCGTGCACACCTACGACCCGGCCACCGGCCGGCGCACGGTCCGTACGACGGACCAGCACGTGGGCGCGGCCAAGCCCAGGGCGGGCGGTGGACTGGTCCTCAACCTCCGCGACGGCGTGGGCCTGTTGGACCCGGACGGCACCTTCCGATGGCTGCACCACGAGCCCGTCCCCGGCCGCCGCGCGAACGACGCCGCGGTCGCGCCCGACGGCTCCCTGTGGGCGGGCACGATGCGCTACGACGAGGCGGCGGGCGGCGGCACCCTGTCCCGTCTGACCGCCGACGGGGCCGTCGAGACGGTCCTGCCCTCCGTCGCGGTCAGCAACGGCATCGGCTGGAGCCCCGACGGAAGCCGCCTGTACTACGTCGACTCCCCCACCCGCCGTATCGACGTCTTCGACCTCGACGGCGAACGGGCCGTGAACAGACGCCCGTTGGCCGAGATCGAGGAGGGCGCCGGTTTCCCCGACGGCCTCACCGTCGACGCCGAAGGGTGCGTGTGGGTGGCCCTGTGGGACGGCGGAGCGGTCCGCCGCTACACGCCCGACGGAGACCTGGACCGGGTGCTCCTCCTGCCGGCCCCGCGCACCACGGCCTGTGCCTTCGGCGGCCCGGACCTGACGGACCTGTACATCACCACGGCCCGGATCGGACTGGACCGGCCGCACCCCGTCTCGGGGTCGCTGCTGGTGGTGCCGGGCGTCGGGAAGGGGCTCCCGCAGCCGGCGTTCGCGGGCTGACGCCCGAGCCGGGGAGTCCGCGGCCGGCGGCGCTACAACAGCCCGCCGGCCTTGCGCTCCTCGGCCGTCAGCGGCGGCCCGGTCAACTGCGGCTTGAGCGGGCCGATCGCCGCCGCCAGCAGCACGTCGGGGGTCAGCAGCACCTCCGCGCCCCGCTCCAGGGACGTCACGTCCGTGACCCTGCGGGCGACCCGGCCGTTGCCGGTGGCGGTGCGCATCAGCCGGTCGACGTACGCGGCCACGATCCGGTCCCGGAGCGTGGGGCCGTTCTCCGTCGCGCCCGGGTAGAACACGTCCTGGCCTATCGCCAGGTCCCAGGCCGCCCGGACCGGACGGGCCACCGCCTTCTGGACACGGCGGGACAGCCCCGCAGTGCCCCAGCCCTGACGCCGAATCACGTCCCGCAGGATCCTGACGCTCTGGGCGGCGGCCGCCAGGCCCTGCCCGTAGATCGGGTTGAACGCGGCGAGCGCGTCGCCGACGACGACGAAGCTCTCCGGCCACACCGGCATCCGCTCGTAGTAGTGACGGCGGTTGAGGGTGGCGCGGGTGACCGACACGTCGGTCAGCGGTTCCGCGTTGCCGAGCAGGTCGCCGATCACCGGGTGCGGCAGGTCGCGGGCGAACCGGAGGAAGTCGTCGTTGTCCGCGGAGGGTTCGCCGCCGCGGGTGCCGGCCAGGGTGACGATCCACCGGCCGTTCTCGATGGGCAACAGCACGCCCGACCGCCCCGGACCCCCGGCCCGCGGGTCGGCCTGCACGTTGACGATCGGGAAGTCGTCCCGGGCCTGGTCGGGCGCGAGGTAGAGCCGGCTCGCGTACACCAGCCCGGAGTCCACCTCGCGCCGCTCCGCGGCGGGCAGCCCGAGCGCGGCCAGCCAGCGGGGTGCTCCGGAGCCGCGTCCGGTGGCGTCCACGACGAGGCCGGCGGCGAGGGTGCGTTCCTCCTCGTCCCGGGTGCGGATCCGTACGCCGGTGACCTGCGTGCCCGTCCCGGTGAGCCCCACCACCTCGGTGCCGCCGAGCAGTTCGACGCGCTCGTCGGCGAGGACCTGGGCGCGGATCGTGGCGTCCAAGAGGTCGCGGCCGGACAGGATCACATGGTGGGACTCGGGCCAGCGGCGGAACCAGCCCTGTGAGGAGAGAGCGACCATATCCGTGGTGACCGGCAACCGGTGGGCGCCGGCGCTCCGGAGCACCTCGGTGATGCCGGGCAGCAGGTCCTCCATGGCCCGTACCCCGCCCGACCACAGGATGTGGGCGTGCCGGGCCTGCGGCAGCCCGCGGCGGGGCTGGGGAACGTCGGGCGGGACGTCGCGGTCGACGACCACGACACGGTCGGCGAAGCCGGCCAGGGCCCGCGCCGCGAGCATGCCGGTATGGGATCCCCCCAGCACGACGGCGGTTCTGACGGCGGGGGTGGAACGTTCGCTCATGCGCGGGCACTCTCTGCCGGGGCGGTCGCTCGGGCGCGCACCGCCTCGATGTCGTCGGGGTGGCGGAGAACCCGGGACACGGCCTGGATCTTCTGGAGCAGATAGGTGGTGTCCGGGCCGGACGAGGCGTCGGCGCCGTCGGCCTCCGTCGACCGTTTGCGGGTCTCGACGGCGTCCTGGATCGTCACGGCGGCGGCCAGCGCCTCCGCCCGGCCGGGATCGGATCCCAGGTCGAGGGCGGCCGCGTACGAGCGGGCGCGCAGGCCCTCGTCGAGGTGACGGGAGAGCTGCAGGAGAGCGTCGCGGATGAACGTCTCACGGCGGATGAGGCGCAATTCCCCGGTGGCGCGAAGAGTGAACGGCTCGCGGTTGCCGGTGACGGTGCGCATCAGCGCATAGAGGGGCCGCAGATGCCAGTGACTGACGCGGATCCGCCAGCGCTCGGCCAGGTACTGGCCCACGTGCGGGATGATGAAGCCCACGGCGACCAGGGTGGCGGAGACACAGGCGACCGACGGGGCCAGGTAGGTGCTCAGCCAGTCCAGGTCGTGACCGGTCCACCGGGCGACGACGGCGGTCAGCTTGCACGCGTCGAAGAGCAGGTTCGTCGCGTAGCCCAAGCCCAGGGACCTGAGTCCCCAGCGCAGCCAGGCGTCGAGGCCGTCGGTGCGGATCCAGTTCCAGATCAGCCGGGCGGTGATCGTGCAGGCCACGGTGTGCGCGATCAGGTAGAGCAGGATCTCCTCGCGCATGAACGGCGTGTTGGCGTAGTAGGTGTCCAGGTCCTGGAGGCGTTCCACGGGCACGTCCGCGAGCGCGAACAGCACCCACAGGGCGACCACCACACCGGCGTTGACGGAGACGACCCACCAGATCGCCCGGCGGGTCGCGGCCGAGCGGTCGGACAGGCCGTTGCGCCAGGCGATGATCAGCAGCAGCCAGGACGCGCAGAGCGCGGTGAGCAGGGAGTACACCCAGGGCGCCGAGATGTTCGGCACGCCGGTGACCCGGTTGGTCCAGGCGATGGTCTTGGGGGCCGCGAAGACGAACACCGCGCAGGCGAACAGCAGCAGACCGCCGACGGCGCGCAGCAGCGGGTCGCGCCACATCTTGATGATGCTGGGCAGTTTGATCGCCAGCGCGACGGTGAGGACCACCGTCGGCAGCCAGAAGGAGATGTACAGGCCGCGGGACAGGTCGGGTCCGGGCAGGTCCAGGGCGTACGTCACCGTGTCCCCCCTCCGCGGTAGCCCATGGAGCGCTGGACCGGGTCGAGGCGGGCGTCGGGCCCCCGGCCCGACAGCAGGGGCCGGAAGGCCGCGGCGAGCCGGTGCCCGAAGTCGTCGGCCTCGGCCTCCTCGGCCTCGTGGGAGCCGTTGCGGGCGGCCACGGTCAGGGCGATGTCGTCGCGGCCGGCCAGCGCGTGCACGGTGGCCGCGCCGACGCCGTAGTGGTGCCGGTGGCCGGCCTGCATGTGCCACAACTCGTGTCCGAGTATCACCAGTTGCTGCAACGATTCGGCACGTTCCTCCACGATGACCAGATCGAAGTCCGCGAACTCCACCCACAGGCCGGTGACTTCGATCTCGTCGGGAAACCGCTCGAACCGCAGCTCGACGGGCCGCCCGTCGCGGCGCGCGCTCATCTCCTCGCACAGCGCCCGGCACAACGCGCGTACGTCGTCCGGGGGGCAGGGCCGCGCGCGCACCGCACGGGCGAGGTCGACGGCGAGGCCGCGCATCGACAAGGGGGGACGGCGCCGCCGCCACCGCGTGGCGACCCGGGTCGCCCGCTGTCGCGCGCCCGCGATGTCCATGGGTTCCCCCTTCTCACCGCCGGGCGGCGGCTTGTCCGAGATTACGCGCCCGGATGTGTTCGCGTCATGCGATCCGGCCGTCCGAAAATCTCGCCCGGGGCGCGGCCGTCAGCGGCCGGGGGAGAGCACCGGTGTCACAGGCACCCCTCCGGCCGCGCTGCCCAGCAGCGTCAGCCGCACCTGTCCCGGGCCCGACAGCGTGGTCAGTTCGGACAGGACGGCCAGCGCCAGGGTGTTGGTGCCACGGGTGCGCAGGATGCCGTTCGGCAGGACGAAGGTGTGCTGCGGGCCGACGTCGTTGATGTACTGGCCCATGTTCCAGCCGTTGAGGAAGATCTGCGCACGGTAGGACCGGTACGGGTCGTCCTCCAGCACGAGCCCCACCGAGGCGTCGACATCGGCGGGCACCGCCAGCCGGAACGAGGTCCGGTACCAGGTCACGCCCTGCCGCCGCTCGGCACGCGGGAAGGCCACGCTCTTCCAGTCCCGGTCCGGGAAGCCGGGCAGATGCCAGCCCTCCCGCTCCCCGAACAGCCCGCCGTTGTTCTGCGGACCGCGCACCGGGTCGGCGGCCCGCTCGCCCTGGATGCGCCAACTCACCTCGGGGGAAGCGCCCTTGAAGGTGACCGCGGTCAGTCCGCGCGCCACCTTGTGGGTGTCGAGCGCCTTGCCGTCCTGGTCGTGCTGCATGCGCCGGACCAGTACGGACAGCACGTGCCGGCCGGGACCGCGCAGCTGCTCGCGCACCGGGAACACCGCCGTGTCCGCCCAACTGCCCTTGCGGACCGTGCTGTCGTCCGGCACCGGCATGCGGTGCGTGCCCAGCGGCTCCCCGTCCAGCCACGCCATCAGCAGCCCCTGCGTGCCGGTGCTGTAGGCGAGCGAGACCTCCTCGACGGTCGCGGAGTCCGTGAAGGTGCCCCGGTACCAGACGTCGCCGTAGTGGAAGCCGTAGTCGTCGGCGAACAGCACCGGTCGGCCCTTCGGCACCGCGGTGGTGCTGAACGACGACGTCCGGTCGGCGGCCCGCCACCGGGAGTCGTCGAAGTTCGGCCCCGCCTCCGGGTTCTCCGTACGCATCCGCCAGCCGCCCAGCTCGGGCAGCCGCACCTCGGGCGCGCCCGGCAGCAGCGTCTCGGCCACCAGGCTCTTGGACAGGGCCAGCCGCGTGGGCACCCGGCGCCCGTTCCACTCGACGCTCTCGATCCCGCGCGGCCCCCACACCTCCAGGCCGGTCTGCTCCACGAGGTCACCGGTCAGCCCGACCGTGCCGCCGCTCAGCTCGGCGTGGCGCAGCAGCGCCGGTCCGTAGACCAGCAGGCTGCCCGAGGGGGTGTCGTACGGGAACAGGCGGACGGCGGTCGCGTGGTCGGCGAAGAGCAGCAGCAGCGGGGTCTCGCTCTCGCCGCGCTCGACCAGCACCCGGGTGAGCCCGCCCTTGCCCAGGGGCACGTTCACGTGCAGGGCGTTGCGGTCGTAGACCCAGGCCGCCTCCGCGTCCAGCCGGGTGACGTAGGGCTCGCTCGGGCACTCCAGCACCAGGTGCGCCATCTCCCCGGTCCGCCCGGTGAACACCGCGATGTCCTGCCGTCCGGCGGTCAGGCACATCATGGGCTGCGCGGTGCAGTACCTCAACTTCCGCCCGCCGAGGGAGAGTCCGGTGGTCAGCAGCCGGGCGTCGTGGGCCGGGACGGTCAGTTCGAGGTCGCCCGCGGCGGTCGGCACCCGGGAGGTGACCTCCTCCGTGCCGTCGTTGCGCACCACGTACACATGCGCCTCGGTGTCCGGATTGGTGAGGTGGTACACCTTCAGCCCGACGGCGTGCACGTCCGCCGCCCGGTCCAGCTTGGCGAAGTCGGGCACGCGTTGCAGCAGATGCCCGAGCTCGTGCATCGGGGCGATCTTCTCGGTGACCTTGCGGCCCTCGTCGATGGCCGCGCCGTAGTCGTACGACGTGTAGACCACCGGCGCGGGCAGCCAGCCCCACGAGGTGCCGCCGAAGGTCATGTAGACGTTGTGCAGGGTGATGCCGTTGGCCAGGTTGGTCAGGTAGAAGCGCCGCTCGTAGGCCGCGTCCCGGGTGCGCCGCGACTCGGCGTACCCCTTGCCGTCGAACCAGACACCGCCCCAGGGGTCGAACCAGCCGCCCCCGAACTCCGGCACGAACCCCGGCGTACGCGGACTGGCGGTGGCGCCGCCCTTGAGCCCGCCGATCCCGAAGTGCCCCCAGTCGGGCGGCGGCTGGCTCGGTGACGGGTACCCGTCGAAGCCGTACAGCCAGCCGTCCCGCTCCGCCCCGGTGTCGAAGGAGCCCGGGATCCAGTACCCGTTCCGCCCCTTGTCGTTGTGGAACAGCGGTACGTCGATCCCGTCCGCGCGCACCTTCCGGTACAGGTGGGACATGTAGTCGCGCCCGGCCGGCTCGTTCACATGGGCGTCGTACTCGTTCTCGATCTGGTAGAGCAGGATCGTGCCGGTGCCCTCGGTGAACAGATGGCGGCGGGCGATCCGGTTCACCGCCGTGAGCCATTCGTCGGCGTACGCCAGATAGGTCGGGTCGGCGGTCCGTGCCGTGCCCTTCGTGGCCGTGAGCCAGCCCGGGAAGCCGCCGCCGTCGATCTCGGCGTTGATGTACGGCCCCGGACGCAGGACGACGTACAGCCCGGTCTCGGTGGCCATGCGCAGGAACAGGTCCAGATCCCGGATGCCGGAGAAGTCGTAGTGCCCGGGGGCGGGGGAGTGGTAGTTCCAGGACACGTAGATGCTGACCGCGTTGTAGCCGTGCGCCCGCATCTTCTGCAGGACGTCGCGCCACAGGGACGGGCTCGGCAGCCGGAACGGATGCATCTCCCCGGACCACAGGACCAGCCGCCGGCCGTCGACGACGAGCGAGTAGTTGTCCCACCCGATCGTGTGCCGCTGCCCGTCCGCGGTGGGCGGGGCGGGCGCGGGGCCGGTCGGCACGCCGCGTGCCGCGTACGCCGAGGGCGCCCCGGGGCCGCCGCTGCCGCCCAGGGCGAAGCCGAGCGCGGTCGAGCCGGCGAGGGCACTGAAGGTACGTCTGCTGAGCGCCAAGGGATCCTCCCGGGCGATCTTACGGGGCGCGGGTCCGGCCATTCTCCACGCGGGCACGCCCCACAATGGACGTATGAGGATCTCGGCACGGGCGGATTACGCGGTACGGGCGGTATTGGAGCTCGCCGTGCGGCAAGGAGACGGCCCGGACCCGGTGAAGGCGGAGGAGCTGGCCACCGCGCAGGACATCCCGCACAAGTTCCTGGAGGGCATCCTGGCCGACCTGCGGCGCGCCGGGGTCGTGGACAGCCGGCGCGGCGGGGGCGGCGGCTACCGGCTGGCCCGCGAGGCGTCGGAGATCACTGTGGCGGATGTCATCCGCGGGGTGGACGGCCCGATCGTGTCGGTACGCGGCGAACGCCCGACGGGGCTCGCCTACACGGGCACGGCCCAGCCCCTGCTCCCCCTGTGGATCGCCCTGCGGGCCAACGTCCGCCGGATCCTGGAGGGCGTCACGATCGCCGACATCGCGGCGGACGCGCTGCCGGACCCGGTACGGCAGCTGGCGGCGGAACCGTCGGCCTGGGAGAACCCCTGAGAGCCGGAAAGGCCGGGATGGCCGAGAAAGTCGGTGAGGCCTGGAAGGTCGGGAAGGTCGGCGCGGTGGGTGGTGTGAAATCCGCTGTTGTGAATGGCCTGAGTTCGCCCTGACCGGTGCGCGCGCGGCTCGCTACGTTGCGAGCGCCGCCTCGGCCTTCACAGGATCCGCACAGTTTCTCCAGGGGTCGAGGCGGTCAACCCCCCACTCGACTACTGGGAGAAATCCATGGCTGGTGGACTCCTGCTGAGCGGTGCCGTAGCCGCTCTGCTCACCACCGCGATACCTGCTTCGTCCTCCTCGCCCGTCATCGACAACCCGCCCCCGGACAAGATCGTCATCGACGTCGCCACGGTGAACGGCTCCGGCTGTCCGGCCGGCACGGCCGCCGTCGCCGTCTCCCCCGACAACACCGCCTTCACGGTGACCTACAGCGACTACCTCGCCCAGGCGGGCGGGAACTCAGACCCGACGGCCTTCCGCAAGAACTGTCAGCTCAACCTGATCGTCCACGTCCCGCAGGGCTTCACCTACGCGATCGCCAGCGCCGACTACCGGGGCTTCGCGTCGCTCCAGTCCGGGGCGAGCGGCACGCAGAGAGCGTCGTACTACTTCCAGGGCTCGCCGAACACCGCGTCCAAGACCCACCCGTTCAGCGGCCCGTACAACGACGACTGGCAGGCCACCGACAGCACCGACTGGGCCCAGCTGGTGTGGTCGCCCTGCGGCGTGCTGCGCAACTTCAACATCAACACGGAGCTCCGCGTGAACGCGGGGACCTCCGCCCCGGGCAAGGTCAGCTTCATGACGATGGACTCGACGGACGGGGACATCAGCACCGTGTACCACCTGGCGTGGAAGCAGTGCCCGACGTCCTGACGCCGGTCTAGGAACGGGGAGCAACGGGGGAGTGCCGAGCGGGCGGCGTCGCGCGTCGCCGCCCGCTCCTGGCCAGGCTCGGGGGGCAGGGCCTACCCCGCCTGCCCCATGCCCGCCGCGTTCGGCCAGCTCTGGGCGTTGGGCCACCCGGTCGCCGGGGCCGGGGTCAGGCCGGGAGCCGGGGCCCCGGCCGGCGCCGTCATGCCGCGGACCTGCGCGGCCGTGAGCCCGCCCCGGGCCGGGACCCCGGGCGGAGTCGGCCCGGTCATCGCGGCGGCCGGCGCCGGAACCGGCACGGGCACCGGAGCAGGGGCCTGCGTGGGGAACGGTGCGGGCACCGGCGTGGGGAACTGGGCGGGCACCGGTGCGGGCAGGGCCATCGGGGCGGCGGCCGGGACAGGAGCCGGAACGGGGGCCGGTACAGGAGTGGGGACGGGAGCCGGAGCCGGCATCGCGGCGGGCACCGGCATCGGGACGGGCGTCGGCGCGGGCGCCGGCATCTGCACGGGCGCCGGCATGGGCGCGGACATGGGCTGCGGCGGCACCGGTGCCGCTTGGGCTGCCGCCGGCATCGGCATCCCGCCGCCGGCCGGCTGGGCGGCGGCGGGGAGCGGCATGCCGGTGCCGGCGGCCGGGGCGACGGCCGGCCCCGGGGCGGCGCCGGCACCGACGGCCTGCGCGGCAAGCCCCAGCATTCCGGCGCCATTGGTCTCGCTCACCAGCCGGTCCACCGCCGCCGTACCCGAGCTGTAGCTGGTCCCGGTGCCCAGCTCGGATACGGCGGCTCCCCTCCTGGACCCGTAGAGCACCGACTCCAGGCCGGACACCAGGCGACGCACGTCGACCTGGGGGCGCACCACGAGCCTCAGGAAGCGGCTGGAAGAACCGATCTTGTTGCCGCATTCGCGGACCAGGATCCGGTGCTCGGTGAGCATCCGGTCCCGGACCACGGTGCCTTCGGCGCCGACGGGAAGGCGCACGAAGAGGAAGTTGCCCTGCGAGGGGTAGACCGTCAGGCCGGGCAGGGCGGAGAGCTGGCTGGCCATCTCCAGGCGGTCCCGGCGCACCTGCATCAGGCTCTGCGCGTACTCCGCGCCGTGCTCGCGCAGCATGAACACCACGTGCTCGGCGAAGGAGTTGAGGTTCCACTTCGGCAGCATCGAGCGGATCCGGCCCGCGAGCGACGGGTTGGCGACCAGGTAGCCGAAGCGGATGCCGTGCAGGCCGAAGTTCTTGCCCAGGCTGCGGAGCACGACCACGTTGGGCCGCAGCATCGCCTCCTGCACGACGCTCGGCTCGGCCTCGGCGTCGGCGAACTCCAGGAAGGACTCGTCGATCACCACCAGGTCCAGGTCGGCCATCGCGTCCATGAACTGCACGAGCGACTGGCGGGGGATGTATCCGCCGTCGGGGTTGTTCGGGTTGCAGACGACGGCCACGCGCGTGCCGCGTTTACGGATGAACTCCCCGTACTGCGCCAGGTCCAGGGCGAAGCCGCTGGACTCCTGCAGCGGGAACATGTCGACCCGCTTGCCGGTCTCCATCGGCTGGTCGGTCCAGCGGCCGAAGGTGGGGACCGGGACGGCCAGGGACTCGCGGACCAGGAGGTGGTCGATCCAGGTGATGAGTTCCGTGGAGCCGTTGCCCATCGCCACGCACTGCGGCGGCAGCTGGAGCAGGTTGCACAGCTCGGCCGTGATCGTGTCGGCGCTGCTCGGGTAGTACGTGATGATGTCGCGGAGCCTGGCCGACATCTCCTCGAACATGGCCGGAGTGGGGAAGTACGGATTGCAAGGTATGCAGAAGTCCACCGGCCCGGCCCCCTCGCCGCCCTCTCGCGTCAACGCAGCCATCGACGGGCTGTGCGCCGCGGTGCTGCGGAACAGCGAGGTGACGTTGTCGGCCATGGAACCTCCGTATGAGGCGAGCCCGGCGGGGACGACCGGGCTCGTCGTCTAAGGGTGGCCCGTGCGGGGGAGCACGGGCCGCCCATGAGTACGGGGCCGAGTGTGGCGCTGTTCAACTCATGTGAAAGAAGTGTGAGTTCGCGACTCTCCGGGTACGGCCGCTCACGCGCCGAACGTGTGGATCGTGGTCGTCCGGTAGGTCTGCCCCGGCCGTAGCACCGTCGACGGGAACGCCGGCTTGTTCGGCGAGTCCGGGAAGTGCTGTGTCTCCAGGCAGAGCGCGTCGCCCTGGCGGTAGGTGCGGCCGCCGGTGCCGGTGAGGGTGCCGTCGAGGAAGTTGCCGGAGTAGAACTGCAGCCCCGGCTGGTCGGTGGCGATGCGCAGGGTGCGGCCGGAGTGCGGGTCGCGCAGGGTGGCGACGTGCTCGGGCCGGGCGGTGACACCCTTGTCCAGCGCCCAGTTGTGGTCGTAGCCCTTGGCCTGCACCTG
Source organism: Streptomyces sp. NPDC054794 (assembly GCF_053611585.1). NCBI lineage: Bacteria > Bacillati > Actinomycetota > Actinomycetes > Kitasatosporales > Streptomycetaceae > Streptomyces > Streptomyces sp. NPDC054794. The sequence continues at coordinate 171,136 of NZ_JBSHAQ010000008.1, read as the reverse complement.
CTGGGGGTGGGCGGCCCGGATGTCCCGGCCGATCGACTTCGCCTCGCGGAAGTCGAAGGGGGTGCCGTGGACCCTGGCGAGCTTGCCGGTGGGGATCAGGCCCGAGTCGGTGGGGGTGTAGCGGGAGGCGGCGATCGTGAGCTCGTGGTTCTCGATCGTGCCGCTGCCCTCGCCGGCCAGGTTCCAGTAGACGTGGCTGGTGAGGTTGACGACGGTGGCCTTGTCGGTGGTGGCGGCGTAGTCGATGCGCCAGTCGCCGTGCCGGGTGAGGGTGTACGTCACCTTCGTCCGGAGCGTGCCCGGGTAGCCCATCTCGCCGTCGACGCTCGTGTAGTACAGGTGCAGGCCGACGTCGGAGCCCTCGGTGAACGGCTCGACGTCCCAGATGTGCTTGTCGAAGCCCTGCTTGCCGCCGTGCAGGCTGTTCACGCCGTCGTTCACGGACAGCTGGTACGACGTGCCGTCCAAGGAGAACCGGCCCTTGCCGATACGGTTGCCGTAACGGCCGATCAGGGCGCCGAAGTACGGGGTCTTCGCCACGTAGTCGTCGATGTTGTCGAAGCCCAGGGAGACGTTGGCGTAGTGGCCGTGCCGGTCGGGGAGCTCCAGGCCCTGGACGACACCGCCCCAGTTCAGGACCTTCAGCCGGGTGCCGCCGTTCTCCAGCGACCAGCGGTACACCTTGGTGCCGTCGGCGAGCTTTCCGAAGATCGACTTCACCGGCGACTTGCCGGCGGAGGCCTCGGCGGTGCCCGTACCGAGGGTGGTGGCGGCGATACCCGCGGCCGCCGCGCCTGCAATGACCGTACGTCTGTTCAGTTCCATATACGGCACTCCCTTTTTTGTGGCTCGGTTCGCCTCCGGGGCGCCCGTGCCCCTTCGGCTCACTCGCCCAATGGAGGTCGGGCCCCGTACCGGATCCGACGGGGCCCGATCTGAATTACGAACCGGACTTGCGCTTGTTCCACACATCGAAGCCGACCGCCACCAGGAGGGCGAGGCCCTTGATGACCTGTTGCCAGTCGGTGCCGACGCTGAGGAGGTTCATGCCGTTGTTCAGCACGCCGAGGACGAGACCACCGATGATGGCGCCGAGGACGGTGCCGACACCGCCGCTCATCGACGCGCCACCGATGAACGAGGAGGCGATGGCCTCCAGTTCGAAGTTGACGCCCGCCTTCGGCGAGGCCGCGTTCAGACGGGCTGCGACCACCAGACCCGCCAGGGCCGCGAGCACGCCCATGTTCAGGAAGACGTAGAAGGTGACCTTCTTGTCCTTGACGCCGGACAGCTTGGCCGCCGGCAGGTTGCCGCCGATCGCGTAGATGTGGCGGCCGAAGACGGCGTTGCGCATGACGTAGCCGTACCCGACCACCAGCACGCCGAGGATGATCAGCACGATCGGGGCGCCCTTGTAGCTGGCGAGCAGCATCGTGAGGGTGAGGATCGCGGCGACCAGGGCGACCAGCTTGAGCAGGAAGAGACGGCCGGGCAGCACGTCGAGCGCGAACTCCTGCTGTCGGCGCCGGTTTTGGACCTCCTGCCACACCACGGCCGCGATCAGCACGAGGCCGAGGAGCAGCGTGAGGTTGTGGTAGTTGGTGCTGGGGCCGACCGCGGGCAGGAAGCCGTTGCCCATCTTCTGCAGGCCGTCGGGGAAGGGGCCGAGCGTCTGCCCCTCGAGCAGGATCTCGGTGAGTCCGCGAAAGAGCAGCATGCCGGCGAGGGTCACGATGAACGACGGTATGCCGAGATACGCGATCAGGAAGCCCTGGATCGAGCCCGCGACCGCGCCGACCAGCAGACACAGCACCAGCGCGATCGGCCAGGCCAGCCCGTGCTGCACGGTCAGCACGGCCGCGAAGGCGCCCACGAACGCGGTCAGCGAGCCGACCGACAGGTCGATGTGGCCCGCGATGATCACCAGCATCATGCCGATCGCGAGGATCAGGATGTAGCTGTTCTGCAGCACCAGGTTGGAGACGTTGCGCGGCAGCAGCAGGTCCCCCTCGGTCCAGATCGCGAAGAGCACGACGATCAGGCCGAGGGCGATCAGCATGCCGTACTGGCGCATGTTGCGGCGCAGGCCGCTCAGCATCAGCCCGAGCAGGCCCTCGCCCGCGGCCGATCCGCTCCTGCCCGGCGGCGCCGGGGCCGGGGTCCTGGCGGTGACGTCCGTGCTCATCGCGTTACCTCTTTGTCCTTCGTCATCTGGCGCATCAGCACTTCCTGCGTGGCCTCGGCCCGCGGCACCTCACCGGTCAGCCGTCCCGCGGCCATCGTGTAGATGCGGTCGCACATGCCGAGCAGCTCCGGCAGCTCGGAGGAGATGAAGACGACCGCCTTGCCCTGGGCGGCCAGCCGGTCGATGACCGTGTAGATCTCGTACTTGGCGCCCACGTCGATGCCGCGCGTGGGCTCGTCCAGGATCAGTACGTCCGGACCTGCGAAGATCCACTTGCTGAGGACGACCTTCTGCTGGTTGCCGCCGGACAGCTTGCCCACCTGCTCGAAGACGGTCGGCGCCTTGATGTTCATGGACGTGCGGTAGCCCTCGGAGACCTGGCGCTCCTCGTGCTCGTCGACGATCCCCCGCCTGGCGACCTTGCCGAGCGCGGTCAGCGAGATGTTGCGGTTGATGGTGTCGATGAGGTTGAGGCCGTAGTGCTTGCGGTCCTCGGTGACATAGGCGATGCCGTGGCCGACCGCCTCCGGGACGGTCCTGGTACGGATCTCCTTGCCGTCCTTGAGGACCGTGCCGCCCGCGTACCGGCCGTACGTCCGCCCGAAGACGCTCATCGCGAGCTCGGTGCGGCCGGCGCCCATCAGGCCGGCGATGCCGACGATCTCGCCGCGGCGCACCTGGATCGACACGTCGTCGACGACCTTGCGCTGCTGGTCGATCGGGTGGTGCACGGTCCAGTTGCGGATCTCCAGCGCCGGGGCGGCGCCCTCCTGGCCCTCGTGCGGGGTGCGTTCGGGGAAGCGGTGGTCCAGGTCGCGGCCCACCATGCCGGCGATGATCCGCTCCTCGCTGGTCTCCTTCGCCTTCACGTCGAGGGTCTCGATGGACTTCCCGTCGCGGATGATCGTCACCGAGTCGGCGACCCGGCGGATCTCGCCCAGCTTGTGGGAGATGATGATCGAGGTGATGCCCTGGTTCTTCAACTCCAGGATGAGATCGAGGAGTTTGCCGCTGTCCTCGTCGTTCAGGGCCGCCGTCGGCTCGTCGAGGATGAGCAGCTTCACCGACTTCGACAGCGCCTTGGCGATCTCCACGAGCTGCTGCTTGCCGACGCCGACGTCGGCGACCCGGGTCTGCGGGTGCTCGTCGAGCCCGACCCGGCGCAGCAGTTCGGTGGCGTGCCTGAGGGTGTCGTTCCAGTTGATGAGCCCGCGCCTGGCGTGCTCGTTGCCGAGGAAGATGTTCTCCGCGAGGGACAGGTACGGCACCAGCGCCAGCTCCTGGTGGATGATGACGATGCCGTGGTGCTCGCTCGCCCGGATGTCCTTGAAGCGGCAGATCTCCCCCTCGAAGAGGATCTCGCCCTCGTAGCTGCCGTGCGGATGGACGCCGGAGAGCACCTTCATCAGGGTGGACTTTCCGGCCCCGTTCTCGCCGCAGATGGCGTGGACCTCGCCCTGACGGACGGTCAGTGAGACGTCCGACAGCGCCTTGACACCGGGAAAGGTCTTGACGATCGAGCGCATTTCCAGGACGGGTCCCGCCATGGTCGTGCCTTCCAATCCGTGGGTCGCGGGGGTTACTTGAGCTCGGCGGCGGTGTAGTAGCCGCCCTTGACCAGCACGTCCTCGTAGTTGGTCCGGTCGACGCTGACCGGCTGGAGCAGGTAGGAGGGGACGACCTTGCTGCCGTTGTCGTAGGTCTTGGTGTCGTTGACCTCGGGCTTCTTGCCGTGGAGAACGTCGTCGACCATCGTCGAGGCGACGTCGGCGAGCTTGCGGGTGTCCTTGTAGACGGTCTGCGTCTGCTCACCGGCGATGATCGACTTCACCGAGGCGAGTTCGGCGTCCTGGCCGGTGACGACCGGCAGCGGCTTGCTCTTGGAGCCGTAGCCGTCGGACTTGAGCGAGGACAGGATGCCGATGGAGATGCCGTCGTACGGGGAGAGGACCGCGTCGACCCGCCGGCTCTTGTAGGAGGAGGTCAGGATGTCGTCCATGCGCTTCTGCGCGGTGGCGCCGTCCCAGCGCAGGGTGGTGACCTTGGTGAGCTCGGTCTGGCCGGAGCGGACGACCAGCTTCTTGCTGTCGATGTACGGCTTGAGGACGCTCATCGCGCCGTTGAAGAAGTACTTGGTGTTGTTGTCGTCGTTGGAGCCGGCGAACAGCTCGATGTTGAAGGGGCCCTTGCCGTTCTTCAGGCCGAGCCTGTCGACGATGTAACTGGCCTGGAGCTCGCCGACCTTGGTGTTGTCGAAGGAGGCGTAGTAGTCGACGTTCCCGGTGCCGAGGATCAGCCGGTCGTAGGCGATGACCGGGATCTTCGCGTCCGCGGCCTCCTGGAGCACGTTGTTCAGGGACTTGTTGTCGATCGCCGCGACGATCAGGCCCTTGACGCCCTGGGTGATCAGGTTCTCGATCTGCGAGACCTGCTGGTCCGGGTCGTCCTCGCCGTAGACCAGCTTGGTCTTGTAGCCCTTGGCCTCCAGGTCCTTGACGACGTTCTTGCCGTCGGCGATCCAGCGCTCGGAGGACTTGGTCGGCATCGCGATGCCGATGGTGGCGCCCTTGGTGTCGCCGCCCTTGTCCTTGCTGCCGCCCTCGCTGTTCTGGCCGCAGGCGGACAGGGTGAGGGCGAGGGAGGCGGCTGAGGCCACGGCGGCGAGTACGGCTCTGCGGTTGCGCATGTGATCAGTCCTTGGTCTTCTCGGCGGTCTTCGCGACGGTTTTCTCGGGGGTTTGCGGGACGGTCTTCGCGACGTGGGAAGTCCCGGGCGCTTCAGGCGCCGGTGGGAAAGCGGTGGAGCGGGCCGGGCAGCCGGGAGCCGAGCGGCGCCATGTCGCCGTCCGCGCCGTGCCGGGCGAGCAGGTCCAGGGCGAGGCGGCCGCGCCGCACCCGCTCCCGGGCGGTGTCCAGGGTCACGTCCCGCAGATGGGTGCCCCACGGGTAGATGCCGGGAGCCCTGGACAGACCGAACTTGAGATAGAGCGGTGCGCCGCGCCGGATGAGCTCGGCGATCTCGTACATCCGGATGTATCCGCCGAGGTCGTCGGGGGCCTCGATGTACATGTCCATGGGGGCGCCGGACACCCGGCGGATCTCGGTGAGGTGATCGAGCGTCAGATCGCTGGGCACGTTGATCGAGTCGGCGCCGAGCCGCTCGTACACCGCGTACGCGGCCGGGTTGACCGGCCCGATCAGCGCCGAGACCTTGAGCGTGGTGTCGGCCGGGACGATCCCGGTCTGCCGTGCCCGGTGCAGGGTCCACAGCACGCCCTCGTCGGCGACCAGCAGGCACTTGACGCCCAACTCGGTGGCCCGGACGGCGTCTTCGACGCAGCCGGCGACCGCGTCGTGGCCGCGGGCGCGCAGGCCGGCCCCCCGCGAGTCGGTGCGCACCGAGCCGCCGATGTCCCAGGTGCCGCGCGGGCCGGTGAACAGGCAGAGCTCGATGCCGCGTTCGTCGGTTGCCTCGACCATCTCGGTGATCTCGGCGTCGGTCAGCATCCACACGCCGCTGCCCTGGCTGATCCGGTGGATCGGCACGTCGAGCCGGGAGGACTCCTTGAGGACGGCCGCCAGCGCCTCGGGACCCTCGCACGAGGGGATCTCGGTGCGCCAGCGACCGCCGCCCGGGAAGCCGTGGGCGGAGGCGTCGGCGGGGTCGAGGGCGGGCGCGCCCAGGCCCAGGGCGGTGAGTGCCTGCTCACCGGGCCTGCGGGCTGCCGTGGCGGAAGCGTCGGTCACGAGCTGTCCTTCGTGTTCGATATTTCGTACGAGGTTCGGGTCTCGGGGCAGAAAAAGGGGCCGGGGGTACGCCGGTCACGGCGCGGTCAGGTAACGCCGCGACCGGCGTACAGCTAGGGCCGGAGCAGCACCTTGCCGACCTTCGGGTCGCCGGACCCCACGAGCTCGATGGCCCGGGAGAACTGGGTCAGCGGCAGTCGGTGCGTGACCAGGGGCAGCGGTTCGAGCAGGCCGGCGCCGAAGACCCGTACCGTGTGCGCCCAGGCGTCCGGCGGCGCCCCGAAGACGGTGTGCACCGCCAGCTGCCGTACGACCAGGTCGGTCGGGTCGAGACCCGCGGCGCCCGGCGCCGGGATGCCCGTCAGGACCAGGCGTCCGCCGCGCCTGAGCAGCGAGGCGGCGGTGCGCGCGGCGGACGCGGACCCGGCGGTCTCGACGACGACGTCGAAGTCGTCGGGCAGCGGCCGGTCCTTCGTACGGAAGTCGGTGGCGCCGAACCGGCGGGAGAGGGCCTCCCGGTCGTCGCGGGTGCCGACCACCAGGAGCTCGACCGGGGAGATCGCCCGCAGGAACTGCACGGCGAACATCCCGAGCGTCCCGGTGCCGACCACCGCGACCCGCTCGCCCGGCCGGGCGTCCGCCTTGAGCGCGGCGGCCGCGACACAGGCGGCCGGCTCCAGGAGGGCGGCGGAGGTGAGGTCGGCCGCGTCGGGCAGGACGTGCAGCAGCCGGGCGGGCAGCGTCAACGTCGTGGCCATGGCGCCCGGCTGGGTGAAGCCGGTCTCCTCGTAGCCCGCGGTGCACAGGGTGGTCTCGCCCGCGTGGCAGCGGTCGCACACCTGGCAGTTGCGGAAGCCCTCGCCGACGACCTTGCGGCCGACCAGGGAGTCCGGCACCCCGGCGCCCACCTTTCGCACCGTCCCGGACCACTCGTGGCCGGGCGTCAGCGGGTAACGGACGTACCCCGCGGGCCGGTTGCCCTGGTACAGCTCCCGGTCACTGCCGCAGATGCCCACGGCGTGCACGGCGATCAGCGCCTCGCCCGGACCGGGTTCGCGCGGCTCGTGCGGGACGACGCGGTGCTCGCCCGGCGCCTCGACGACGACCGCGGTGCTCACTGCGCGCCCTTCGGCCTGCGCTGCTCCCAGCCGTCGGCCCACAGGTCGAACCGGGCCTGCTGCTGCGGGAACTCGGCGGCCGCGTCGGCGTCGAACTCGACGCCGAGACCCGGCGCGTCGGACAGGTGGAAGTAGCCGTCGACCACCTCCGGCGCGCCCTTGACGACCTTCTTGATGTCCGCGTCGGCGAAGTCGTTGAAGTGCTCCAGGATCTTGAAGTTCGGGGTGGTGAACCCGACCTGGAGGGAGGCGGCGGTGAGCACCGAACCGCCCACGTTGTGCGGGGCGACGAGGACGTAGTGCGTCTCTGCGGTCGCGGCCAGCTTCCGGGTCTCCCAGATGCCGCCGATGTGGCCGACGTCCGGCTGGACGATGTCGGCGGCCTGGCTCTCGAAGAGCTCGCGGAACTCGATCCGGTCGTGGATCCGCTCGCCGGTGGCCACCGGCAGGTCCACCTTCGCCGCGACCTTCTCCAGCGCCTTGAGGTTCTCCGGCGGCACCGGCTCCTCCAGCCACGCGGGCTTGAAGGGGGCCAGCTCGTGGGCCAGCCGGACGGCGGTGGCGGGGGAGAAGCGGCCGTGCATCTCCAGCATCAGCTCGGTGTCCGGGCCGATCGCGTCGCGCACCGCCTCGATGAGGGAGACGGAGTAGAGGCTCTGCTCGTGGTCGAGCTCGAAGTGCCCGGTGCCGAACGGGTCGATCTTGAGGGCCCGGTATCCGCGGGCGACGACCTCTTGTGCGGCCTTGTGGTACGCCTCCGGGGTTCGCTCGGTGGTGTACCACCCGTTGGCGTACGCCTTGACCCGGTCGGTGACCTTGCCGCCGAGCAGCTGCCAGACCGGAACGCCGAGCGCCTTGCCCTTGATGTCCCAGCAGGCCGTCTCGACGACCGCGATGCCGGACATGACGATCTCGCCGGCCCGTCCGTAGTCGCCGTACTTCATGCGGCGCACGAGATCCTCGACGGCGAACGGGTCCGATCCGAGAATGTGGTTGGCCTCGGCCTCCCGCAGGTAGCCGATCAGCGCGTCGGTGTGGCCGAGCATCCGGGTCTCGCCGACTCCCGTGATCCCTTCGTCGGTGTGCACCTGGACGTAGGTCAGGTTGCGCCACGGCGTCCCGACCACGTGTGTGCTGATTCCGGTGATGCGCACGGCAGTTGCCCCTCAGATGTTCGATATTTCGTCACACGTTCGAAATGTTGGCGTGACAGTAAGGATGGGACGGCGGGGGTGTCAATGGGGCGAACGGATATCGGTTTCGGCAAGGATGTCGAGAACTCTTTCGGTCTCCCACAGAACCTTCACAGGGGCGCCTAGGAACGTGACCCTCCGGGAACTTAGTCTTCCCGCGTCATGGACTACTGCCTCCCGTGCCGTAGGCACCTCAACGGCGCTCTCGCCTGCCCGGGGTGCGGCACTCCCGTCGAACAGCTCCGCGCGTACCCGGAGGAACCGGGCGCGCGCCCGTACGATCCGTACCCGTACAAGAACCAGAACCCCTACGACAGTTACGACGACGGGGACGACCGCGACGGCGGGGACGACGGTGGCGAGCACGCCGACTCCGGCGAGGGCCACGACGACGAGGACGCCGACGCCGACGCCGACGAACACCACGCGCGCGGCGACGAGGCCGAGCCGTCGGGGCGTGCGGCCCGGCGCCGGGAACAGACGCGCGGCCGGGGCCGTGGGCGTGGGCGGGGCGGGGACGAGGAGGGCCCGGCAGGTGCCGAGGGCAGCCGTCGCGACCGCAAGGCCGCGGCCCACCGCCGCCGACGCCGCCGGGCCCTGTTGATAACCGCGGGTTTCGTCCTGGCGGCCGGTGGCCTCAGCCTCGCCGAACTCGGCATGGACGCCCCGTTCTCCAGCCAGCGGCCGGCCGCGGCCGGCAACGACTCCACGGACGGTGGCGCGAGTTCCTCGGACTCGGGGGAGTCGGCGAAGCCCCTGGACGACGGGTCCGCGGGTACGAAGGCCGGATCCGCCTCGCCGGACGCCTCGGCCTCCCCGTCCGCCTCCGAGTCCGCGAAGGACAAGGCGTCGAAGTCCCCCGACGACAAGAGCACCGACGCGTCGGAGCAGTCGGCCGTCGCGGGCACGGGCGGGCCGACCACGGCCCCCACGTCACCGGCCACCTCCCGGCCGGCGTCCACCCCGAGCGCGAACCCGACGCCGTCCGGCCCGGCACCGGTTCCTTCCCCGTCGAGGACGTGCAAGCAGTTCCTGTGGTGGTGCACCTGAGCGTTCCCCGCCGCGACGGCGCGACCGCGAGGGCGGCCGACGGGGACGGGGCCGGTGTGACCGCGAGGGTGGTCGACCGGGCCTAGACCGGCGTGACCGCCACCGTCACCCCCGGCTCCGCCGCCGGGCTCACCGCCGCCGACACCCGTATCGCCGTGGCCCGCGCCACGCGTCCGGTACGGGCGGCTGCCGTCAGGAGCAGCGGCTGGAGTTGCTCCAGGCCCGTCACCAGGAGCTCCTCGCCGGCGATCAGCACGGGCCGGGCCGCCCTGGTCGCCGCGGCGACCGCCTCCGTCACATCGGCCAGCGGCGGGAGCGCGGCGCGGACGAGACCGGCGCCCACCGCGGCCGCCCGCTCCGCCAGCGCCACCTGGACGGGCAGGAGGGGAGCCACGGCCGCCGTGACGGCGTCCGCGATGCGGCGCAGTTCGGGGGAGGAGTCGCGCAGGACCTCGGCCGCCGCCCGGATCGCGGGGGTGAGGGCCAGAAACGCGCCCGCCGCCATCCCGGCCAGGGTGGGCAGCAGCGGGGACATCGCCTCGGCCAGCTCCCCGAGCACGGCCGCGAACTCCTCCACGGCGGGCTCCACCGCGTCCAGCACCGGCAGCAGGCTGTCGCCGAGGGCGGCCAGCAGGGCCTGGGCCGGTTCGCTGACCGGGTGCGCCGCCAGCGGCATCCCGCTCGTGCCCAGCCGGGTCAGCGTGTCCACGATCCGGTAGAACGCCTCCTGCGCCTGCGGTGACGCGCTCGCCTCGGCCAGCTCCGCCGTCGTCTCGCGCAGCACCCGCAGCAGCTCGGTGCCCGAACCGTCGCGCGGATCCAGGGTGTTGATCGCGATTTTGGTGATGTTCCCGGCCGTGTCCAGGAGTTGACCGGTGATGTCGGTGGTGCTGCGTGCCATGCGCAGCACCTCGTCCCTGCTGGGGAGCGAAGGAATCGTCGCCATGGGCCCTCCCGCCCTCTCCTCGGCCTCTGCCCGACGGCCTGACTCGAACCCACCGCGCGGACCCGCCCACAGCATGCCCCGTCCGACCCCTCTCGCATCGGCCATCCGGGGCAACGGTGACACCCACGCTCGCCTGTTGCTGTTGAGTCGAACAGGTACGTCTCGCCGTACCGCTCTCAGGAATCGTCAGAGGAGGTACGCGTGCGCCCCACCGCAGGAGCCGTTCCCCCGAGATCCGTTCTGGTCACGACCCTTGCCGTCCTGGCGCTCGTCACCGCGGCGGCCCCCGCCCGAACCACCGGTGCGGACCCCGCCCGAGCCGCCGGAGCCGGAGCCGGTTCCGGCGTCGCCCCCGCCCTCCGGGAGGGTTCCGCCACAGAGCACCGGGCGGCCGACGCCCCGGCGGCAGCGGCCCGCACGGCCCTCACCGCACAGCTCCCCGACCTCGCCGACGCCGGCCGCGGCTACCCGCGCCGACAGGTCCTCACCCCCGACCCGGAGAACCCCGCCGACCGCTCCCTCAAGCTCGGCCTCGTCCCGTACCACGCCATCGCCCCCCAGTTGAACGCCCTCCAGCGCCTCGGTGACCGGGTGAGCGTGGAGGTCGCGGGCCGCTCGGCCGGCGGGCACCGGCTCTACCTCGTCACCGTGACCGCCCCGGAGACCGCCGCCGAGACCCGCGCCCAGGAGCAGATGCGCGACCGCATCGAGAACGCGCCCGCGGCGGCCGGCGAGGACCCCGCGATCAAGGCGTCCTACAAGACCCCGGTCTTCTTCAACAGCAACATCCACGGCGACGAGCGGGAGGGCACCGACGCCGCCCTGAAGCTCATCGAGCGGCTCGCGACCGCGAACGACGCGAGCACCGCGGACCTCCTCGCGCACAGCCGCCTGTACTTCGACCTCACCGCCAACCCGGACGGCCGGATCGCGGGCACCCGCGCCAACGCGGCCGGCTTCGACCTGAACCGGGACTTCGTCACCGCCTCCCAGCCCGAGGTGCGGACGATGCGGCAGATCGAGATCGACAAGCAGCCGGCCGTCATGCTGGACCTGCACGGCTACGTCAACGGCACCCTCATCGAGCCGGCCACCCCGCCGCACGGCGAGAACTACGAGTACGACCTGTTCCTGAAGAACACCTACGCCAACGCCCTCGGCATGGAGGCCGCCGTCAACGGCCTTCGTTACACCCCGGCGAAGGACGGCGTCGCACCGGTCCAGATCCCCTTCCGCGACCAGCGGGAGGGCTGGGACGACTGGCCCCCGGTCTTCACCCCGCAGTACGCGGCCTTCCACGGCGCGGTCGCCGCGCACACCGTCGAGATCCCCCTGGCCGTCAACAACGCGGCCTACGACACCCTGCCGGTGACCGAACTGAAGCGCAGGGCCGCGATCGACGTGGCCGTCGCCGGGGCCGCCATGCGCGCCACGCTCGACTTCGCCCGCTCCCACCGGACCTCGCTCATCGCCGACCAGATCGAGGTCTTCCAGCGCGGGACGGCGGGCGCCGCGCAGGTGCCGGTGTCGCCGAAGACGGTGCCTGGCGTGCCCGGCATCGGGCCCGAGGACGTCTGCACGACGACGTTCCCGCGGGCGTACGTCGTCCCGGCGGGCCGCTCCCAGCGTTCCGCCACCGCCGCCGCACGGCTCGTCGACCACCTCCTCGCCAACGACGTCCGCGTCGGCCGCGCCACCGGGGACCTCCGGCTCGGCGGACGGACGTACCCGAGCGGCTCCTACCTCGTCGACCTGCACCAGCCCAAGCGCGGTCTGGCGAACGCGCTGCTCGCCGACGGCCGGGACATCAGCGACAAGGTGTCGGTGATGTACGACATCTCGGGCTGGAGCCTGGGCCGGCTGTGGGGCGCCACCGTCGAGGCCGTACCGGACGGCCGGCTGTCCGGGCTCCCGGTCGGCGCCGTCCACGAGGCCGCCGCCGTCGGACACGTCGCCCCGAGCGGCGATCTGCGGCTGCGGCTGGACGACCCACGGGAGCTGGCGGCGCTGAACGCGCTGCTCGCCTGGCACGTGTCCGTACGTCTCGCGGGCGACGGCAGCGCGGTGGTCCCGGCCTCGGCGCGCGCGGCGGCGGCCGACGCGGCCCGGACGTACGACGTCTCCTTCGACGCCACCACCCTCGGGCCCGCCACCGCGGCCCTGCGCCGCCCGCGCGTGGCGGCCGCCGTCACCCCCGGCGAGCTGTTCGCTCTGCGGGAGATGAACTTCGACGTCGTACCCGTGTCCACCGAGATCCTGGACGCGGGCTTCGACTGGTCGCGGGCGGACGTGCTGTTCGTGTCGGCCGGGCTGGACCGCGACGACCTGGACGCGCCGGCCCGCCGGGTCCTGGACGCCTTCCTCGCCGGGCACGGCCTCGTCGGCCGGGGTGCGGTCGGGGCGGCGCTCGGCTCGGCGGCAGGGCTGGCCGCGAAGGCGGCCGAAGGCAGTCCGGACGCCAACGGGGTGGTGCGCGTGGTGAATTCGGGTCCGGTCACCGCCGGCGCCCCGGACCACTCCTTCGTCTACGCACCCGTCTGGTTCACCGATCTCGGGCCGGGGGTCCGGGTCGAGCAGTCGTACGCGACCGGGAACCCGCTTCTCGCCGGCCACTGGCGGCCGGGGGCCGACGGCTTCGGCGGGCCGGGCGCGGCGGCGGGACAGGCCTCGGTGGTGAGCGGCCCGCGTGCGGTGCTGTTCGGCACCGAACCCCTCTTCCGGGACCACCCGAAGGGGGAACTCGCCCAGGTCGGAAGGGCGTTGTTCACAATGGGAGCAGCGAGCAGCGGCTCGGTTGAGGAGAGCGGATGACGCAGGAGATCACCGTCCACGGCACGGTCGCCGAGGGCTATGAGCCGGTGCGCGAGGAGTTCACCGCGTTCGTCGCCACCGAACGCGTCGACTACGAGGGCCAGTTGTGCGCGTACGTCCACGGGCGACGGGTCGTCGACCTGTGGGCCGGGGACGGCGTCGACGGCGACTGCCTCTACGGCGTGTACTCGTCGACCAAGGGAGCCGCCCACCTGGTGGTGGCGATGCTCGTGCAGGACGGCACGCTGGAGCTGGACCGCAAGGTCACCTACTACTGGCCGGAGTTCGCCGCCGAGGGCAAGGGGGCGCTGACCCTGCGTGAGCTGATCGCGCACCGGGCGGGTCTGGTCGGCACCGACTCCGGATTCACCCCGGCGGAGCTGGCCGACGACCGGGCGATGGCCGAACGCCTCGCCGACCAGCGGCCGTTCTGGCGCCCCGGCACGGCCTTCGGCTACCACGCCCTGGTCATCGGCGCGCTCACCGGCGAGGTCGTACGGCGCGCGACGGGCCGCACCCTGCAGGAGCTGTACCAGGAGCGGGTCCGCGTTCCCTACGACCTCGACTTCTTCCTGGGCCTGCCATCCGCGCACGAGCCCCGTTTCCGCAGCACCCTGCCGATGCTCCCGACGGCCCAGCAGCGCGCGCTGCTCGACACCGTCCCGTCCGGCCCGCACACGCTCGCCGCGATCGCGTTCAACGAGCACGCGGCCGAACCCACCGATCTGGAGTCCCTGCTCAACGAGCCGCTGATCCGCGCCAAGGGCCCGGCCTCGGTGGGCGGGGTCGCCTCGGCGCGCGGTCTGGCCGGGATGTACGCGGCGCTGCTCAGCGAGATCGACGGCAAGGCACCGCTGCTGAAGGAGGACACGGTGGCGGAGTTCGGCCAGTACCACTCCGTGGGGTACGACCTGGTGGCCCGCGCCCACAAGTCGTACGGCCTGGGCTTCCAGGCCACCGCCGACACCTGGCACCCCTTCCTGGGCGCCGGCGCGATCGGCCACAGCGGCGCGGCGGGTTCGCAGGCCTTCGCCGACCCGCGCAGCGGCGTCGCCTACGGCTACACGCGGCGTCGCTTCGCGTTCCCGGGAGGGGCGGCCGCGGAGAACGACCGGCTGGCCGGGGCGGTGCACCGGGCGGCACTGGCCCACTGACGACGAGAGGCCGCACCCCCGTCCCCAAGGGTGCGGCCTCCGCTCAGCGCGACGACCGGTCTCGGACCAGCGTCACGGTGATGTTCCCGCGCGTCGCCTTCGAGTACGGGCACACCTGGTGGGCCTTCTCGATCAGAGCGCGCGCGGTGTCCGCGTCGACGCCCGGGATCTCGGCCGAGATCTCGACGATGATCCCGAACCCGTCGTCGTTCCTGCCGATGCCGACCTTCGCGGTGACGGTCGAGCCGGAGACGTCGGTGCCCTCCTGGCGGGCGACGACCCCGAGCGCGCCCTGGAAGCAGGCGCTGTAACCGGCGGCGAACAGCTGCTCCGGGTTGGTGCCGGCGCCGCTCCCGCCCATCTCCTTGGGCGGATTGACGACGACGTCGAGCCTGCCGTCGTCGGTGGCGACCCTGCCGTCGCGGCCGTTCTCGGCGGTGGCGACGGCGGTGTACAGGACGTCGGACGGGCCAATGGGGATGCTGGGCATGCGGTTGTCTTCCTCCTCGGTCCGCGGCGACTCGCGCCCACGATCACCACGGATTTCGGAAAGAAGTTACCGCATGCCGGAAACGGCCGGGAAGTGCCGCGGGCCCTACAGCTTGACGATCATCTTTCCGGTGTTGTCGCCGCGCAGGACCCCGAGGAACGCCTCCAGGTTGTTCTCGATGCCCTCGACCACGGTCTCGCGGTACTTGAGCCGGCCGGAGGCCACCCAGGGGCCGACCTCGGCCACGAACTGCGGCTGCAGGTCGTAGTGGTCGCCGACCAGGAAGCCCTCCATGCGGCCGCGGGTCTGGATGAGGCGGGCGAGGTTGCGCGGGCCGGGGGTCGGCTCGGTGTTGTTGTAGACGGAGATCATTCCGCAGACCGCGATCCGGCCGCCCTGGTTGAGCGAGCCGATGGCCGCCTCCAGGTGGTCGCCGCCGACGTTGTCGAAGTAGACGTCGATGCCGTCGGGGGCGGCGGCCCGCAGCTGCTCGCCGACGGGGCCGTTCTTGTAGTTGAAGGCGGCATCGAAGCCGTACTCCTCCACCAGCAGCTTGACCTTCTCGTCGGACCCGGCGGAGCCGATGACCCGCGAGGCGCCCTTGAGCTTGGCGATCTGCCCGACCTGGCTGCCCACGGCGCCCGCGGCGCCGGAGACGAAGACGGAGTCGCCCTCCTTGAAGGAGGCGGTGCGCAGCAGACCGGCGTAGGCGGTGAGGCCGGTCATGCCGAGGACGCCGAGGTACGTGGACAGCGGGGCGGCCTCGGGGTCGACCTTGACGGCGTGCTGCGCGTCCAGGACCGCGTACTCGCGCCAGCCGAAGAAGTGCAGGACGTGGTCGCCCACGGAGAGACCCTCGGCGTTGGAGGCGACGACCTCGCCGACGGCGCCGCCCTGCATGACCTTGCCCAGCTCGAAGGGGGCGGCGTACGACTTCGCGGCACTCATTCGGCCGCGCATGTACGGGTCCACGGAGAGGTACTTGTTCCGCACGAGCACCTGACCCTCGCCCGGCGTCGGGACCTCCGCCTCGACGAGGGCGAAGTCCTCGGGCTTCGGCCAGCCGACGGGGCGGCTGAGGAGGTGCCATTCGCGGTTGATCATGACCAGTGCCTTTCGGGATTTACTTCAGTACCTGAAACAACCATGCGCCTGAATATTTCATGATGTCAAGTAACCGGGTACTCTGGAGTACATGTCGAGCCCACAGAAGATCTCCCGCCAGATCTCCCGCCCCGATGAGCTGACCATGGAGGTCGTCGAGCTGATCGGGGACGTCGTGGCCCGGTTCTACGCGGACTACGAGGAAGCGGCGGGCGAGCATCGGCTCACCGGGGCCCAGGCCAGGCTGCTGAACCTCCTGTCGCTGGAGCCGCTGCCGATGCGCAAGCTCGCGCAGAAGCTGAAGTGCGAGCCGTCCAACGTGACCGGGATCGTGGACCGTCTGGAGGCTCGCGGACTGGTCGAGCGCCGCCCCGACCCGGCGGACCGCCGGGTGAAGCTCGCCGCCGCCACCGACGAGGGCCGCGGTGTCTCCCTCGACCTCCGCGAGGGCCTGCGCTTCGCCCGGGAACCCCTCGCCGGACTGTCCGACGAGGAGCGGCTGACCCTGCGGGACCTGCTGCGCCGGATGCTGGACGCCCAGGACTGACCCGGCGGACAGGCCCTCGGGCCCCCGGGCCCTTGGGACCTCCCGGAGACCCCCGGTAAAGTTTTGGCCATGCGCGATCTTGGGGTGGGATTCGGTTATCTGCTGAAGGGCCAGCGATGGGTGGCCCGGCACGGCAAGCAGTACAACTTCGGCCTGCTGCCCGGCCTGATCGCCCTGGTCCTGTACGGGGCGGCGCTCGTCGCGCTGGCCATCTGGGGCGAGGACTTCGTCTCCTGGGCCACCCCCTTCGCCGACGACTGGTCGAGCCCCTGGCAGGGCCTGTTCCGCGGCTTCCTCACGGCGGTGCTCTTCGCGCTCGGCCTGCTCATGGCCGTCCTCACCTTCACCGCCGTGACCCTGCTGATCGGCCAGCCCTTCTACGAGAACCTCTCCGAGAAGGTCGACCGGGACGTGTCGCCCGACGGCACCGCGCCCGAGTCCGGCCTCCCGCTCTGGCGCGAGCTGTGGATCTCGGCCCGCGACAGCCTGCGCATCCTGGTCCGCGCCGCCGTCTGGGGCGTGCTGCTGTTCGCGCTCGGCTTCCTGCCCTTCGTCGGCCAGACGGCCGTACCGGTGCTCGGCTTCTTCGTCACCGGCTTCTTCCTCACCGAGGAGCTCGCCGCCGTCGCCCTGCAGCGCCGCGGTGTCGAACTGCGCGCCCGCCTCGGCCTCCTGCGCTCCCGCAAGACCCTCGTGTGGGGCTTCGGCGCGCCCCTCGGCCTGGCCTTCCTGGTCCCGTTCGTCGCGGTGTTCCTGATGCCGGGCGCGGTCGCGGGTGCCACGCTCCTCGCCCGCGACCTGCTGGGCGAGGAGATCGCCGAGGGCGCCACGGAGGACGACGGCGACGCCGCGGACGAGGACCGGCAGGTCACTTCCTGAACGTCGCGTCCGCCGCCGCCGTCACGATCGACCGCACCTGCGCGATGATGTCCAGCCGGTTGCGCACGAACTCCGGGTCGGTGACCGTGCCGGTCGACGGGTCGGTGTTGCCGGTGCCGAACTGCAGCACCGGGGTGTGGACGTGCCCGCCCGGCAGCGTGTCGTGCAGGCCGAGACGGTCCCGGAGCAGGGTCGCGCGGTAGGCGATCTCGTTCGAGAGGTAGTTGCCGCCGCCCCCGGCACGGGCGGTCGAGCCGGGCGTCGGTCCGTCCGGGCGGACGACCGCCTCGGTGCCGCCCGCCGGGATCTCGGTCACCTCCGTGTGGTCGTACACCGGGAAGCGTCCGGTGTGCGCGGCCACGATCGCCGCGTAGGGCAGCGTCGTGGTCGTCCACTGCGGCTGCGCGGCCGGCTCGGTGACCGGGATCGGCTCCGTCCGTCCGACGGAGTCGTTGTCGGGGAAGCCGCCCCGCCAGGCCCCGTTGGTGCGCTCGATGTCGAAGCGCCCGACGCGGCCCTGGCTCACGGTCGCGAACAGGTCCGCCTTCGGCAGGTACGGCCGCAGTGTCCGCTCCACCGTGCCCTCGGCGAAGTCCTGCCAGCGCACCGGGAACACGGCGGTCTCCACCCGCGCCGGACCGTCCGCCGTGTCGATCACCGTGCCGTCCAGGGCCAGCGCGGTGGCACCGGACGGGTTGGAGATGCGGATGTCCCGGTCGAGGGTGAAGGGGTCGAAGCCGGTGACGAGGATGCGCCGGACGCCCTTGCCGCGCGGGAGGCGGAGGTCGGTCTCACCACGTGAGGCGCGCTCCAACCCGTCCAGCAGCGCCGCCCGTTGCGCCTGGCTCAGTCCGAACCCCGGTTCCCACGTCCGCACGTGCCGGGTCAGCCCCAACCGCGCCCAGTACAGCGGCCGGTCGTCGTCCGGACTCAGGTCGCCGCCCGCGGGACCCCGCCCCTGCGCCCGGTCGACGGCCCGCCGCCACAGCGCGGATCCCTCGCGCACGACGATGCGTCGGGCCTGCGCGAAGGAGTCCGCCGAGTCGAGCGCGCGGGCGAACTCCGGTGCCACGGCGTCGAATCCGGAGCGCCGCAGGATCTCCTGGGGTACGGCCTGGTCGAGCCGCTGTTCCTCGACGGTAGGGGCAGGGCCGGGGGCAGGGGGGGCGCTGTCGGCGGACACCGCCGAAGCCGGGGCCGACAGGCCCGCCAGCAGGGCCATGGAGAGGAAGCCGATCCGAACGCGTAAGGAGGTCAAGGAAGTTCAGGTCCTTCCGTCGCGGTGGGTGCCTCGTGCGGGACGGCGGAAGTATCGCGTGACAGCAGTGGTCTACGCCATGGGGCGTGGGATCCTCGCCGCGGCCTCCCGCAGCCCCGCCAGGAACGCCGCCGTGGCCGAGGCCGGCGACCGCCCCCGCGGCGTCGCCGCGTACACCGCCCGTGCGGGGGCGTCCTCGTCGAGCACCGGCAGCAGGGTCACGTCGGGGCGTACGGACTCGGCGGCCAGCGCCGGGACCAGGGCCACCCCGAGGCCGGCGGCGACATAGCCCTGTTTGGCGGTCCACTCCGCGACGACGTGCGTCACGCGCGGCCGGAACCCCTGGCGCAGGGCCGCGTCGAGCAGCGTGCCCTCCGGACGGGAACTCTCGGAGATCCAGTCGGCGTCGGCGAGTCGGCCGAGCCGCACCGGGCCGTCCTCGCCGGTGAGTGGATGGCCGGCGGAGACGGCGACGTACAGGGACTCGTCGAGGAGATGGTGGAGTTCGTACGCCTCCAGCGGCGCCCGTACCGCCGTCGAGACCACGGCCAGGTCCAGGTGTCCGTCGGCCAGCCGGTCCAGCAGAGCGGGGGTGAGACCCTCCTCGCGGGTGACCCGGATACCGGGGTGCCGGCCTCGCGGCCGCCGCCCACTGGGGCTTCACCCGGGACACGGCCACCCCCGCGCGGTGGCTGCTCGGACTCGCCGCACCCGCCGTACTCGGGGTGCTGTGGGCGCTGTTCGGATCGCCGAAGGCGTCGTTCAAGACGCGCGGAGCGGTCCGCGTCGGCTTCGAACTGCTGTGGTTCGGGGCCGGGGTGCTCGCCCTGTTCGCCGCCGGGGCGGTGGGCTGGGGGATCGCCTTCGCGCTGGTCTGCGCGGTCAGCAAGGCACTGGCGGTCGTCTGGCGGCAGTGACCGGGTGACGGACACGATGGGAGGCACCCAGCGGACTTCGACGAGGAGGTACCACCGTGGCGGAGACCGGCAACGCCCGAGCGGACGCGGCCCGTGAGGCCGTCGTAGAGGCGGCCCTGCGACGACTCGACCTGGACGCCAAGGCCCGGCTCCTGTCAGGCCAGGACATGTGGAGCCTGCCGGCCCTGCCGGAGATCGGCCTCGCCTCCCTGGTCATGTCCGACGGCCCGATCGGCGTCCGGGGCGTGCGCTGGACCGCCGACGACCCGTCCGTCGCCCTGCCCTCCCCGACCGCGCTCGCCGCCACCTGGGACCCCGAACTGGCCCGCCGCGCAGGCGTCCTGCTCGCGCAGGAGGCCCGCAGCAAGGGCGTCCACGTCCTGCTCGCGCCCACCGTCAACCTGCACCGTTCCCCGCTCGGCGGCCGTCACTTCGAGGGCTACAGCGAGGACCCGTACCTGACCGGACGCATCGGCATGGGCTATGTGACCGGCGTGCAGTCCGGCGGCGTCGCCACCACCGTCAAGCACTTCGTCGCCAACGACGCCGAGACCGACCGCTTCACCGTGGACAACCACGTCGGCGAACGCGCCCTGCGCGAGCTCTATCTGGCACCCTTCGAGGCGATCGTCGCGCACGCCCGGCCCTGGGGCGTGATGACCGCCTACAACCAGGTCAACGGCACGACGATGACCGAACACCGCCACCTGGTGCAGGAAGTCCTGCGCGGCGAATGGGGCTTCGACGGCGTCAACGTCTCCGACTGGACGGCCGCCCGGTCGACCGTCGGCGCCCTCACCGGCGGCCTGGACGTGGCCATGCCCGGCCCGGTCACGGTGTACGGCGCGCCCCTCGCGCGGGCCGTGCGGGACGGCGAGGCCGACGAGTCCGCGGTCGACGCGGCCGTACGCAACGTGCTGCGGCTCGCCGCCCGCGTCGGCGTCCTGGACGGCGCCGAACCCGTGGTCACCGAGGTGCCCGAGCCGGTCGACGGGGCGGACCTGGCCCGCGAGATCGCCCGCCGGGCCTGCGTCCTGGTCCGCAACGAGCGCGGCGCCCTGCCCCTGACGGCCGGGGCGACCCTGGCGCTGATCGGCGCCGCCGCCCGCGAGGCCCGGGTCCTCGGCGGCGGCTCCGCCACCGTCTTCCCGGCCCGGATCGTCTCCCCCCTCGACGCCCTCACCGCGGCCCTCCCCGACGGCGCCCTGAGCTATGCGGTCGGCGCCGACCCGGACACCGAACTCGCTGTCGGCAGTCGGGACTTAACCCTGCGCGCCGTCTGCCGCGACGCCGCGGGCGACGTCCTCGGCACCGGCACCGCCCCCGGCGGCCAGATCCAGTGGCTGGGCTCCGACCTGCCCGCGGGCGTCCGTCACGTGGCCTTGCACACCGTGGAACTGACCGGCACCTTCACCCCGCGCGAGAGCGGCCCGCACACCTTCGGCATCAAGGGCCTGGGCGCGTTCACGCTCACCGTCGGCGGCACGACGTACTACGACGACGTCCAGCGCCCGTCCGGCGGCGACCCCTTCGCCGTCTTCTTCGACGCCCCGGTGCCCCGTGCCCAGGTCGAACTCACCGCGGGCGAACCGGTCGACGTCTCCCTCACCCACGTGGTGACCCACCCGCGGGGTGTCCCCCTCAAGAACGTCATCTTCGCCCTGGCCCACCAGGGCCCCACGCGGGACCCGGACGAACTGATCGCGGAGGCCGCCGAGGCCGCCCGGGGCGCCGACACCGCCGTCGTCGTGGTCGCCACCACCGAGCGGGTCGAGTCCGAGGGCTTCGACCGCCAGGACCTGCGGCTGCCCGGCCGCCAGGACGACCTGGTCCGCGCCGTCGCCGCCGCCAACCCCCGCACCGTCGTGGTCGTCAACTCCGGCTCCCCGGTGGAACTGCCCTGGCGCGACGAGGTCGCGGCCGTGCTGCTGAGCTGGTTCCCCGGCCAGGAGGGCGGCGCGGCCCTGGCCGACGTGCTGACCGGGGCGCACGAGCCCGGCGGCCGGCTGCCCACCACCTGGGGCTCCCTGCGCGACGCCCCGGTCACCCGGGTCGTCCCGGAGCACGGCGCGCTCGCCTACACCGAGGGCGTTTTCATCGGCTACCGGGCCTGGGAGAAGGCGGGCCGCACCCCGTCGTACGCCTTCGGGCACGGCCTCGGCTACACCGAGTGGACGTACGAGTCACTGGAGGTCGAGGGGACGACCGCGCGGATCCGCGTCCGCAACACCGGGGCGCGGGCGGGGCGGGAAGTGGTCCAGGTCTATCTGGCCCCGGGCGCCCCGGACGCCGAGCGCCCGGCGCGTTGGCTGGCGGGCTTCGCGGGCGCCGAGGCGGGACCCGGCGAGAGTGTCGAGGTCACCGTCGACCTCCCGCGACGCGCCTTCGAGGTCTGGGACGAGAAGGCGAAGGCGTGGGAGTTTGTGAAGGGTTCGTACGAGATCACGGCGAGCCGCTCCCTCACCGACCACCGTCTCGCCGCCACGATTAACGTCTGACCCGGGACGACAGTCCCCACCGAGCGGCCCCGGTCCGGGACCTGACCCCTGGACCGGGGCCAACGATCTCCCCACCGGCCCCCGCGGCCCGGCGCGCCGAAACGGCCCCGTCCCCGCGCGCCGGGGCGGCCCTACCCCCGCACGCCGAAGCCGTACACCGTCTCCGAGCGGAACCCCCGGCCCGGGCGCAGCTGGGTGGTCGGGAAGTGCGGGTGGTTCGGGGAGTCCGGGAAGGGTGGAAAACCCTAGGGCACCCCTAGGCGACCGGCTCCTCGGCCGTGATCGTCCGGTACGCGATGGCGGCGAGCCGCGCCTGGCCGTCCGTGCTCGGGTGGAACCAGTCCCAGTGGCTGAGCTGGTCGGTGCCGAACTCGTAGTCGAAGACCGCGCCGCCGTCGAAGCGGCACCTGCGGTCCTTGGCGCAGACCTCCTTCAGCACCCGGTTGTACGCCTCCACCCGCCGCTGAACCTTGTCCCGCCGCACTATTGCGGCCGTGGCCAGGTCGTCGGCGTCGTTCAGCATGGACGGGCAGATGCCCAGCTTCCACACCTGCTTGCCGAGCGGGTTCGTCCGGCCCTGGGACCACAGTCGCTTCAGGTTCGGCACGCTCGCCACGTACACCTGCGCCTTCGGCAGCGAGGTGCGCAGCGTGCGCATCGCCTCCTCGAACCCCGTGCGGAAGTCGGCCACCGGGGTCATCGCGCGGGCCGAGGACCGGCAGGCGTCGTTCGCCCCCGCCATCACCGTCACCAACTGGGGCCGGCGGGTGACCGCCTCGGCCATCTGGGCGGGCAGATCGGCCATCCGGGCGCCGGTCACCGCGTAGTTCCAGCTGTTCTCGGCCGCCCTGGCCCGCCCCAGCAGCCGTACCGCCAGGCTGTCGACCTGGGAGCTGGTGCCGGTCGCCCAGGACACCTCGGGGCAGTCCGACAGCACCGTGCAGGCGTCGAAGCCGCGGGTGATGGAGTCGCCGACGGCGGCGATCGAGGACGGGCTGCGGTTCCACACCGGGCGCACCGGGGCCGTCTTCGCGCGGGTGCCGTCCGGCGCCGGGGAGTCGTCGCCCGCGGCGTCGCAGCCGGCCAGGCCCAGGGCCGCCACGGCGGTGAGGGCGAGGACACTCCGCCGGCGCCGGCGTCGGTTTGGCATGCCGTGGTCCCTCTCCTGTTGTCGTGCCGTCATGGTCCCCAACCCATGACAACGCGCGAGGGTTCCCGGCGGGTGGCATGGAACGGCTCACACCCGTACAAGCGTCCCCCTGGGTGAATGGCGGGGGTTTCCTGGCACTGGGACCGACGGTACGTCGCACTCCTTGCGCCGCCGCACGGTAGCCTCGCCATCAACGCGGCCGTCGACCAACTGCCGCCCAGCCAGTCCGCAAGATGTCCCGCTCTGCCCGGAGGTCCCGGTGACGACACGTGGAGTTCTGTACGTGCACTCCGCGCCGCGCGCGCTGTGCCCACACGTCGAGTGGGCCGTCGCCGGGGTGCTCGGCACACGCGTCAACCTCGACTGGATCCGGCAGCCCGCGGCACCCGGCACCTGGCGTTCGGAGTTCTCCTGGCAGGGCGAGGCCGGCACGGCCTCCAAGCTCGCCTCGGCGCTGCGCGGCTGGCATCTGCTGCGCTTCGAGGTCACCGCGGAGCCCTGCCCCAGCGCCGAGGGCGAGCGCTACAGCTGCACCCCCGACCTCGGCATCTTCCACGCCGTCACCGGCATCCACGGCGACATCCTCATCCCCGAGGACCGGCTGCGGGCGGCGCTGACGCGGTCTCAGCGCGGCGAGACGGACCTGGAGGCCGAGCTCGCCAAGCTGCTGGGCAAGCCGTGGGACGACGAGTTGGAGCCGTTCCGCTACGCCGGCGAGGGCGCCCCGGTCCGCTGGCTGCACCAGGTGGTGTAGAAACCCCGGCACCCCGGCACCGGCATCCGCACACGAGGAAGGGCCCCCACCGCCTGGTGGGGGCCCTTCACTTGCGTACCGGCGTCGCTCAGATCGTCCGGAACGCCAGGACCACGTTGTGGCCGCCGAAGCCGAACGAGTCGTTCAGCGCGGCGATACGGCCCTCGGGGAGCTTGCGTGCCTCGCCGCGGACGACGTCCGCGTTGACCTCGGGGTCGAGGTCGTCGAGGTTGATGGTCGGCGGGGCGGTCCGGTTGACCAGCGCGAGTACCGAGGCGACGGTCTCGATACCGCCGGCGCCACCGAGCAGGTGACCGGTCATCGACTTGGTCGCGGAGATCGCCATGTGGTCGACGTCGTCCCCGAACACCTTGCGCAACGCCTTGATCTCGGCGACGTCACCCTGCGGCGTCGACGTGGCGTGCGCGTTGACGTGCACGACCTCGGCCGGCTTCAGGTCGGAGTTGTCCAGCAGGTTCTGCAGCGCGTGCGCGATGCCGTTGCCGGACGGCTCGGGCTGCGTGATGTGGTGGCTGTCGGCGGAGATGCCCTGGCCGACGGCCTCGACGTAGATCCGGGCGCCGCGGGCCTTCGCGTGCTCCTCGGACTCCAGGACGATCACGCCCGCGCCCTCACCGAGGACGAAGCCGTCGCGGCCGGAGTCGTAGGGGCGCGAGGCACCCGCGGGGTTCTCGTTGTTCTTGGACATCGCCATCATGTTGCCGAACGCGGCGATCGGCAGCGGGTGGATGGCCGCCTCCGTGCCGCCCGCGACGACGACGTCGGCGCGACCGGTGCGGATCATCTCGATGGCGTAGCCGATGGCCTCCGCCCCCGAGGCGCAGGCCGATACGGGGGTGTGCACACCCGCGCGGGCGCCCAGCTCGATACCGACGTTGGCCGCCGGGGAGTTGGGCATCAGCATCGGTACGGTGTGCGGGGAGACGCGGCGTACGCCCTTCTCCTTGAGGATGTCGTACTGGTCGAGGAGCGTCGTGACGCCGCCGATGCCGGAGGCGATGACCGCGCCCAGCCGGTCCGGGTTCACGGACACGTCCTCGCCGGCCCGGGCGGTGAAACCGGCGTCCTTCCAGGCCTCCTGGGCGGCGATCAGCGCGAACTGCGCGGACCGGTCCAGCTTGCGGGCCTGCGGACGCGGGATGATCTCACCCGGTTCGACGGCGATCTGCGCGGCGATACGGACCGGCAGCTCGGCCGCCCAGTCCTGCTCCAGAGGCCGGACGCCGGACTTGCCGGCGAGCAGGGCCTCCCAGGTCGAGGCTGCGTCGCCACCCAGCGGTGTGGTTGCGCCGATACCGGTGACGACCACGGTGCGATTGGTCGGGCTCACGGGAATTCTTTCTCCAACGGATACGGGAGGGCTACCCCCGCGTCAGCGGGGACTACGGCGCCACCGCCGGGTGGCGGGGCCTTGCAGCCTCGGTCTGAGGGGTGATCAGGCCTGGTGCTTGAGGATGTAGTCGGTGGCGTCACCGACGGTCTTGAGGTTCTTGACGTCCTCGTCCGGGATCTTGACGTCGAAGCGCTCTTCGGCGGCGACGACGACCTCGACCATGGACAGCGAGTCGACGTCCAGGTCGTCGGTGAAGGACTTGTCCAGCTGGACGTCCTCAACCGGGATGCCGGCGATCTCGTTCACGATGTCGGCGAGACCGGCGACGATCTCTTCCTGAGTGGCGGCCATGTCAGGCGCTCCTTCTTAGATATCCAGACGGTGTGTTGCGCCCACCGCGTCGGCGGCAGGAGGTGCGGCGCTCGTGCCGGACCACATGATCCGGCACGGAGTGCCTAGGGGAGGGTAACGACCGTGGCGGCGTAGACGAGACCCGCCCCGAATCCGATGACGAGCGCGGTGTCGCCGCTCTTCGCCTCGCCGGTCGCCAGAAGCCGCTCCATCGCGAGCGGGATCGAGGCGGCCGAGGTGTTGCCGGTGGTGCGGATGTCACGGGCGACCGTGACGTGCTCCGGCAGCTTGAGGGTCTTCACCATCGAGTCGATGATCCGCACGTTGGCCTGGTGCGGGATGAAGACGTCCAGGTCGTCCGAGGTGATCCCGGCCGCGTCCAGCGCCTGCTGGGCGACCTTCGCCATCTCGAACACGGCCCAGCGGAAGACCGCCTGGCCCTCCTGGGTGATCGCGGGGAACTTGACGTTGCCCTCGCTGTCCAGGGGGAGCTGGGACAGGTCGCCGATCCTGAACCGGTCCCACGGCACGGTCTGCTTGATGGTCTCGGACTTGTCGCCCTCGGAGCCCCAGACGGTCGGGCCGATGGCCGGTTCCTGCGAGGGGCCGACCACCACGGCGCCTGCGCCGTCGCCGAACAGGAAGGCCGTCGCGCGGTCCTCCAGGTCGGTCAGGTCGGACAGCCGCTCGACGCCGATGACGAGCACGTACTCCGCCGAGCCCTCGACGACCATGCCCTTGGCCAGGGTCAGCCCGTAGCCGAAGCCGGCGCAGCCCGCCGAGATGTCGAAGGCGGCGGCCTTGGCCGTGCCCAGCTTGTCGGCGATCTCGGTCGCGACGGCCGGGGTCTGGCTGAAGTGCGAGACGGTCGAGACGACCACGGCGCCGATCTGCTCCGCGGAGATGCCCGCGTCGGCGATCGCCTTGCCGGAGGCCTCGATCGCCATCGCGGCGACGGTCTCCTCCGGGCCCGCCCAGTGCCGGGTCTCGATGCCGGAGCGCGAACGGATCCACTCGTCGGACGAGTCGATCTTTTCGAGGATCACCTCGTTGGGCACCACCCGGGTCGGACGGTAGCCGCCGACACCGAGGATGCGCGCGTACGGGGCGCCCTTGCTGGGCCTGATCTTCGACATGATCGGTACGGCTCCTTGGGGTCAGGCGTTGGCGTGCTCGGCGATGAGCTCGCGGGCCGCGTCGAGGTCGTCGGGGGTCTTCAGGGCGAGCGTCTTGACACCGGGCAGGGCGCGCTTGGCCAGGCCGGTCAGGGTGCCGCCGGGGCACACCTCGATCAGCGCGGTGACGCCGAGCTTCTGGAACGTCTCCATGCACAGGTCCCAGCGGACCGGGTTGGCCACCTGGCCGACCAGACGGTCGAGGACCGCGGCGCCGGTCGAGACGACCTGGCCGTCCTTGTTGGACACGTAGGTGACCGTCGGGTCGGCGGGCGCGAGGTCGGCGGCCGCCTGCGCGAGCGTCTCGACGGCGGGAGCCATGTGGTGCGTGTGGAAGGCGCCGGCGACCTTCAGCGGGACGACCTTGCGGACGCCCTCGGGCTTGTCCTCGTTCAGCGCGGCGAGCTGCTCCAGCGTGCCCGCGGCGACGATCTGGCCCGCGCCGTTGATGTTCGCCGGGGTCAGACCCAGCTTCTCCAGGTGCGCGACGGAGACCTCCGGGTCGCCGCCCAGGAGCGCCGACATGCCGGTCTCGGTGATCGCCGCGGCCTCGGCCATGGCCAGACCGCGCTTGCGGACGAGGGCGAGCGCGGCGGTGTCGTCCAGGACGCCCGCGAACGCGGCCGCGGTGATCTCGCCGACGCTGTGGCCCGCGACCGCGCCCGGGGAGATGTCACCCAGTGCCGTGGCGGACAGGATCCCGGCGGCGACCAGCAGCGGCTGCGCCACCGCGGTGTCGCGGATGGCGTCCGCGTCGGCCTGGGTCCCGTAGTGGACGAGGTCCAGACCGAGGGCGTCGGACCAGCCGGCGACGCGGGCGGCGGCACCGGGGAGTTCGAGCCAGGGGGTCAGGAAGCCAGGCGTCTGGGCGCCCTGGCCGGGAGCGACGAGTACGAGCACTCTCACACTCTCTCTTGGGGACGGCCAAGGCCGCCCGTGAGGACAGGGACGAAGAACACGAGGGGGTTTTGTGGGCCCCCGACAAAAGGCTAGGGCTGAAGATCTCCATCGACCAGACGCCCGAGGATCAGCGCGATCCGCAGTGTGAACGCGGATCGTACATCGGATGGCGACCACCCGGTGACGTCAGTCACACGTCGGAGCCGGTAGCGCACGGTGTTCGGGTGAACGAAGAGCATCCGGGCGGCCCCCTCCAGGCTGCTCGCCTGTTCCAGGTAGACGGAGAGGGTCTCCAGGAGGGCCGATCCGGCCTCCTCCAGTGGTCTGTAGATCTCCTCCACCAACTGCTCGCGCGCACTGGGATCGCCCATGATCGCGCGCTCCGGCAGCACGTCGTCGGCCAGGACCGGGCGCGGTGCGTCCTGCCAGGCGGAACAGGCCTTCAGGCCCGCCGCCGCGGCCTGCGCGGACCGGGTCGCCGTCAGCAGATCGGGCACCACCGGCCCCGCGACGACGGGTCCGGCGGCGAACGGGCCGATCAGCGACCGGGCCACGGCGATCGGGTTGTCGCTGCCGCCCGCGATGACGACCAGCCGGTCCCCGAGCACCCCGGTGAGCACCTGGAGCTTGGCGTGCCGGGAGGCCCGCCGGATGGCCTCCACGGTCAGCTCGCTGTCCCCGTCGGGTGCGGTCCCGAGCACCACGCACACATGTTCGGGCGAGTTCCAGCCGAGCGCGGCGGCCCGGCTGACCGCGCCCTCGTCGGCCTCGCCGCTGAGCACGGCGTTGACCACCAGGGACTCCAGCCGTGCGTCCCAGGCACCGCGTGCCTCGGCGGCCTGGGCGTACACCTGGGCGGTCGCGAAGGCGATCTCCCGGGCGTACACGAGCAGCGCCTCGCGCAGCACCCGCTCGTCGCCGGGCGCCGCGACCTCGTCGATCGCGCTCTCCATGACCTCGATGGTGGTGCGCACCATCTCGACGGTCTGCCGCAGCGTGATGGCCCGGGTCAGCTCGCGCGGCGCGGTGCCGAACACGTCCGTCGAGATGGCCTGCGGGGCGTCGGGGTGCCGGAACCACTCGGTGAAGGCGGCGATGCCCGCCTGAGCCACGAGCCCGATCCAGGAGCGGTTCTCCGGTGGCATGGCCCGGTACCACGACAGCGTCTCGTCCATGCGCGCGATGGCCTGCGCGGCGAGGCTGCCGGACGACCTCTCCAGCCGCTTCAGGGTCGCGGCGTGCGCATGCACGTCGTGCGCCGCGGGTTCGGACTTGCGTGTTTCGGGTTCGGGCACGGGACAAGACTGCCTTATCCGGACGGGAGCGTGCGCCGGTGGGTGGCGGGTGCGGTCCCGCGCGGGGTTCGGGGCGGGTCTACGGTGGTGCCGTGATGGACGTCAGGCGCGCCGCGGAGCGCTACCCGGGAGGAGAGCCGCAGGCCGGGATCGAGTCCCGCCACGCCTTCTCCTTCGGGCCGCACTACGACCCGGACAATCTCCGCTTCGGCGCGGTGCTGGCCTGCAACGAGGAGCGTCTGGCCCCGGGCGCGGGCTTCGACGAGCATCCGCACAGCCACACCGAGATCGTCACGTGGGTGGTCGAGGGCGAGCTGACCCACCGGGACTCGCAGGGCCACGAGACGGTGGTGCGGCCGGGCGACGTGCAGCGGCTGAGCTCGGCGGCGGGTGTCCGCCATGTGGAACGCAACGACGGGCCGGTGCCCCTGACCTTCGTGCAGATGTGGCTGGCCCCGCTCGAACCCGGCGGCACCCCCGCCTACGAGATCGTCCGGGGCATCGCCGACTCCACCCCGTACGCCGTCCCCGAGGCCGCCGCGATGCTCCACGTGCGCCGCTTGGGGCCCGGCGAGCGGACCGCCGTACCGGACGCGGCGTACGTGTACGCGCACGTGGTGCGCGGCGAGGTCCGGCTGGGCGGGCAGGAACTGGGGCCGGGGGACTCGGCGCGCGTCACGCGGGCAAAGGGGCTGGAGGCCGTGGCGGTCGGCACGGCCGAACTGCTGCTCTGGGAGATGTCCGACAGGGCCTAGCGGAGCTCCGCCAGCACGGCGTCCGTGAACGCCGGCCACGCCTCGATCGCCCAGGGCCCGAAGGCACGGTCGGTCAGGGCGACGCCCGCCGCCCCGGCGGCCGGGTCGATCCACAGGAACGTACCGGACTGCCCGAAGTGTCCGAAGGCGCGCGGGGAGGACGAGGAGCCCGTCCAGTGCGGGGACTTGGCGTCCCGGATCTCGAAGCCCAGCCCCCAGTCGTTGGGGTTCTGGTGTCCGTACCCCGGAAGCACGCCCTTCGTCCCCGGGTACTGGACCGTCATCGCCTCGGCGACCGTCCGCGGGTCCAGCAGCCGCGGCGCCTGCACCTCGGCGGCGAACCGCAGCAGGTCGTCCACCGTCGACACCCCGTCCTTCGCGGGCGAGCCGTCGAGTGTGGTCGACGTCATACCGAGCGGCTGAAGCACCGCCTGGCGCAGGTACTCGGCGAAGGGGATGTCCGCCGCCTTGGCGATGTGGTCGCCGAGCTGCTCGAACCCGGCGTTGGAGTACAGCCGCCGCTCGCCGGGCGGGGCCGTCACCCGGTGCTCGTCGAAGGCCAGTCCGGAGGTGTGGGCGAGCAGATGACGGACCGTCGAACCCTGCGGGCCGGCGGGTTCGTCGAGCTCGATCGCCCCCTCCTCGTACGCGACGAGCGCCGCGTAGGCCGCGAGCGGCTTGGTGACCGAGGCCAGTGGGAAGCGCCGGCCGGCGGGTCCGTGGGTCCCCAGGACCGTGCCGTCGGCCCGTACGACCCCCGCGGCGGCGGTGGGGACGGGCCAGTTCTCGATCAGCGTCAGGCTCTGCAGCGACATGCCGTCGAGCCTAAGCGGCTCAGAGCGTCAGCTCCATCAAGGGGTCCGGCTTGGGCCGGAAGCCGAGCGAGTCGTAGAGGGGCCGGGCCTCGGCGGAGGCGGTGAGCTGCACCTGGCCCGCCCCGCGGGAGCGGAACCACTCCAGCAGCTCGGCCATGCACGCGCGCGCGTACCCGCGGCGGCGCGCGTCCGGGTCGGTGGCGACGCTGAAGACGAACCCGATCGTGCCGAGCGGATTGCCTGCCCGCCCGATCCGGTACTCCAGCGTGCCGACCGCCAGCGCGGCCAGCGCCCCCGGCCGCCGCGGATGGTCCACGACGAAGGCGGCGAAGTCCTCGTCCTCGGCGAGGCGGGTCCGCAGGGTCGGCAGGGACTCCCCGTGCCAGTGGGTGGAACCGTCGGCGGAGAAGACGGAGTCGATCATCACCTGGCGCAGGCGCAGTACTTCCGGGGCGTCCTCGGGCGTGGCACGGCGTGCGAGACTCATGGCCCGCACGTTAGCGATCACCCGCCCGTGCGTCCCGCGGATTTCTTACCGGTGGACTTCTTACCGGGTACCGGCTTGCTTCGAGCGCACTCCAAGGCCATAGCGTGGGGCCATGACGGTGATGCAGACCACGCCCGCGGCCACCGAGCAAGCTCCGACCCCCGCCGACATCTGCTCCGCCCCGCCCCGGCGGCACCCACGCCCCGAGGGCCAGGACCGCTACACGATCAGCGAGGTCGTCGCCTTCACCGGCCTGACCGCCCACACCCTGCGCTGGTACGAGCGGATCGGCCTGATGTCCCACATCGACCGCTCGCACACCGGTCAGCGCCGTTACAGCAACCGCGACCTGGACTGGCTGGACTTCGTGAACAAGCTGCGGCTGACCGGCATGCCGGTCGCGGACATGGTCCGGTACGCGGAACTGGTGCGCGAGGGCGAGAGCACCTACGCCGAGCGGCAGGAACTCCTCGAATCGACCCGCCGGGACGTGCTGGCCCGGATCGACGAACTCCGGGACACCCTGGCCGTACTCGACCGCAAGATCAGCTTCTACGCACAGGAGCAGCCGAGCCGGGCCGCGAACAGCGCCTAGAGCTGCGGCTCCGCGGAGATCCCCTAGAGCTGCGCGAGGAGTTCCGCCTTCTTCGTGGCGAACTCCTCGTCCGTCACCAGGCCGGCCCGGTGCAGCTCCCCGAGGTGGCGGATCCGCTCGGCGATGTCGGCGGGGTCCCGGCGTCCCGGCGCGGCGGGCACCGCGGCGACCGGACCCCGGGCCCGCACCGCCGCGAGGACCGCGGCCGCGAAGGGCAGCGACTCGTGCACCGGTCCGTAGCCGAGGCCGAAGACGACGGACGCGGGGTCCTGGTCCGGCTGGAGCGACTGCTGCTCGGCGCCCGCGTCACGGGCCAGCAGCCGCAGGTGGCCCTCGAAGACCTCGGGGGAGCGCCACTCGACGCCGCTCAGCTCGGTGACCGGGAAACTCTGGTCCCCCGCCTTCCACTTGGTGGAGGAGGCGCCGGTCCAGGACCAGCGGAAGCGCACGGCCCTGCCGTCGAAGGACACCTTCGCGTCGTACGCCTTGAAGTGCAGCGGCGCCTCGGGGGCGGGGACCAGATGGCGTTCGGCCGGGCCGGACTCGGTGAGCTGCGCCCGCAGTTCGTCCGCGTAGTACTCGGCGAGGGTCTCGCGCTCGGCCGGCAGTACCAGCCGGTAGGGATCGCAGCCCTCCTTCAGCTGCCCGTCGGCCGCCTCCATCAGCGGATCGGCGCCGGGACGGGGCTCGGCGCGCAGGACGACGGTGCCGCGCTTGCCGGGGGTGAGGGTCACGCCCGAGAGTGCCGCGATCGGGACGCGTCGTTCCCCCAGAGCCTGGAAGAGCTTGGGTGTTCGAATCCCTCGTTCGTAACGGATGAGCACAGAGTCGGACTCGAACTCCCAGGCGGCATGAAATCCGGCCAGTACGTCACCCATGCGGCTCATCGTATGCGGCACGCGCTCCTCCGTCGCCACCCCACGCAGACCGCAGTTTCTTCGTCTCTACGCGCGTCAGGCCGTCTCGGTGCCGGACAAACCCGCCCGGCAGACCTGGTCTTCGCGGGCGCACGTCACCGAGCGGTACGCGCCAACCCCGATGTCGGCGAGGTTGTGCAGGCTGTCCGTACCCGGCTCGAAATAGCCGCTGTGTCCCTGGGCGTCCCGTGCCGACAGCACCCGTGCCCCGAATCCTCCGGACACCGGATCGGCGCCGTGCCCGAGGCCGCCGACCTCCAGGTACGGCACGTCCTGGACCCAGTCGGTGGCGTCCCGCATCGCCCACACCCGGGCCCGGGTGTGCAGGTGCGCGGCCTTGGCGACCCGCATGCCGGGGCTGGCGGCCACCGCTATGTCGGCCACCCGGCGCGGCATCGCGTGGGCCGCGACACCGCAGACCACCGAGCCGTAGCTGTGGCAGAACATCTGCACGGGCGCGCTGCCGGGGAGCGCGCGCAGCAGGGCGTTCAGGCGTACGGCGCCGTCCTCGGCGCGCATCGCGGTGGCCGCGTCCACGCCGAGCCCGGCGGGCGCGGTGTAGTCGGCCCAGGCGATCACGGCCGTACGGACCCCGGGACTCGCCGCCCGCTCCGCCGCGTACAGCGCCTTGGCCATGCCGACCGGCGCCGAGTACGGGCGGTAGGTCTTCTGGAAAGTGAGCAGGTCGGTGTCGACGCCGGGGACGACGACGGAGATCCGCTCGGCCTTCGGCAGGTTCCCGAACACCTCCGCGACCCGGCCCGAGCCCTCGGGGTCGAAGGCGAGGATCTTCCGGCCCCCGGCCAGCAGGTCCTCGAAGCGGTGCATCCGCCTGCCCGCCTGCTGCTGCCCGGCCGGCGAGAGCCGGCTGTCGTGCATCCGCTTCTTGTCGACCTTGCGCGCCTGGTCGAGCGCGATGTGGTTGGCGCGGTAGCGCAGTTCGACGGGGGCGCCGTTCATGTTGCCGACCGCGAGCGGGTAGCGGTGCGCGAGGCGCTCGCTCTCCTGCGCGGTGAGCGAGGCGAAGAAACGGGCGATCCGCGCGGGGGACGCCGCCGGGTCCGGCAGCCGCTGGCCGTACAGGTGACCATGCTCCCACTTCGTGAGCGAGGCCTGCAGGGCGCTCGCCTCCCGATGGCTGCGCAGGGCGGTCCAACCGGTGGTCGCGAGCATCACGAACACCACGCCCAGGGCGAGCAGCGCGCGCCAGACGTTGAGTTGCGGGGAGGTTTCGAAGGAAGTCACTGGGAGGACACACTAGGAGAACGGGAGGGTCTCGCGGTAACCGAGTGACAGGTATCACGTTTCGGCGGACGTGATACCCGCCTCAGTGGTCGCGCCGGCTCCCGGTCAGGGCAGGTCCGACCTGGTCGAGGTAGGTGGCGGTGAGGGTCCGGATCGCCTCCAGACCGAAGTCCTCGCCGGTGCTCCACTGACGCTCCGTCACTCGAATCACTCCGCCGAAGACGGCCACGACCAGGCGCGGTCGAGGGTCGGTCGCGACGTCGACACCCTCGCGCTCGGCGAGCACGCGCGCGATCGTCTCCTCGACGGCCGCGGAGCGGCGCAGATGGGCGGCGAGCAGGGCGGGCGTCGACTCGATCGTCCGGTACATGCGCAGATACAGCCCATCGCCTTCATGGGCGGCCTGTTCTTCGTGACGTACTACCTCCAGAACGTCCACGGCATGAGCCCGATCGACGCCGGTCTCCACCTCCTGCCCCTCACCGGCATGATGATCGTCGGCTCGCCGCCGGCCGGCGCCATGATCACCAAGCTGGGCCCGCGGATCCCGCTGGCCGGCGGCATGGGGGCCACCGCGGTCGCCATACGGCATGTCCATCCTGGAGGCGGGCACCGGCAGCGCGATCATGTCGCTCTGGTTCGCCCTGCTGGGTCTCGGTCTCGCGCCGGTCATGGTCGGCGCGACCGAGGTCATCGTGGGCAACGCCCCCATGGAGCTGTCCGGTGTGGACGGCGGCCTCCATCAGGCGGCCATGCAGATCGGCGGAAGCCTCGGTACGGCCGTGCTGGGCGCCGTGATGGCCTCCAAGGTCGACAGCGACCTCCCGGCCACCTGGGCCGACGCGGGGCTGCCGAAGCTCACCCCCGCCCAGCTCGACCAGGCCTCCGAGGCGGTCCAGGTCGGTGTCGCGCCGCTGGCCAAGGGCACGCCGGACGAGATCGCCGCGAAGATCACGTCGGTGGCGCACGACACGTTCATCTCCGGCATGAGCCTGGCCTCGCTGGTCGCGGCCGGTGTCGCGGCGGGCGGCGGTGCTCGTGGCACTCCTGACGAAGCGGGGCGAGCACGCCGAGAACGCTGCGTCGGGAGCGGGCGTGGGCCACATCTGAGCCCGCGTTCGGGCCAGGTCCCCGGGCCGCCCCCCCCAAACCGGATCCGGCCGGGGTTCGCCTATCAGGGTGACTCCGCTAAAGATCCCTCGCTTCCGGCACGCGCCGCAGGTCACAGTGGGTCAAGTCCTCCGCAGGGCATGGGGGATGCCAGGGCCGCGGCGCGCTGCCGGAGGGGGGCAGCGCGCCGGCCCCCGGCGGTTCGGCCGAGTCGCCCGCGGGTGACTGCGCGTCGCCGCTGCCGCAGGCTCCGCCCTCGACTGCCCGTCCGGCCCGGACGAGGGACAGTGCGGCCACCTCAGCCCGCAGGGCCCGTACCTCCTCGGTGAGCGACTCGATGGCTTCCGTCTGGCGCCGCTCCTCCACGTCGTCCTTCTCGAAGCGGGCGATGAACCACGCGGCGATGTTCGCGGTCACCACACCCAGCAGCGCGATCCCGGACAGCATCAGGCCGACCGCGATCATCCGG
This sequence comes from Streptomyces sp. NPDC054794, assembly GCF_053611585.1. Classification (NCBI taxonomy): domain Bacteria; kingdom Bacillati; phylum Actinomycetota; class Actinomycetes; order Kitasatosporales; family Streptomycetaceae; genus Streptomyces; species Streptomyces sp. NPDC054794. Next base: position 135,867 of record NZ_JBSHAQ010000008.1, on the reverse strand, counting down.
CCGAGCCCGGTCGTCGGCGCGTGGTCCCCGTACCCGACGGTCGTCATCGTCGTGAACGACCACCACACCGCGTCACCCAGCGTGCGGATGTTCCCGTTCGGCGACTCCCGCTCCACCGAGAGCACGGCGAGCGAGCCGAACATCAGCAACCCCACCACGGCACCGGCGACATACGTCGTCAGCCGGATCTGCGAGGCCATCCGCGCCCGCCGCCCCACCAGCAGCAGCGTCGAGACGAGCCGCAGCAGCCGCAACGGCTGGAGGATCGGCAGCACCACCGCGCACAGGTCCAGCCAGTGCGTGCGCACGAACTCCCCCCGCCGGGGCGCCATCGCCAGCCGCATCAGATAGTCCGTGGCGAAGGAGCCCCACACCACCCACTCCACCACCGTGCACACGGTCGTCAGGGAGTGCCCCGCCGAACTGTCCACGATCGGCACGGCATAGGCGACCGCGAAGGCCACCGCGAGGGCCAGCAGGGGCCGTTGGGTGAGGTGCTCCCAGCGAGCCTGCGCCGATTGTTCCGCCATGCCCGCATCGTAAGGAAAACACCAGGGCGGTGGGGCATCGAGCCCCACCGCCCTCGGCTGTTCAAGAGCCGCTCAAGCGGCGTTTTCGGTCGAAGCCTCGGCGCGTTACGCGTCGCCCCCGGCCGCCCCCGGGTCCGCCGCCGACACGTCGAGAAGCTGGTACCGGTCGATGGCCTGCTTCAGCACCGAACGGTCCACCTTGCCCTCCCGGGCCAGCTCGGTCAGCACCGCCACCACGATCGACTGCGCGTCGATGTGGAAGAACCGGCGGGCCGCGCCACGGGTGTCGGCGAAGCCGAAGCCGTCGGCGCCCAGCGACTGGTAGGTGCCGGGCACCCACCGGGCGATCTGGTCCGGAACCGACCGCATCCAGTCGGACACGGCCACGAACGGCCCCTCGGAACCGCCCAGCTTGCGCGTGACGTACGGCGTGCGCTGCTCCTCCTCGGGGTGCAGCAGGTTGTGCGTCTCGCACTCCACGGCTTCGCGCCGCAGCTCGTTCCAGGAGGTCGCCGACCAGACGTCGGCCCGCACGCCCCACTCCTCGGCGAGGATCCGCTGCGCCTCAAGGGCCCACGGCACCGCGACACCGGACGCCATGATCTGCGCCGGGACCGAGCCCTCGGTACCCGCGCTCAGCTTGTGGACGCCCTTGAGGATGCCCTCGACGTCCACGTTCGCCGGCTCGGCCGGGTGCTGGATCGGCTCGTTGTAGACGGTGAGGTAGTAGAAGACGTCCTCGCCGTGCGGGTGCTGCGCGTCCCCGCCGTACATACGGCGCAGACCGTCCTGCACGATGTGCGCGATCTCGTACGCGTACGCCGGGTCGTAGGCCACGCAGGCCGGGTTCGTCGAGGCCAGCAACTGGGAGTGGCCGTCGGCGTGCTGGAGACCCTCACCGGTCAGCGTCGTCCGGCCGGCGGTCGCGCCTAGGACGAATCCGCGCGAGAGCTGGTCGGCCATCTGCCAGAACTGGTCACCCGTGCGCTGGAATCCGAACATCGAGTAGAAGACGTACACCGGGATCAGCGGCTCGCCGTGCGTCGCGTAGGCCGAGCCCGCCGCGATCAGCGAGGCCGTGCAGCCCGCCTCCGAGATGCCGTCGTGCAGCATCTGGCCGGTCGGCGACTCCTTGTACGCGAGCAGCAGATCGCGGTCCACCGCCTCGTACTGCTGGCCGAGCGGGTTGTAGATCTTCGCGCTCGGGAAGAAGGAGTCCATGCCGAAGGTGCGGTACTCGTCCGGCGCGATCAGCACGAACCGGCGGCCGATCTCCTTGTCCCGCATCAGGTCCTTGAGCAGTCGCACGAACGCCATGGTCGTCGCGATCGACTGCTGACCCGTGCCCTTCTTCACGGTCGCGTACGTCTTGTCGTCCGGCAGCGCGAGCGGCTGGGAGCGCACGACGCGGGTCGGCACATAGCCACCGAGCCCCTTGCGCCGGTCGTGCATGTACTGGAGCTCCTCCGAGTTCCGGCCCGGGTGGTAGTACGGCGGCGGGCCGGACTCCAGCTCCCGGTCGGAGATCGGCAGGTGCAGACGGTCCCGGAAGTGCTTGAGGTCGTCGACCGTCAGCTTCTTCATCTGGTGCGTGGCGTTGCGGCCCTCGAAGTTCGGGCCCAGCGTCCAGCCCTTGATCGTCTTGGCCAGGATCACCGTCGGCTGGCCCTTGTGCGCCTTGGCCGCCGAGAACGCCGCGAAGATCTTCCGGTGGTCGTGACCGCCGCGCCCCAGGTGCAGGATCTGGTCGTCGGTCATGTTCGCGACCATCGCGCGCAGCCGGTGGTCGTCACCGAAGAAGTGGTCACGGATGTACGCGCCGGACTCGGTGGCGTACGTCTGGAACTGGCCGTCCGGCGTGGTGTTCATCTTGTTGACCAGCACGCCGTCGCGGTCCTGGGCGAGCAGCGGGTCCCAGGTGCGGTCCCAGACCAGCTTGATGACGTTCCAGCCGGCGCCCCGGAAGACCGACTCCAGCTCCTGGATGATCTTGCCGTTGCCGCGCACCGGGCCGTCCAGCCGCTGCAGGTTGCAGTTGACCACGAAGGTCAGGTTGTCCAGGCCCTCGCGGGCGGCGATGGACAGCTGGCCGAGCGACTCCGGCTCGTCCATCTCGCCGTCGCCGAGGAAGGCCCACACGTGCGACTTGGAGGTGTCCGCGATCTCGCGCGCCTGCATGTAGCGGTTCATCCGCGCCTGGTAGATGGCGCCGAGGGGGCCGAGACCCATGGAGACCGTCGGGAACTCCCAGAAGTCCGGCATGGAGCGCGGGTGCGGGTAGCTGGAGAGCGCGTTGGGGTACCGCGACTTCTCCTGGCGGAAGCCGTCCAGTTGCTGCTCGCTCAGCCGGTCGAGCAGATACGCGCGGGCGTAGATGCCGGGGGAGGCGTGGCCCTGGAAGAAGACCTGGTCGCCGCCGTCGCCCTCGTCCTTGCCGCGGAAGAAGTGGTTGAAGCCGACGTCGTACAGGGAGGCGGAGGAGGCGAAGGTGGCGATGTGGCCGCCGACGCCGATCCCGGGGCGCTGCGCGCGGGAGACCATCACGGCCGCGTTCCACCGTGTCGCGTTGAGGATCTTGCGCTCGATCTCCTCGTTGCCCGGGAAGAACGGCTCGTCCTTGGTCGCGATGGTGTTGACGTAGTCCGTGCTGCGCATCTCGGGCACGGCCACGCGCTTCTCGCGGGCCCGCTCGATCAGGCGGAGCATCAGGTACCGGGCCCGCTCCCGGCCGCGCTCGTCGACGGCGGCGTCGAGGGAGTCGAGCCACTCCTGGGTCTCTTCGGGATCAAAGTCAGGAACCTGACTCGGAAGGCCGCCAATGATGATCGGGTTGCGATCGGATCCGGAAGCCACGCTGTTCCTTACCTGTCAGAGGGCCGCTTTTCTGCTGGGGCGTTCACCTTGTGCCTGCGCCGTCCCCATCGTGTACCTAGGGAAGGCGTACGTCATCTCTACCGTGAGGTAACCGAGACCTCCGTGGGGTCTCCCTCAAGCCGTACTCGGGCGTGCCCGATCAAAACGCAACGATACGCCCAGCGCTTGACGCCCTTGGTAAAACTGTTCGATCACCGCACCCCCGAGTGATTCCCGGAGGATTCCCAAACGTGCAAATCGGGCAGAAGGGTCTGGTGTGAGTCACCCTGGGTGGAGAAGGGGTGCCGGGAGTTGCGGCGACACGGCCGGGATCGTCACCGTTTCGGCGGTCTGAACGGCCGGGTACTTGCGCGATCCGCCCCGCACGTGTGGACTACGGCCAATGCTTCGCGTACGCGCGTGGCTGAGATACTCATCAAGACATGATCAGGAGGCAACCCGTGAGCGCGACCGCGGACCACGCGGAGGAGCGGACGAGCCCTGCCGTCAGGCTGGGGTTCCAGCCCGAGCAGGTGGTCCAGGAGATCGGCTACGACGACGACGTCGACCAGGAGCTCCGCGAGTCCATCGAGGAAGTCATCGGCAGTGAACTCGTGGACGAGGAGTACGACGACGTAGCCGACGCCGTGGTGCTGTGGTTCCGCGACGATGACGGCGACCTGACCGATGTGCTGGTGGACGCCACCACCTACATCGAGGAAGGTGGCGCGATTCTGCTCCTCACGCCGAAGACCGGCCGTGACGGGTACGTGGAGCCGAGCGACATCTCGGAAGCCGCGGTGACGGCCGGGCTGTCGGCGTCCAAGAGCGTCAGCGTGGGCAAGGACTGGAGCGGCTCGCGTCTGGCGACGCCGAAGGCCGCCAAGTCCAAGAGGTAGGACGCCTCATCCCCGGACACCGGACGGGCCGGACAGTTCCGGCCCGTCCGCAGGTGCGCGGTGGTCGCTGCGTAGGGTGGTCTCACCCCGACAGCCCACCGAAGGGATGCAGGACCATGGCGATCCAGGTCGGCGACAAGGCGCCCGGCTTCGAGCTCAAGGACAACCACGGCCGGACCGTACGGCTCGCGGACTTCCACGGCGAGAAGAACGTCGTGCTGCTCTTCTACCCCTTCGCGTTCACCGGCGTGTGCACCGGCGAGCTGTGCGAGCTGCGCGACAACCTGCCCACGTTCGTCAACGACGAGGTGCAGCTGCTCGCCGTCTCCAACGACTCCATCCACACGCTGCGTGTCTTCGCCGAGCAGGAGGGTCTGGAGTACCCGCTGCTCAGCGATTTCTGGCCGCACGGCAACATTTCCCGCGCCTACGGCGTCTTCGACGAGGACAAGGGTTGCGCCGTGCGCGGCACCTTCATCATCGACAAGTCGGGTGTCGTGCGGTGGACCGTCGTCAACGGTCTGCCGGACGCGCGCGACCTGAACGAGTACGTGAAGGCGCTCGACGCTCTGTGAGCCCCCGGATCCGACACCGGTGATTCTTCGGGTCCAGGGCCTGCGGGCAGCGGGAACCCGTCACTAGGATCGACTCGTTGATCCGGTATCCGACGTACGACGGGGCTCTCCGCCCCAGGACACCACATGGAGGACTCGTGGGAGTCAGCCTCAGCAAGGGCGGCAACGTATCGCTGACGAAGGAGGCCCCGGGCCTGACCGCCGTCATCGTCGGTCTGGGGTGGGACGTCCGTACCACGACCGGCACGGACTTCGACCTGGACGCCAGCGCACTGCTGCTGAACCCTTCCGGCAAGGTCGGCAGCGACCAGAACTTCGTCTTCTTCAACAACCTCAAGAGCCCCGACGGCTCCGTGGAGCACACCGGTGACAACCTCACCGGTGAGGGCGAGGGCGACGACGAGCAGATCAAGATCAACCTGGCCGGCGTCCCGGCGGACGTCGAAAAGATCGTCTTCCCGGTGTCGATCTATGACGCCGAGAACCGCCAGCAGTCCTTCGGCCAGGTGCGCAACGCGTTCATCCGCGTCATCAACCAGGCCGGCGGGGCGGAGATCGCCCGGTACGACCTGAGCGAGGACGCCTCCACCGAGACCGCGATGGTCTTCGGTGAGCTCTACCGGCACGGTGCGGAGTGGAAGTTCCGCGCCATCGGCCAGGGCTACGCCTCGGGCCTGCGGGGCATCGCCCAGGACTTCGGCGTCAACGTCTGAGACCCGAACGCTCCGCTCGTCCGGCGCCGCACCGTTTACGGGCGGCGCCGGACGCGCAGGACAACCGAAGCAGCACAACTCAGGGGAGGACCAGCATCATGGGCGTCACGCTCGCCAAGGGAGGAAACGTCTCCCTGTCCAAGGCCGCACCGAACCTCACGAATGTGATGATCGGGCTCGGCTGGGACGCGCGCTCCACCACCGGAGCCCCCTTCGACCTGGACGCCAGCGCGCTGCTGTGCCAGGGCGGGCGGGTCCTCGGCGACGAGTGGTTTGTCTTCTACAACCAGCTCAAGAGCCCGGACGGCTCGGTGGAGCACACCGGTGACAACCTCACCGGCGAGGGCGACGGCGACGACGAGACGATCCTGATCGACCTGCCGGCGGTGCCGGCGGTCTGCGACAAGATCATCTTCCCTGTCTCGATCCACCAGGCGGACGAGCGCGGCCAGACCTTCGGCCAGGTCTCCAACGCCTACATCCGGGTCGTCAACCAGGCCGACGGCGCCGAACTCGCCCGCTACGACCTGAGCGAGGACGCCAGCACCGAGACGGCCATGATCTTCGGCGAGCTGTACCGCTACCAGGGCGAGTGGAAGTTCCGCGCGGTGGGCCAGGGGTACGCGTCGGGGCTGCGGGGCATCGCCCTGGACTTCGGCGTCAACGTTTCGTAAAACGACGTCGGCCCAGGACGTGAGCCAGCGGGCCACAGCCCCCGGACCTCGTGCTTTACGAGATGGCGGACCTGCGCGTACCCACGGGAAGCGCGCCCCTCTAGACTCGTGGTCAACGTTTAGCAAAGCCGAGTACGGCGCGGGGGAGACCCGTACAAGACACGGATTGGGTAGCCAGTGCTTCTGAAAACCTTCGGCTGGTCGTTCGCGATTACCGCGCTCGGCCTGGTCGCGGCGGTCTTCTACGGGGGGTGGGAGGCCTTCGGCATCGTGGCGATCCTCTCCATCCTGGAGATCTCGCTGTCGTTCGACAACGCGGTGGTCAACGCCGGAATCCTGAAGAAGATGAGTGCCTTCTGGCAGAAGATCTTCCTCACGGTCGGCGTGCTCATCGCGGTCTTCGGCATGCGACTCGTGTTCCCCGTCGTGATCGTCGCCATCAGCGCCAAGATGGGCCCCGTCGAGGCCGTCGACCTCGCTCTCAACAACAAGGACCGCTACCAGGAACTGGTGACCGACGCCCACCCGGCGATCGCCGCCTTCGGTGGCATGTTCCTGCTGATGATCTTCCTCGACTTCATCTTCGAGGACCGGGACATCCAGTGGCTGCGCTGGATCGAGCGACCGCTGGCCAAGCTCGGCAAGGTCGACATGCTGTCGGTCTGCATCGCGCTGATCGTTCTGCTGATCACCTCCTTCACCTTCGCCACCCACGCCCACCAGCACGGCGGCGCGCACGTGGACAAGGCTCAGACGGTCCTGATCTCCGGCATCGCCGGCCTCATCACGTACATGATCGTCGGTGGTCTCTCCGGCTACTTCGAGGATCGGCTGGAGGCCGAGGAGGAACGGGAGCACGAGGAGGAGGAAGAGGCCGAGCGCTCGGGCAAGAAGCGATCGCCCGTCGTGCTGGCCGGCCAGGCCGCGTTCTTCATGTTCCTCTACCTGGAGGTCCTGGACGCGTCCTTCTCCTTCGACGGTGTGATCGGCGCCTTCGCCATCACCAACGACATCGTCCTGATGGCCCTCGGCCTCGGCATCGGCGCGATGTACGTCCGGTCGCTCACCGTGTACCTGGTCCGCCAGGGCACCCTCGACGACTACGTCTTCCTGGAGCACGGCGCCCACTACGCGATCGGCGCGCTGGCCGTGATCCTCATGGTCACCATCCAGTACGAGATCAACGAGGTCATCACCGGCCTCGTCGGCGTCGTCCTGATCGCCTGGTCCTTCTGGTCCTCCGTGCGGCGCAACCGCGCCCTGGCGGCGACCGAGGGAGCCTCGGGCTCGGACGAGAAGGCCGAGGTCTCCTCCGGGGTGTGACGAGCCCCCGGGCAGGAAACCGGGGTGTGACACACCTCCGGGCGAGGAACGCTCTTTGCGGGGCGGCCGACACAGGGCGGCCGCCCCGCGGCGTTGACGGGAGTATGTGGGGGCGGGAATGGGATTCTTCGACGGACTGTTGGGCGGACGCGCTGCCGAGTTCGACTCGGGCAGCGCCGCGACCAACTCCATCCGGCTCACCAAACGGCACCAGCAGGTGTCCCTGACCAAGCAGGGCGCGGCCACCGGGCATCTGCGGGTCAACCTGACCTGGCGGATGCGGACGTCCGACATCGGCGCCGGCGAGCGCACCAGCCTGCTGCGGCACCCCTTCAAGGCACTGAAGCCGCCGGAGGTCCTCGGGCACGGGCAGAGCATGGTCAACGTCGACCTCGACCTGGGCTGCCTGTACGAGCTGTCCGACGGCACGAAGGGAGTCGTCCAGCCGCTCGGCAGCTACCTCGGAGACGTCAACGCACCGCCGTACGTCAAGCTGAGCGGTGACGACCGGTTCGGGTCGGCGTCCGGCGAGACGATGTACGTCAACCTGGATCACCTCGAGAACATCAAGCGGCTGCTGGTGTTCGTCTACATCTACGACCAGACCCCGGCCTTCGACCGCACGCACGCCATAGTCACTCTCTACCCGAGCAATGGCCCCCGCATCGAGATCGGCCTCGACGAACGCCATCCGCAGGCACGCTCCTGCGCCGTGGTGATGATCGAGAACGTCAAGGGGGAACTGGTCGTCCGACGCGAGGTGAAGTTCGTGTACGGCTTCCAGGGCGAACTGGACCGGCTCTACGGGTGGGGCCTGCAGTGGGGCCGGGGCTACAAGACCAAGGCGGAGTCGTAGCCCCCGACGGCGCAGCCGCGGGCCCTCGGGACGCCGGGCGCCGTGCCTACCGGCCCAGGAACTGCGGTCCCTGCGGGGGCAGGCGGAAGTCCGGGTTCGGGAGCGTGGTCACCGGGGGCGGGTAGCCGTAGCCGGACTGGGCCGCCGTGGCCGCCGCGGCGGGGGCCTGGGGGTAGCCGTACGCGGGCCGGCCGGCCGGCTCCGGGTAGCCGTAGGCCGGCTGGGCCGCCGACGTCGGCTGGGGGTAGCCGTAGGCCGGCTGGGTCGGCAGGACCGTCGGCTGCTCCGGCGGGAGCGGCTGGGACGGCTGGGAGACCTCCGGCTGGAGCAGGCCGGGCTCCTCGGGCTCCTCCGACTCGTCCACCGAGATGCCGAAATCGGTCGCCAGGCCCTTCAGCCCGTTCGAATAGCCCTCGCCCAGCGCGCGGAACTTCCAGCCGTCCCCGCGCCGGTACAGCTCACCGCAGATCAGCGCCGTCTCGGCGCCGGTCTCGGGCTTGATGTCGAAATGCGCCAGCGGCTCACCGTCGGCCGCCGAGGCGTCGTACAGCAGGATGCGCAGGGCCTGTACGCGGTCGAAGGCGACGCCGTCCGCCGAAGCGACCAGGAGAATACGGCCGACACCGGCCTCGACACCGCTGAGTTCTGTCTGGATCGTGTCCGTCAGGCCCTCGGCGATCCGCTTCTTGCCGAGCCGCCACACCTTCCCGGACGGGTGCCGGGGCTGGTTGTAGAAGACGAAGTCCTCGTCGGAGCGCACCCGACCGTCGAGGCCGAGGAGCAGCGCCGAGGCGTCGACATCCGGGACATCCTGCCCGGCCGTCCAGCGCAGCACGGCGCGCACCGTCGTGGCTTCGAGCGGGACGTTCGACCCCTTCAGCATCGCGTGCGTCATGCGGTCATCCTGCCCTCTCGGTCCTGATCACGACAACGCGGGGGTGACCGCAAGCGACCGCGGCTGTGCCGACGGGTGTTACCTGAAGTTCATGCCCGGCGGGAACCCCTGACAGGGACCCATACGTACTATTACCGGCCACCCACCTACCGAATCCATACGCCTGCCTGCGCCACGGGGGAGTTCCATGCGTCATTTCGGGCACATCGCCCCTGAGGTGCGTCAGCGCCTCTTCCACCAGGAGCCGTGCGCCTTCACCGGCGACTCACCGGCCCGGCTGCTCTCCGCGGCCCTCGGCGCCACGCTGTACAGCCCGGCCACGAGACCGCGGCTCGCCGACGACATCGTCAAACAGGCCGTGAACGGCGTGGTCTCGATGGTGCTGTGCCTGGAGGACTCGATCGGGGACGAGGACGTGCAGGAGGGCGAGGCGAACCTCGTCCGCCAGTTCGCCGACCTCGACGCGCGGGCGGGCGTGGACCTGCCCCTGCTCTTCATCCGGGTCCGGCATCCGGAACAGATCCCCGACCTCGTGGGACGCCTCGGCGCGACCGTCCGGCTGCTGTCCGGATTCGTGTTCCCGAAGTTCACCGAGGAGCGTGGCATCCCCTTCCTGGAGGCGCTGGCCGGCGCCGAGACGGCGAGCGGACGGCGGCTTTTCGGAATGCCCGTCCTGGAGACCCCCGAGCTGATGTACCGGGAGACGCGCGTGGAGGCCCTGGAGGGCATCGCCCGCGCCGTCGACAAGTACCGCGACCGGGTCCTCGCGCTGCGCCTCGGCGTCACGGACTTCTGCTCCTCGTACGGACTGCGCCGGGCTCCCGACATGACGGCGTACGACGTCCAGATCATCGCCTCCGTGATCGCCGACGTGGTGAACATGCTGGGCCGGGCCGACGGCACCGGATTCACGGTGACCGGGCCGGTGTGGGAGTACTTCCGGGTCCCGGAGCGCATGTTCAAGCCGATGCTGCGGCACAGCCCCTTCCTGGAGGGCCAGGCCGTGGAGCTGCGCGAACGGCTCATCGAACACGCCATGGACGGCCTGCTGCGGGAGATCTCCCTGGACCAGGCCAACGGACTGCTGGGGAAGACCTGTATCCACCCCTCGCACGTACTGCCCGTGCACGCGCTGTCAGTGGTCAGTCACGAGGAGTTCAGCGACGCCCAGGACATCCTCCGTCCGGAACGCGGCGGCGGGGGTGTACTCAGGTCGGCCTACACGAACAAGATGAATGAGGTGAAGCCGCACCGCGCCTGGGCCGAGCGGACCATGCTGCGCGCCGAGGTGTTCGGCGTCGCCAACGAGGACGTCGGCTTCGTGGAGCTGCTCGCCGCCGGGATACCCGGCTGACCGCCCGCCAACCCAAGGAACGCATGAACAACGCAGTGAACAACGGGGTCTGGTCCGGCAGCTGGGTCGCCGAGCGACTCGGCGTCGAACTCGTGGGCGACGACACGCTGACCGGCCTGCTCGGGCTCGCCCTGCGGCGCAACCCCAAGCGGGCGCACCTGCTCGTCTCGCACGTGCTGGGCAAGCACGTGCCGCAGTCCCCGGCCGTGGTCTACGGGCACGGGTTCGGCCTGGGCCGGCAGGTGCGCGAGCTGCTGGGTGACGCCCAGGCGCGCAGGGCGGTCGTCGTCGGGTACGCGGAGACCGCCACCGGCCTCGGCCACTCGGTCGCCGACGGCCTGGGCCTCGCCCCGTATCTGCACTCCACCCGCCGCCCGGTCGCCGGGGTCGCCCCGGCGGGCGGCTTCGAGGAGTCCCACTCGCACGCCACCTCGCACCTGCTGCTCCCGGAGGACCCGGTGCTGCTGGTCGGCGACGGCCCGCTGGTCCTCGTCGACGACGAGTTCTCCACCGGCAACACGGTGCTGAACACCATCCGGGACCTGCACGAGCGCTATCCGCGGAAACGATATGTCGTGGTCGCTCTCGTCGACATGCGCTCGGCCGCGGACGTCGGCCGCCTGGCGGAGTTCGCGCGGGAGATCGGCGCCCGGGTGGACCTGGTGGCGGCCGCCTCGGGCACCGTACGGCTGCCGGAGGACGTGCTGGAGAAGGGGCAGCGGCTGGTCGCGCGGTACGAGACGGCTGCGGACGGCTCCGCCGGGGAGAGCGCTGTTTCGACCGGCTCCGTCGCGGGGAGCGCTGCCGCGGACGGCTCCGCCACCGACAGCGCCGCCTCGTCCGGCTCCGCCACCGACAGCGCCGCCGCGGACGGCTCCGCCACCGACAGCGCTGCCTCGTCCGGCTCCGCCACCGACAGCGCTGCCGCGGACGGCTCCGCCGCCGAGGGCGTCGCCGCACCCGCCCCGCACCCGCTCGGTCGGATCGACCGTGTCGACCTGCGCTGGCCCCGGGGGCTGCCCGACGGTGGCCGGCACGGGTTCACGCCGGCCCACCGGGCCCGCCTCGAAGGTGCCCTGCCGGCGATGGCCGCCCGGGTCGCCGAGGCGATACCCGCTGACGCGCGCCGGGTGCTCGTCCTCGGCTTCGAGGAGCTGATGTACGCCCCGCTGCGGCTCGCCCGCGAGCTGGAGCAGGTCGTGACCGCCGAGGTCCGCTACTCCACCACCACCCGCTCGCCCGTCCTCGCCGTCGACGACCCCGGCTACGCGATCCGCAGCCGCCTCGTCTTCCCCGCCCACGACGACCCGGCCGACGGCCCCGGCGAGCGTTACGCCTACAACGTCGCGGGCGCCGGCTTCGACACCGTCGTCGCGGTCGTCGACTCGACCGCCGACACTCCCGAACTGCACGCCCCCGACGGTCTGTTGGCCCAGCTGGCCGCACACGCGCCGGCCGTCCTGCTCGCCGTCGTACCGTCGTACGTGCCCCAGCCCCTGTACGTCGCCGCCCCCTCCGGACAAGGAACCACCATGCTGCCCGAGCCCCTACGCGGCCCCGCCTTCTCCTCGTACGCGCCCGACGAGGTCGGCTGGCTGCTGCAGGACCTCTCGGACGTGACGCTGGAGGCGCCGACCGAGGAGCGCGAGGAGGCGATCCAGAGCGGCGGCGCGCACTACGCCGAGTCGCTGCCGGTGGAATACCAGCCCAGCGAGCACTACCAGGAGCTGTTCCACGCGGCCCTCGACGTCTCCGCCGCCCGTGTCGCGCACGCGGTCGGCGTGGTCACCGAGACCGTGATCGCCGAACGGTCACCCCGGCCGGTGCTGGTCTCCCTGGCCCGCGCGGGCACCCCGGTCGGCGTGCTGATGCGCCGCTGGGCCCGGTTCCGGTACGAACTCGACCTGCCGCACTACGCCGTCTCCATCGTGCGCGGCCGCGGCATCGACGCCAACGCGCTGCGCTGGCTGGCCGCCCACCACGACCCGCGTGACGTCGTGTTCGTCGACGGCTGGACCGGCAAGGGCGCGATCACCCGCGAACTCGCTGACGCGGTCAAGGAGTTCGAGGAGGCCGAGGGCATCACCGGCTTCGACCCGGAGATCGCTGTGCTGGCCGACCCGGGCTCGTGCGTGCGCACCTACGGCACCCGCGAGGACTACCTCATCCCGTCCGCCTGCCTCAACTCGACGGTGTCCGGACTGATTTCCCGTACGGTCCTGCGCGCGGACCTGGTCGGACCGAACGACTTCCACGGCGCGAAGTTCTACCGCGAACTCGCCGGCGCCGATGTGTCGGGCGCTTTCCTGGACGCGGTCTGCGCGCGCTTCGCGGAGGTCACGGACACGGTGGACGCGGCCGTCAAGGAGCTGCTGTCCGCCGACCGGACGCCGACCTGGGAGGGTTGGGCGGCGGTCGAGCGGATCAGTGAGGAGTACGGCATCCACGACGTGAACCTCGTCAAGCCCGGCGTCGGCGAGACGACCCGGGTGCTGCTGCGCCGGGTGCCCTGGAAGATCCTCGCCCGGGCCGGGGCGGGAGCGGACCTGGACCATGTGCGTCTGCTGGCCGAGCAGAGAGGCGTACCCGTCGAGGAGGTCGACGAACTCCCGTACACCTGTGTCGGGTTGATCCACCCCAAGTACACGCGCGGCGCGACGGGTGCCGACGGCAAGGCGGTGACGGTCTGATGCCGGTGCTGGTGGCGAGTGACCTCGACCGTACGCTGATCTACTCCTCGGCCGCCCTGGCCCTGACCATGCCGGACGCGCGGGCGCCCCGGCTGCTGTGCGTGGAGGTGCACGAGAGCAGGCCGCTGTCGTACCTGACCGAGACGGCGGCCGCGCTGCTGACCGATCTCGGTGACGCGGCGGTGTTCGTGCCGACGACCACCCGCACCCGCAAGCAGTACCAGCGGATCAACCTGCCGGGCCCGGCGCCGCGGTACGCCATCTGTGCCAACGGCGGCCATCTGCTGGTGGACGGGGTCTCGGACCTCGACTGGCACGCCGAGGTGCTCGCCCGGCTGGCCGACGAGTGCGCGCCGCTGGACGAGATCCGCGACCACCTCATGGCCACCGCCGATCCGGCCTGGGTGCGCAAGCACCGGGTCGCCGAGGACCTCTTCGCCTATCTGGTCGTCGAGCGCGAGCTGCTGCCCGAGGAGTGGGTGAAGGAGCTCGCGGTGTGGGCGGAGAACCGGGGCTGGACGGTGTCCTTGCAGGGCCGGAAGATCTACGCCGTACCGAAGCCGCTGACCAAGAGCGCGGCGGTCCGCGAGGTGGCCCGCCGCACCGGCGCCGAGCTCACCCTCGCGGCCGGCGACTCGCTGCTGGACGCCGACCTCCTCCTGGCGGCGGACCGCGGCTGGCGCCCCGGCCACGGCGAACTCGCCGATGCCGAGTGGACAGCCCCGGCGATCACCGCACTCCCGGAGCGTGGCGTGCTGGCGGGCGAACGGATCCTACGAGAGTTCCTACGCGCAACACGCCGCCCCACCGAGCCGCCTCGGCCGTCCTAGCCGCGCCGGCTGTCCGGGCGGCGTTGGCTGTCCGCGGCGGTGGCCGTTCTGGCGCGTCGGCTGTCCGAGCAATGGTGGCCGTCCTGGCGGTGGCAGCTGTCCGAGCCGCGTCGGCCGACCGGCCAGGCAGCCGTCCGAGCCGCGTCGGCCGTCCCGGCGGTGGCAGCTGTCTGAGTCGCGCTTGCCGTCCTGGCCGCGTCGCTGTCCGGGCGGCGTTGGCTGTCCGCGGGCGGTGGTCATTCCTGCGCGTCGGCTCTCCGAGCAACGGTGGCCGTCCCGGCGGTGGCAGCTGTCCGAGCCGCGTCGGCCGACCCAGCCGCGTCGGCCGACCCAGCCGCGCCAGGTGTCCTAGCCGCGCTCGCCGTCCGAGCGGCGGCACCGTCCCAGCCGCGCTGGCCGTCCAAGCGGCGGTGGCTGTCTGGGCGGCGTCGGCCGACCCGGCCACGGTAGCCGTCCGAGCCACGTCGGCTGTCCGAGCCGTGTCCCCCGTCCCGGTGGCAGCTGTCCCGGCCGCGCCGGCCGTAGCCGCCTCAGCCGCAGCACCCCCCGCCGCAGCAACCGCCGCCTCCTCCGCCGCCCGCTCGGGGCGCGGGGGTCGGGGCGGAGGTGGAGCCGCCGACGGAGACCGTCGAGAGGAGCTTCACCGTGTCGGCGTGGCCCGTCGGGCAGGTGGCGGGGGCGGCCGACTCCGCCATGGGGCGGCTGAGTTCGAAGGTGTCGCCGCAGGTCCGGCAGCGGTATTCGTAGCGAGGCATGCGCCCAGGTTAACCGGAGTGACATTCGCCACGGCCGCTCAGAATTTCATGAGTGTTCGTTTCTGTCCGATCCTCGTGAGGAGATTTTGCAAAGATCGCTGCTAATTTAGGCTGGCCGCGAGGAGCCGAAAAGACCGGGGGTTGAGGGGGGCTCGAAGCGCCGCGCCCGCCGCGGCCTGTCCACCTGCTGTTGTGTCTCACCGCGCGAGCAAGACCGAGTGCGAGGGGAGACGCAGTCATGAGCGACGCATGGCAGCGCAAGCAGGACCCGGAGGGCGAGGACCACGCCCGGTCCGGAGCCGGTGAGCCGGCGTCGGACGAGACGCTTCATCTGAACGTCGAGGCGCTCCGCGTGGACGCCACGATGCAGTTGCGCGTGCCCCCGCCGCCGGAGAAGCCGGCTTCCGGGGGCCGCGCCGAGCGCCGCCGCAGCGCCCGCCTGTCGCCCCGCGCCCGCGCCCTGGCGACCGGCGCCTCCGCCCTCGCCCGGGTCCGCGCCGTCGCGGGCCCCAGGCTCGCTCCACTGGCCCCCTACGCCCGCCGCCTGAAGCCCCTGTACCCGCGCCCCGGACGCACCGGATGGCGCCGCTGGGTGCCCTCCTGGCGCCAGTGGGCCGGCGGCGCGCTGACGAGCGTCTGCCTGATGTTCCTGTTCCTGTTCGTCGCCTACGAACTCACGGACATACCGGAGAATCTCAACACGTACGCCACGCAACAGGACAACGTGTACTACTGGGCCGACGGGACGCCGATGGCCCGCACCGGCTGGGTGCAGCGGCAGAACATGCCGCTCAAGGACATACCCGAGGACGTGCGCTGGGCGGTGCTCGCCGCGGAGAACGAGAGCTTCTACTCCGACCCCGGCATCTCCTTCAAGGGCATCACCCGGGCGCTGTGGCGGACCATCGGCCAGGGGGACACCGAGGGCGGCTCGACGATCACCCAGCAGTACGTCAAGAACGTCTACCTCACCCAGAACCAGACGGTCAGCCGCAAGTTCACCGAGGCGATGATCTCGCTCAAGCTCGACAACAAGATGAGCAAGAACCAGATCCTGGAGGGCTACCTCAACACCAGCTGGTTCGGCCGCGGCACCTACGGCATCCAGCGCGCGGCCCAGGCCTACTACGGCAAGGACGTCGGCCGGCTCAACGCCAGCGAGGCCGCCATGCTCGCCGCCCTGCTGAAGGGCGCCGGACTCTACGACCCCACGCTCAGCCAGGCCAACCACGAGCGGGCGGTGGAGCGCTGGTCCTGGACCCTCGACCGCATGGTCAAGATCGGCAAACTGTCGCCGTCCGAGCGCGCCAAGTACCGGAAATTCCCGGAGCCGCTCAAGACGGCCCGCGCGTACGACACCGGAAAGCAGACCGACTACCTGGTCGAACTCGCGCAGCAGTACGCCAAGAAGGCCGGGCACATCTCCGACAAGCAATTCGATCTCGGCGGCTACCAGATATATACGACCTTCGACCGGAAACGGCAGACCGCTCTCACCGACGCCGTCGACAAGGCCCGGGGGCAGGCGCAGCGTGACCACGCCGACGAGGCGAAGACCGCCCACTACGGCGCCGCCTCGGTGGCCACCGACGGACGCATCATCGCCGTCTACGGCGGCCCCGACCACCGTAAACAGGGCTTCAACGAGTCGAACGCGGCCACCGTCCAGGCCGGTTCGGCGTTCCTGCCGTTCGTCTACGCCGCGGGCCTGGAGCACGGCGTCCACAAGACCCGCAACGGGCCCGCGACCCCGGTCACCCCGCAGAGCCTCTACGACGGCGACGACGGCGTTCCCGTCACCACGCCCGAGGGCCCGTACTGGGACCGCAGCGGCAAGAGGGTCGCCGCCCACAACGACGGCAGGCAGTCGTACGGGCAGATCACCCTGGCCAAGGCGCTCGCCGAGTCCGTGAACACGCCGTTCATGCAGCTGGGCATGGACACCGGCCTGGACAAGGTGCGCAAGACCGCCGAGGCGGCCGGCCTGCTCTCCTCCAGCATGGGGCGGCAGGTGCCCGACCTGTCCCTGGGCAGCTCCACGCCGAGCGCGATCCGGATGGCGAGCGGGTACGCCACCTTCGCCGCGGCGGGCCTGCACACCGAGCCGTACTCGGTCCGCAAGATCACCCGCAACGGCGGGGTGGTCGGGCTGAGCACCCCGGCCCCGCGCCGGGCGTTCGGCGCCGAGGTGGCCAAGCAGGTCTCCCAGGGGCTGACCGACTCCCTGCTCACCGCCCACCCGGAGGCCATCACCACCGCGCCGACCGGCGGGCGGTCCGGCGCCGCCGTGACGGCGGGCGGGAAGGCCGGTACCACCGAGGACGACACCGCCGCCTGGTACGCCGGAACGGTCGATTCGGTGTCGACCGCGATCGTCGTCTACCGCATGGACTTGGCCAAGAGTCTGGAACCTCTGCCACTCAAGGGTCTGGACGGTACAACCGTCACTAGCGTTCCGTACGTCATATGGGCGAAGGCCGCGGGCCTCGGTTGACTCCGGTCGCCGTGCCGCCCCCACCCCCCCTCGCAGAATGAGCCGCGCATGAACAGGAAGTCGCCGTCCGGCCGCCGCCGCCGGGACCGTGCCCGCCGCCGTGCCCCTCGCCGCGCCACCCGCCCCGAGGTCATGACCCTGACGGCCTTCCTGGTCGTGGCCTCGCTGGTGGCCGGCTTCCTGGTGCTGACCCGCCAGGACAGCACCACGCCCGCCGCGTCCGCCAAGGGCCAGGACAAGGCCACGGCGAAGCCGAGCCGGGAGCCCAAGTGGGACGGCAAGACCAAGATCCTCGGTGACGGATCGACCTCCTACACCGGCCCGCAGAAGGGCGAGTTCAAGGCCGAGCGGCTCAAGCCGGGTGAGAAGCCGCCCCAGTTCGTCGTCTTCTCCTGGGACGGCGCGCTGCAGGGCGACGACGAGCTCTTCTCCCACTACCGGGAGCTGGCGAAGCAGTACGACGCCCATATGACGTTCTTCCTCACCGGCATCTACCTGCTGCCCAAGAGCAAGAAGGAGCTCTACCACCCGCCCCAGCACAAGCCCGGCGCCGCGGCCATCGACTACCCGACGGACGAGCACATCCGCACCACGCTGGAGCAGCTCCGCCTCGCGTACGGCGAGGGCAACGAGATAGGCACCCACTTCAACGGCCACTTCTGCGAGACCAAGGGCAGCGGCAAGGACTGGAGCGTCGAGGACTGGAAGCAGGAGATCGACCAGTTCTTCTCGCTCGTGGAGAACTGGAAGACCAACACCGGCTTCAAGGACATCCCCGCGCTGCCCTTCGACTTCAAGCGGGAGGTCACCGGCGGCCGCGCGCCCTGCCTGGAGGGCCAGCCGAACCTGCTGAAGGCCATCAAGAGCTACGGCTGGAAGTACGACGCCAGCTCCACGGGCGACTTCCAGATATGGCCGACGAAGAAGAACGGCATCTGGGACTTCCCGCTGCAGTTGCTGCCGTACGGGGACAAGATCCAGGCCCTGTCCATGGACTTCAACTTCCTGTACAACCAGTCCGACGGGGAGACCGACGGCAATCCGGCGGAGTACCCGCAGTGGGAGCAGCAGACGGTCGACGCCTACATGGCCGGATTCAACCGCGTGTACTACGGCAGCCGGGCGCCGCTGTTCATCGGCAACCACTTCGAGGACTGGAACGGCGGCATCTACATGAAGTCCATCGACCAGGTCGTCAAGAACGTGTGCACGAAGAAGGGCGTCAAGTGCGTCTCCTTCAAGGAACTTGCGGCCTGGATGGACGCGCAGAAGCCGGAGACTCTGGCGAATCTGCGCAGCCTGGACCCGGCGCAGTCCCCGGGGAACTGGTCCGCCGTGGTCAAGTGACCTCCGTGGACCGGTGATTCCACTTGTGTAACCCCCTTCACAACCGGCACACACCCCATGCGAAGATGCCATCCCCCGGTAGGAGTACCGGTGTAGAGGGGAACATCATTGAAATCGAGAAAACTGAGCCGTAAGCGCAGCCGCACCGCCATAGTCACGGCGGCGGCCGCCTCGGTGGTCGCCGGAGTGGCCCTGGTGCCCAACTGGAGCGCGGGCGCGGCGGTCGTCGACGACCCGACGGTGGACGCCGCGACCAAGGCGACCTTCCAGCGGCTGGCCGACGCGGTCTTCACCGACCGCACGGACGCCCTGGTGGACGGGGGGCACAAGAAGCGGACCACCACCGGTTTCTCCGGTGACGTCCGGCTGTCCTCCGCGCAGTCGCGCGAGGAGGGCTCCGCGCTGACCGAACTGCGCGGCCGCCAGAGCCGCCTCGCGCGGCTGGGCGAGAAGTACAGCGGGGCCAGCACCCGGGTCACCCTGGACGCCACGCGGGTCACCGGACGCACGGCCAAGGCCGACGTCACCGAGATCACCACGCTGACCTACGCCAAGGTCAAGGGCACCGAGCCGAAGACCACCGGCTTCCAGGCCCACCACGAGCTGACCTTCCGGGCCGACCGGCACGGCACCTGGCAGCTGACCGACGTCCGCGACACCGACAACGGCTACATCGCGGTGAACCAGGTCGCCAAGCAGCCGACCGTCGCGGTGAAGGCCAGCCCGGCCGACGACAGCCCGCCGACGGCGACCCGCGCGGCCACCGGGTGGCCGGCGCCCGCCAATCCGAAGAACTTCTCCGCCAGCGGCTATGACTACAAGGCCATGGTGGCGTACGCGGGGAAGTACTGGAACAACTACAACCCGGACTACCCCGACTACAACGGTCAGGGTGCCGGCGGCGACTGCACCAACTTCGTCAGCCAGGCGCTGAAGGCGGGCGGCTGGAAGCACGTACCCGGCTACACGTACGACTTCCACAAGTGGTTCGGCAACTCGGAGATCCAGTCGGACTCGTTCGTCGGCGTCAACGAGTTCTCCTGGTTCGCCCTGTCCTCGAAGCGGGCCACCAGCCTCGCCAACGTCTACCAGCTCGATCTGGGCGACGTGCTGCAGATGGACTTCAACAAGGACGGGTCCAAGGACCACTCCATGATCGTCACTTACCGCAGCTCGCAGGGCGTGCCGTACGTGTCGTACCACTCCACCAACACCTACAACCGGTCGGTGGCGAGCCTGGTCGCGTCGTACCCGAACGCGGCGTTCTACGCCTACCGCACCTGACCCTGCCGGGCCCGCCCCGCCCGCCGGTTCCTATCGGGCCGCGTCGGGGTGGCGGGCCCGCCAGTACGGGTTGTCGGGCGGGAGGGTCGAACTCACCCGTCCGTACATCCCGAAGACCATCAGCAGCAGGCCGACCACGAAGCTGAACAGCACGTTCTGGATCTTGAACGCCAGGAAGTTGTACGGGGTGTCGAGCAGCGCGAGATTCAGGAAGCCGCTGAGGATGAACAGGATGCCCAGGGTCATGTTCAGCGTCGACGCGAAGTTCCCGCCGATCGCCATGCCCACCAGGAGCAGTACCCCGACGCCGATCGACAGGATGCTGAGCGAGCCGTTCGTGTTCAGGCCGATGACGGTGTCGCCGCCCGTGTCGAAGAAGCCGATCTTGTCGATGACGCCGAAGATGCCGAAGACGAGCAGGAACAGCCCCATCAGGCCGGCGCCGACCCGATAGACCGTGTTCAGGCGGTGGTCGACGGGCAGATGCTCGTCGAACCGGATCCGCCGCGTCTCCCGATGCGCTGAATGCGTGGCCATGTCCGCCTCCTTCGCTTGGCCAGCGGAGGACATACGTATGTCCCAATATCCGCCCGCGATGCCTCGGCGGCAAACCGCTCAGTGGGGGCCGCCGCGCTCCTCGCGTATCTGCGACACCACCCGGGCGACCGTCTGCCGCACGGCCTCCGTCTCGGTCAGGAAGTGCCAGTAGTCGGGGTGACGGCCCTGCAACGAGGTGATCGCGCGCTCCAGCCGGTTCACCGAGTCGTCCAGCGGCCCCGCGTGCCGCGGATCGGGCGTCGAGCGCCCCGTCATGGCCAGCCGCTGGGCGTCCCGGATGGCGAACCGGGTGCGCTCGATCTCCTGCTGCGGGTCCTTCTGCACGGCGTTGAGCCGCTGGAGCCGGTCCCCGGCGGCCGAGACCGCCTCGTCGGTGGTGTTCAGCAGCGCTCGTACGGTCGACAGCAGCGCGGTGGCGTCCGGCCAGCGCTGGCCGTCCCGGGCCGTCTGCGCCTCCGCCAGCTTCTGCTCGGCCTGCCGCACGTTCTGCGTGGCCTGCTCCGGCACGTGCTGCAGGTCCTGCCAGCAGGCGGCGGCGAACCGGCGCCGCAGCTCGCTCAGCACCGGGTCGACCTGCCCGGCGCGCGTGGTCAGGGCCTGGGCCCGGGTCCGCAGGCTGACCAGCCGGTGGTCGATCTCGGCGGCCTTCTCGGGCAGCCGCTCCGCCTCCACGCGGATCGCCCCGGCCTCCCGCTGGACCCGCTCGGCCCGCTCCAGCGTCTGCTGCACGCCGTGCTGCCCGGCACCCTGGTTCAGCTTGGTCAGCTCGGGGGAGAGGGCGGCCAGCCGCGCGGCGAGATCGTCCGCCTTCAGCCCGGCCTCCCGCAGCGCGTCCAGGCCGCCCGAGGCCGCGAGCAGCGCCTGACGGGCCCGCTCGACGGCGGGCGCGAGACGGGCGAGCTGGGTCTCGGCCGTGCCGAGCAGCGGCCCGAGACCGTTGCCGAAACGGTCCAGCTCCTCCTTGACGCGGACCAGCTCGTCCTTGGCGGCGGTCAGCTCGGAGCGCGCCCGGGAGGCCACCGAGGCCTCCAGGTCGTGCCGGTCGAGGTCGTGCGCGTCGACGGCCTCGATGTAGCGGTGACTCACCTCGTCGATCCGGCGCCCCAGCGCCTCGAAGTCGGCGACCGCGCGCCGGGCGGCGGGGGTGTCGTCCACCGCCGTGATGGTCTCGATCGAGATCCTGAGATCCCGCTGGGCGGTGTCGAGCTCGTAGAACGCCGCGGCCGCGGCGTCCTTGGCCGCCTGCGCCTCGGCTCTCTGGCTCTCGGCCCGCCCGCCGAACCAGCGCCGGGTGCCACCGCCGGCCCCTCGGGGTGTCGCCGCCACATCCCTCTCCTGTGCCGTGGTCCGCCCTGCGTGGAGTCATTCTCCCACCCGTTGTAGACGAACACACGGGCCGGTCAGTTCGCGGTTCGCGATACGGGTTTGCGGGACAGCGGCCCCGGCAGGGTAGGCTGTCGAATCGTTCTGGGTGCGTAGCTCAGGGGTAGAGCGCCTGCCTTACAAGCAGGATGTCGGCGGTTCGAAACCGTCCGCGCCCACTCCAGGAAGAAGACCCCGGCCGTCGGACGGCCGGGGTCTTCTCGTGTGTACCGCCGTTCAGTCGCCCTCGGTGTTGTTCTCGTTCTCCCGCGCGTGCTTCAGCTTCATACGGGCGTCCACGCGCTCCGCCGCCGCCACCTCGGCCCAGAAACGGTGGCCGCTGACGAAGACCGCGAGTTCGTGCTCGCGCTGTCGCAGCTTCTCCACCTCGGCCTGCTCGTCGGCCGTCCAGCCGGGGGAGGCGGGGCGCTCCACCTTCCGCCAGCCGTTGTCGTCGCTGAAGGCGTCCAGCGGCGTGACCGACCAGGGGAGCCGTTTCAGCAGGGCCGACAGCTCGGCCCGGACCTGATGCAGCTCCTCCTGACCGGCGAGGAGGTCACTCGGAAAGTCATAGGTCGTAGCCACGCGGCAATGCTACGCCTGTTCGATTTTGGGAGGCGAGTTCGTTCCGGAGGTTCATGCGAACGAGTGCCCGGTCCGTGGGCAGGCCCGCCCGGGCCGTCGGAGGGTCTCGCGCGGGAGTTCGCGCTGGTCGGCGGTGGGTGCGGCGGTGATCTCGGCGCCGGGGGCGCGGGCCGCGGCGGTGCGGTCGGTCGTTGGTTCGAGGCTCTGCCAGGTCCTGCCGGGAGGCGAGGGAGTCCCGCGGGCGGTCCCGCCCGCCGACGCGGCGATCGGCGCCACCCGACGCCGCCCGGCGCGACACCGGGATGCCGTCCACGGCGGGCGCGCTCGCCGTGGTGCATCTGGTGCCGGCCGGGCAACTGGTCACCCGCTGAAGTCGCTCAGTGGCCGGCTTCCCGCAACTCCCGTACCAGGCGGGCCGCCACGGGCACGGGCACGCCGTGGCGTTCGGCCGCGCGCAGCAACGCGCCGCCGATCGCGTCGAGTTCGAGCGGCCGCTCGGCCTCCGCGTCACGCTGCATCGACGACTTGGTGCCGGGCGGAAAGGCGTCGTAGCGGGCGAGGGCCCGGTCCGGGTCGGCGGGGGCGCCGCAGGCGCGGCTGACCGCGGCCGTCTCCTCGACGAGGGCCGTCAACTCCACCCGGTGGCCGGTGCGTACGTCGCCGAGGGGGAGCCCGTGGCGGGTGGTCAGCAGGGCGAACGGGGCGAGGAACGACATCTTCGCCCACAGCGCCGACGTCTCGTCCTCGACGACACGGGTGGCCGGTCCGGCGCCGGCGAGGGCCGCCGCCAGGGCGTCGAGACGGGGGCGGGGCACCGGGTCCCCGGCCAGGTCGATCTCGGCGAAGGGGCTGCCGTGTTCGATCACTCCGGGAAAGAGGCGGGTCGACTCCACGCGGATCACCGCGGGGGCGACGCGGTCCGGGCGGTAGCGCTCGCGCAGGGCGGCGGGGTGCTCGACGCCGTTCAGGAACGGTACGAGGAGGCCGTCGCCGAGAGCGGTCGGCGGGACGCGGGTGAGCGCGGAGTCGAGGGCGGTCTGCTTGACCGTGACCAGGCAGGCGTCCACGGGTGCGCGCAGCTCGGTGTCCGCCTCCACCGGGGCGGTGAAGTCCCCGAACTGCCCGCTGCGGACCCGGATTCCGGTGTCCCGCAGGGCGCGGACGGTGTCGTCCCCGGCCAGGCAGATCACCCGGTGACCGGCCCGGGACAGAAGGGCGGCGAGGAGACCGCCCACGCCGCCGGGGCCGAGGACGGCGACCGTGAGCCGGTCACCGGCGCCGTTCGCGTCCGCCGTACCCGCAGCGTCTGTCTTGTTCGGCTCGTTCGGCTCGTTCGGCTTGTTCGCCATGATGATGTCGTTCCTCTCCTCGGTCGGCCCCGGGATCGGTGGCCGCCTTCGGGAGGGATCTTCGCAGGGTGGGGTGGTGTGGGCGAGACTGGGGGCATGTGCCGGAGTATCAAGACCCTGCGTCCGCCCGCGCTGCCCGAAGAGGCCACGGAGGAGGAGATTCGAGCCGCCGCCCTGCAGTACGTACGGAAGGTGTCCGGGTTCCGGGCCCCCGCCGCCCACAACCGGGAGGTGTTCGAGCGGGCCGTGGACGCGGTGGCGGCGGCCACGGCCGAACTGCTCGGAGACCTTCAGGTACGGGGACAGGCCGCGCGCGACGCGGTCTAGCCCCGTCGTCCTCTATGTCCTTCTGTACCTCTGTCCTTCTTTACTTCTCTACGGCCTTCAGGACGCCGCCGGTCGGCGCATCAGGTACGCCGCCACGGCCCCCGCCCCG
This sequence comes from Streptomyces sp. NPDC054794, assembly GCF_053611585.1. Lineage (NCBI taxonomy): Bacteria > Bacillati > Actinomycetota > Actinomycetes > Kitasatosporales > Streptomycetaceae > Streptomyces > Streptomyces sp. NPDC054794. The sequence continues at coordinate 111,505 of NZ_JBSHAQ010000008.1, read as the reverse complement.
AACAGCGCCGTCAGGGACACCGCCGTCGCCAGCCAGGTGGCGCCCAGCCACTGCGCTCCGAAGTAGCCGAGGGCGACGCTGAAGCCGGCCCAGGAGAGGCCGGCCAGGGCCGACCAGAACAGGAAGTCGCGCGGGCGGCGGTGGGCGGCGCCCGCGCAGAGGGAGACGACGGACCGGCCGGCCGGGGCGAAGCGGGCGAGGATCACGAGCGCGCCGCCGCCCTGGGCCAGGGCCGCGCCGAGACGTTCCTGCGCGGTAGTGAGGCGCCGGGAGCGGGCTATCGCCCGGTCCAGGCGCTCCCCGCCCAGCCATGCCAGGCGGTAGGCCACCAGATCGCCGAGCACCGAGGCGGTGGCGGCGGACAGGACCAGCGCGAGGATGTCGGGCACATGGCCGGTGGTCGCGCCGGACCCGGCGGCGGCCGCCGTGGCCGCCGTGATCACCAGCACCCCGCTCGGCAGCACCGGCAGAAAGACGTCGAGGAGGACCGAGAGGCCCACCGCGGCATAGATCCATGGGCCCGCGACCAGCGACACCACACCTTCGAACACGACAAGCTCCCCCGTTGCTCCCCCGATAACAGCCATACAGCGTACGCCGAGCGTGTGACAGGAGGGTCACGGGGGGCTGTCGTGGTGAGCACAGTCTGTCAACGCGCACCGGACGAGGGCGCCGAGACCGAGGCCCGGTCCGTCAGGCCGCGACCGGCGGCGTCTGCTCCGCCGCCGGCCGTGCCGTGCCCGCCGTGCGCCGGGCGAAGAGCCGGTCCAGGCCGAAGGCGCCAGAGCCGGTGAAGACCAGCAGGAAGAACGCCCAGCAGAACAGGACCGGCAGCAGTACGAGGCCGCCGGCGACGAGCTGGATCACGGCCGCGTACCAGCCGGGCCAGGTGCCGGCGTCGAGGGTGCCGCGGTCGGTGCCCGCCCCGATGGAGCTCAGGTCAGGCAGACCGCAGACCTAATCAATGCTTGCAAGTTCAACATTCGGCCATGGTTCCGCTTCCACTTCCGCCTCCGCTTCCGCCCCCGCGACCCGCAGAACCGCCCTCGCCACCGCGTCGGCGTCCGACAGCGTGACCGAGTCCACGCCGGGCCGGGCCCCGGCCGCCGTCACCCAGTGCACCCCTTCCGTGGGCACGCCGAACGCCAGCCGACGTGCGTGCGGGCGTCCTTGGCGGTCGATCAGGTGGTACGGCCGCGGTGTCACGTCCAGCCCGCCGGTCTCGTAGCCGTCCACCGCGTGCGGCCGGCAGGCCCCGGTCTTCAGGAGCCCGGCGAGCAGGTCGTCGGCGGTGTGGCGCAGTTCCGGTTCCGGGAGGCGGGCCTCGACGAGGGCCGTCGTACGCACGGCCGAGCCCGGCACGTCGGGGGAGTGGGCCAGCCAGGCCCCGTCCTCCGCCCGCACCTGAAGGCGCGGCCCGAGCACCTCCACCACGCCCGCCGTCACCAGGGCCGTCAGCTCCTCGATACGGCGGCGGGGCGGGCCGATGGACAGGAACGCGTTGAGCGGGCTGTACCAGCGGTCCAGGTGGTCCCGGCGGGAGGCGCCGGTCAACCCGGCGTGGTCGACGATCAGTCGTATCTCGTTGCGCAGGTCGCGCAGCACGTCCAGGGCCGCCTTCAGGGGCCCGGCGACATTGCCGAGGGCGGCCTGGGCGGCGTCCTCGCGCAGATGGCCGAGCAGCCAGTCGCGCCAGGAGTCCGGCCCGGTGAAGGAGCGCCCGCCGTACGGCCGTGAGACCCGGTCCCAGGACCAGCGGTCGGCGCCGGAGATCCCGAACTCGTCCAGGACGCGGGCCTCTTGAGGGCCGCCGTGAGCCGCCCCGAGGAACCGCTCCCGAAAGCGCCCGGAGACGGCGCCCACGACCTCCCCCGCCCTTTCCCCTTTCCGGTCCCAACTCCTCACCAGGGCTTCGTAATAGACCGTCTCGACCTCCTTCGCCACCAGCGGCCATATCTCCGTCAGGAAGTCCGGCGCCTCGCCGGAGTCCGCGCGCTTGCGGAAGCCCGCGATCACCTCCGGGGTGAGGACCAGCGGGGTGTGACGGCCGTACGGACCCTTCGCGTTGTCGCCGCGCGCCTGGTACGGGACACCGCGCCGTGAGCCCGCGTACAGGCGCGGTTCGCGGCCGGAGGGCAGGTAGCGCAGGGTGCCGTCGGCGGCGCGGGTGAAGCGGCCGCCGCGGCCGGTGGTCAACAGGGCGACGTGGTCGAAGAAGTTGAGGCCGAGTCCGCGCAGCAGCACCGGTTCGCCGGGGGCGAGCGGCGAGAGGTCGACGTCGGCCGGATTGGCGGGCGGGACGTGGCGCAGACCGTGCCGCTCGGCGTGGTCGGCGAGGCGCCGTTGCTCGGCGCCCAGGGCCACCGGGAGGTGGCCCTGCGCGAGCACCACCGCGGACAGCTCCGGCAGCGCACGGCCGTCGTCCAGCGTCAGCACCTGACGGCCGTCGGCGGCGTCGTCGAGCCGTACGGCGCGGGCCCGGTGCGTCTCGACGCGCACGGCGTCCGGCGCCTGCCGCACCACCTCGCCGAACACCCACTCCAGGTAGCGGCCGTAGTGCGCGCGGCTCGGGTAGTCGTCCGCCCCCAGCTCACCGCCCGCCCACTCGTGCAGACTCGGACCCGGCCGTACGGGCCCCGAGCAGTCCACGCTCTCGTCGGTGAACAGGGTCACCTGGCAGGCCACGGTGTTCATCAGCAGTTCCGGCGACTGGGCGGTGCGCCACACGCGGCCCGGTCCGGGCGGCGCCGGGTCGATCACGTGGACTCGCAGCCGGACTCCCGCGGGCAGGAGCTCCGGTGCGGAGGCGCAGAGACGTTCCAGGACGCTGGTGCCGCGCGGTCCGGCGCCGACCAGGGCGACGGACACCGTTGCGGATACCTCGGTCGGTGCAGACGTCGGTGCAGACAAGGACATGACTCCCGGGCGTGTGGGGCGCTGGGCGGCAAAACGTCCGCAGGAAGCGGACGGTCCGCCTCATCATGCCGTCGCCCGCCGGTGAATCCAACGCCGGTCCCAGACGTCACGGTTGTCCCTCATGGGGCGGTGAGGGGCGACTCCTCCAAGGTCTTCAGGGTTCCGTCCGACCGCGCCCGCTCCACCCGCAGCCGGGCCGAACAGCCGTGCAGTACAAGGGACATGAGCTGGTTGCCGAACCACGGGCCGCTGATTCTGCGCCAGTTGAGCGGCGGGGTCGGCCCCGCGGCGTGCCGGGTGAGGCGCCGGCCCAGCAGCCGTGCCGGGGCGCTCCAGGCAAAGCGGAAGCCGAAGCGCATCCAGGAGGGCACGGAGTTGTGGAGGGGCGAGCAGGTGAGCTGGAGGACACGGGCGTCGGGGGTGCGGGCCGGCCAGGCCGGCTCGGCGACGTAGGCGTGGTGGACGTCTCCGGACAGGACGCAGACCGTCGCCGGCGTGTCGGGGCCGGTGCCGGCCTCCGCGATGAGGTCGGACAGAGCCATGAAGGAGGCCGGGAAGGCCGCCCAGTGCTCCAGGTCGGCATGGCGGCGCAGCTTCTCGCCGAACCGCGCCCAGCGCTCCCCGCGCTCACCCCGGCACAGGGCCGCGTCCCAGGTCTCGACGTCGTGCACCAGGTGCGGCAGCAGCCAGGGCAGCGAGGTGCCGATCAGGAGGTGGTCGTAGGAGCTCCGGTCCTGGAGCGTCTGTTCGCGCAGCCATTCCGCCTCGCCCGGGTCGAGCATCGCGCGCCCGTCCTCGTCGAGCACCCGGGCCGCCCGGGTGTCCACCATCAGCAGGCGCACCCGGCCGAAGTCGCGCCGGTAGCTCCAGCGGACGGAGGCCGGGTCGGCGTCGGCCTGCGCGGCGAAGGCGCGCAGCACGTCGGTGCCGTCGGGGGTTTCCCGTACGGCGGCGTAGACGGGGTCGGCGGCCAGCTCCCCGGGCGAGAGGTTGCCGAGGTGCTGGTGCACCCAGTACGAGGTCAGGCCGCTCAGCAGCCGCTCCTGCCACCAGTCGGTGGCCCGCATGTCGGCCAGCCAGGAGGCGGAGGTGTTCCAGTCGTCGATGACGTCGTGGTCGTCGAAGATCATGCAGCTGGGCACCGTGGACAGCAGCCAGCGCACCTCGGGGTCGAGCCAGGACTCGTAGTAGAGCCGGGTGTACTCCTCGTAGTCCGCGACCTGGCTGCCCGGCGGGTCCGCCAGATCGCGGCGCGCGGCCAGCCAGCGCCGGGTCGCCCGCGAGGTCTCGTCCGCGTAGACCTGGTCGCCGAGCAGGAGCAGCACGTCGGGGCGCTCGCCGTCGGGGTCGGCCGCCATGCGGGCGGCGAGCGAGTCGAGGGCGTCGGGGCCGACCGGGTCCGTACCGTCGGCCGGCGGCGCGGCCCAGCGGCAGGAGCCGAACGCGACTCGCACCGGGTCCCCGTCGGCGGGGGTGCGGATCACCGAGGGCGGGAAGCGGCACTCGGCCCGCGGCCACACGCGCGTGCCGTCGAGGAAGACCTCGTACGGCCGTGTCGTGCCCGGTATGAGTCCCGTCACGGGGATCAGCGCGTAGTGGTGGCCGGCCATCTGGAAGGTGCGGGCCGTGCCGCCGGCGCCGTCGGCGCAGCGCACCTCGGCCGTGCACGGACGGCTCGTCTCGACCCATACGGTCGCGGACGAGTCGTCGGCGTACCTCAGCAGTGGTCCCAGGAGCAGTCCGGCCACGGCGATCGCCCGCCCTCTTCCTCGGTCGGTTCGCCTCCGGGGCGCACCCCGGAGGCTCACCGCGGTCGTCGATCCGTACGGTGTCGATGCGTACGGTATTGAACGACGGGGCGGGGCGGACAGACTCAGGCGATCAGCAGTTGGCCGATCAACAGCCGGAGAGGTAGTTCGTCAGCGCGCTCTTCTCGGCGGAGTCGACCGACAGGTCGTAGTAGTACTTCACCTGGACCCAGGCGCGGACGTAGGTGCAGCGGTACGCGGTGCGCGACGGCATCCAGGTGGCCGGGTCCTGGTCGCCCTTGGCCTGGTTGACGTTGTCGGTGACGGCGAGCAGCTGGGGTCGCGTGACGTCGTTGGCGAAGGCCTGGCGCTGGGCGGTGGTCCACCGGCTGGCGCCGGAGTCCCAGGCCTCGGCGAGCGGCACCAGGTGGTCGATGTCGACGTCGGAGGGGGAGGTCCAGGTGGCGCCGTCGTACGGGGAGTACCAGCTGCCGCTGGTGGCGGTGCAGGCGGAGTTGGTGACGACGTTCGAGCCGTCGCGCTTGAGGATCCACTCGCGGGTGTTGCAGGTGCCCGAGATGGTGATCCAGGTCGGGAAGAGGTCGCGGCTGTAGCCGGTGCGGTTCTCGGTGGCCACGGTGAGCTGGGAGAGGTAGCTGCGGGCGGTGGCGGCGCTGACCGGTGTGGGGAGGGCGGCGGAGGCGCTCGGGGAGTTGAAGAGGGCGGCAGAGGCTAGGAGACCCGTCAGGGTCGCCAGTATGCTGAGCCGTCGACGCGCGTAGAACTTCGGCATGCGAACTCCCTTGTGGGGGTGGGCTGTTGGACCGCGGGCGAGGGAATGCTCGCGGCGCCGTATTGCCGTGGAGTGTGTTTTCGGTTAGACGTTAGTGACGTGTGCATGACACGACAAGGTTTACGTGCAAACTTTCGATCACGTACCCTGGGGAGCGCAGAAGGGGAGTAGCTCTTCGCCGGACCGTCGACATACTGCTCAGCTCGTCTGAGCCGGCGCCCGGAGGCGGATCCCGCGTGGATCGGCCAGCGAGACCTTCGGCAAGCAGTGCACGCCCGTGCCGTACGGCACGGGTGACGAGTGTGCTGCCGTGCCGAGGTGTCTTTGTGTGATGTGCAGCACTCTCGGTGGGGCGGCCCCCGACCGATTGAGGGATTTTGATCAGCTTCACCGTGATGGCGCTCGTCTTCGGCGTCGTCTTCCTCGCCGAACTGCCGGACAAGACCGCGCTCGCCGGCCTCGTCCTCGGCACCCGCTACCGCGCCTCGTACGTCTTCGCGGGCGTCGCCGCCGCCTTCGCGCTGCATGTCGCGCTCGCGGTGGCGGCGGGCAGCGTGCTGACGCTGCTGCCGCAGCAGGTCGTGCACGCGGTGACGGGCGTCCTCTTCCTCGCCGGCGGCGCGATGCTGCTGCTGAAGAAGGACGACGGCGAGGAGCATGTGCGCCAGCCGGAGAACCAGTCCTTCTGGAAGGTCGCCGGGGCGGGCTTCATGCTCATCCTGGTCGCCGAGTTCGGTGACCTCACGCAGATCATGACCGCCAACCTCGCCGCCCGCTACGACTCCCCGCTCTCCGTCGGTCTCGGCGCGGTCCTCGCGCTGTGGGCGGTGGCCGGGCTCGGCATCGTCGGCGGAAGGGCGCTGATGAAGCGCGTGCCGCTGCGACTGATCACGAAGGTCGCCGCGCTGCTGATGCTGGCGCTGGGCGTGTGGAGCCTGTGGGGGGCGGCCACCGCGTGAGTCCTGGCCGTCCGGGGCGGGGTGGGTGTGCGGGGTGTGGGTGTGTGGGGGGCGGGGTGGCTGTGCGGGGTGTGGCTGGCCCCGGGCACGGTGGTCGTGTGAGTCCTGGCCGTCGGGGTCACGGATCCCGAGATCGCCGGGGTCACGCTCCCCGAGATCGTCGGGGCCGTGGGTCCGAAGGTCGCTGGGGCCGCGGTTCTGAAGACTCGGTGAACGGTTGCCCAAGCCGGTGGCGAGTGTCGGACGGATTTTGTACCGTGAAGGAACAAAGTGGCTCCCGCTCGTTTTCCCTGACCGGCGGGCGGGGCCGCCTTGTTCCTTCGGGGTTCGTCCGTGAGCCCCGCTTCCGTTTCTTGGAGCTGCCGATGACGGCCACCGCCACGCCCACGGTCCTCACCGCCCGTGCCCTCCTGCTCGACATGGACGGCACCCTCGTCAACTCGGACGCCGTCGTCGAGCGCATCTGGCGGCGCTGGGCCGAGCGGCACGGGCTGGACGGGGACGAGGTCATGAAGGTGGTGCACGGGCGGCAGGGCCACGCCTCCATGGCGGTGCTGCTGCCGGACCGGCCCGTCGAGCAGAACCTCGCCGACAACGCGCGCATGCTCGCGGCGGAGACCGCGGACATGGACGGCGTGGTCGCGATCCCGGGCGCGCCGGAGTTCCTGGCCGCGCTGCGGGAGCTGCCGCACGCGCTCGTCACCTCCGCCGACGTCGCCCTGTCCACGGCCCGTATGAACGCCGCGGGCCTCCCCCTGCCCGGCATCCGGATCACCGCCGAGTCCGTCGGCGCCAGCAAGCCCGACCCCGAGGGCTTCCTGAAGGCCGCCGCGGAGCTGGGCGTCGATCCCGCGGACTGCGTGGTCTTCGAGGACTCCGGCGCCGGCATCACGGCCGGCCGCGCGGCGGGCATGCGCGTCGTGGGCGTCGGCCCCCGCGCCTCCTTCCACGCCCCGGACGTCACCGTCCCGGACCTGACCCGGGTACGGCCCGAGCCGGGAGCCGACGGAACCGTCCGCCTGCACATCGGCTGACCGGACCGGCCTACGGCTCGGCCGTCTCCGACTCCAGCAGCTGCCGCGTGACCGGCCCGTACACGCCCAGTTCGTCCTCGTCGATGCCGCGCGCCCACTGGTAGTTGCGTACGGCGTCCTCGACCGGCCGGTTGAAGTTGCCGTTCGCGTCTCCGACGTAGAGGTTCAACTGGCGCAGCCGGAGCTGGAGTTCGACCACCTCGGCACCCTGGTCGCCACGGCGGAGCACCGGCGCATCGGTGGGGCCCGGAGAGTCGGCCGTGTCGGCGACCGTCGCCGTCTGGGTGGGCTGCGTTGAGGGCGACGAGGTCGGTGACGGTGTCGCGCTCGTCTTCGAGGCCGACGGCGTGGGCGAGGGGCTCGGGCTCGCGGAGGCCGACACGGAGGGTGCCGCCGACGTCGGGGCCGCCGGCTCGGACGCCGGTGTCGACTCCGCGCCGCTCGTCGTCGCCACGGGCACGCTCTCCCGTACCTCCCGCGGCGCGGCCCCGTCCCGCGCGGGCGGGTCGTACGAGAACAGCCCGCTCGCGAAACCGGCCGCCGCGACGACCGCGACCACCGCGGCGCAGGCGGCGGCGAGCAGCAGGCCGCCCCGGCGTGACCTCCCGCGGCGCGACCCCGCCTCGTCCTCGTCCTCGGCTTCGTCCTCGGCCACGGCCGCGTGATCCCACCCGTCCGGCCCGTCCAGCCCGTCCGGCCCGTCCAGCCCGTCCAGCCCGGCCCGCTCGTCCTGCCCGTCCCGCCCCGCCTCGAAGAGCCGCAGGTCCGTGGCGTTCGGGGTGGCCGACGAGGGCGCCAGGGGAGTGGGCAGCACGGAGGTCTCGTCCTCCGCGCGCACCGGCCGCAGCGGCATGGTCACCTCGACCTCGGCCGCCCCGGGCCCGGAGCCGTCGACCGCGTCCCCCGTCTCGCCCTTGCTCTTGCTCTTGCCCTTGCCCTTGCCCTTGCCCTCGCCCGCGCCCGCCTCTGCGCCCGCACCCCCATCCGCGTCGGCTATCTCGACGTACGGCCGGATCCGCAGCGGATTGAAGTCCTCCGCCGCTGCCGCCTCCGCCGTACGCGTCTCGCGCAGGGCGTCGGAGGCGCGCCGCGCGCAGCCGCACGACGGCGTGTTGTCCGGCCCCCTGGGTGTGCCGCATTCCGGGCACGGGTGACCCTTCGGTTCCCTCACGTGTTCGTTCCCCTCCCCTCGCGTCCCCTCGCGAGCTCCAGAGATTATGCAAACCTCCCACACATCAGCTGCCCCAAGCCCCCCGGAATCCCGGCTTCCAAAGGGAATCCAGGGGACTCAACAGGCCATAACGGGTGACGCGCTTCACGATGGAGTGAGTCGCGAGAGCCCGGGAGGTCTCATGACGCTGGACACGCACGGCAGGACGCGGGACGCGGACGACACCGAGCAGGTCCGAGGCAACGTCCTCGTATCGATCGGCGCCCTGCTCCTCGGCCTGCTGCTGGCCGCGCTCGACCAGACCATCGTGTCGACGGCGCTGCCGACCATCGTCAGCGACCTCGGTGGCCTGGAGCACCTGTCCTGGGTGGTCACGGCGTATCTGCTGGCCTCGACCGCCGCGACCCCGCTGTGGGGCAAGCTGGGCGACCAGTACGGACGCAAGAAGCTGTTCCAGACCGCGATCGTGATCTTCCTGATCGGCTCGGCGCTGTGTGGCATGGCGCAGAACATGCCGGAACTCATCGGCTTCCGGGCGCTCCAGGGCCTGGGCGGCGGCGGGCTGCTGGTGCTGTCGATGGCGATCGTCGGCGACATCGTGCCGCCCCGCGAACGCGGCCGCTACCAGGGCCTGTTCGGTGCCGTCTTCGGCGCGACCAGTGTGCTCGGGCCGCTGCTCGGCGGGCTGTTCACCGAGCACCTGAGCTGGCGCTGGGTGTTCTACGTCAACCTGCCCGTCGGCATCGTCGCCCTCGCCGTGATCGCGACCGCCCTGCGCATCCCGCGCAAGGCCGCTCACCACGTCATCGACTATCTCGGCACCTTCCTGATCGCCGCCGTCGCCACCTGCCTGGTCCTGGTCGCCTCGCTCGGCGGCACCACCTGGGCGTGGGGGTCGGCGCAGATCGTCGGGCTCGCGGTGCTGGGCGTCGTCCTCGCCGTCGCGTTCGTCGCGGTCGAGCGGCGGGCCGCCGAACCGGTCCTCCCGCTCAAGCTGTTCGGGATCCGCACCTTCACGCTGTCCGCCGTCATCAGCTTCATCGTCGGCTTTGCCATGTTCGGCGCGATGACCTACCTGCCGACGTTCCTCCAGGTCGTGCACGGCATATCCCCGACCATGTCCGGCGTGCACATGCTGCCCATGGTGGTGGGCATGCTGATCTCCTCGGCCGGCTCCGGGCAGATCGTCAGCCGCACCGGCCGCTGGAAGGTGTTCCCCGTCACGGGGACCGCCGTCACCACGCTCGGCCTGCTCCTGCTCCACCGGCTGGACGAGCACAGCTCGACGGCCGAGATGAGCGTGTACTTCTTCGTCTTCGGCCTGGGCCTCGGCCTGGTCATGCAGGTGCTCGTGCTCATCGTGCAGAACGCCGTCTCGTACGAGGACCTCGGCGTCGCCACCTCCGGCGCGACCTTCTTCCGCTCGATCGGGGCCTCCTTCGGCGTCGCCATCTTCGGCTCCGTCTTCGCGGGCCGCCTCGCCGACAAGCTGGCCGACGCCTTCCGGGGCGTGAGCCTGCCGACGGGCGTGTCGGCGGACGCGCTCAAGGCCGATCCGCGCGGCATCGGCGCCCTGCCGCCCTCACTGCGCCCGGCGGCCCTGCACGCCTTCGCCTCGGCGATCACCGACGTCTTCCTGTACGCCGCTCCGGTCGCCCTCGCCGGCTTCGTCCTGGCCTGGTTCCTGAAGGAGGACCGGCTGCGCGGCTCGGTCACCGCGCCCGACGTGACGGAGACGCTGGCCAGCAACCCGGTCGAACGGTCCTCGTACGACGAGGTGTGCCGCGCGCTGTCCCTGCTCGGCACCCGGGAGGGGCGGCGCGAGATCTACCGGAAGATCACCGAACGGGCGGGGTACGACCTGCTGCCCGCCGCGAGCTGGCTGCTGCTGCGGATGCGCAAGTACGGCTCGGTGGAGCCGGGCGCGCTCGCCGACCGGGGCCTCCTCCCGCTGACCGTGCTCCTCGACGCAGAGCGCCAGATCGAGGAACGCCGCCTCGGCACCCGCGAGGGCGTCGAACTCGTCCTCACCGCCCGGGGCACCGAGGCCGCCGACCGGCTCGCGCGGGCCCGCGAGGACTCCCTGGCCGAACTCCTCGGCGACTGGTGGGGCCCCGGACGCCCCACTGATCTGTCCCGGCTGGTGAAGGAACTGACCGACGAGCTCTGCGGCTCGGAGTGCGAGCAGCCGCAGAAGGGTGCCGGGAGCGGGGCGACCAGGGTCAGTTGAGCGGTTCCCGGGCGGCGCCCAGGTCCTTGCGGAACCAGTGCTCCGCGTAGGTGTCGTCGTTGTGCGGCTCGGACTCCGCGTAGCCGAGCCGGGCGTACAGCGCGCGGGCCTCCACCAGGTCGCCGCGGGTGTCGAGGACGATCCGGGTCGCGCCGAGGGCACGGGCGGCCTCCTCGGCGGCGGCCACGAGCAGCGCCGCGCCACCCCTGCCACGCACCTCCTCGCGCACGAACACCCGGGTGAGCTCGGCGGTTTCCGCGTCCAGGAGCCGTACGCCCGCACTGCCGGCCGCCTCACCGTCGTACCACCCGACCAGCAACTGCCCACCGGGCGGAGCGAGTTCGGCACCCGAACGGGCGACGATCTCCCGCTCCAACTCGGCCGGATCGGTCCGCCGTCCCTCGTGCAGCAGATACCAACGGTCGCTGACCTCCGTGTAATACGCACGCCAGAGCGCGGCGGCGGCCGGGGAGTCGACGGGTTCCGAGGCGATGGTCCAGCTCATACCGGCCATTGTCAGGACGGGGACCGCACCGCCCGCAACCGAATATGCGGCATCTCCGGCCAGTCCAGCACCTGCGTCTTGCGCCACTCGATGCGCTCGTCGCCCAGGTTGTCGAGCAGCCGCCGTCCGCCGCACGCGAGCGGACTGCCACCGGATCGACACACCGGGCCGAAAAATCTCGCGAGCCGGGGCCCCTACGACTGCCGGCGTTCGCGCCACTCTCGGACGATCGCCTCGACGTCGTACGGCTTCATGCCCAGTGGGGGACCGGGCGGCGGCTTGAACATCATGTCGCGGATCTTGACGTTGACGTCGGTCACGATCTTGCGTGCGATCCGTTCCGAGGGGGCCGCGTAGGCCGCCGCGAGCGCGTCCTCGGCCTCCTTGCGCAGGGCCAGGGTGGGCGGCAGGACGGCGAGGCCCTCGCGGTGCATCTTCCGCTTGACCCACCAGAGTTCGTCGTACGACGTGTCGGTGCCCGGCGGCAGCGGCTTGCCCGCGCCCGGCAGCCGGTCGAACTCGCCGCGCCCCTGCGCGTCACGGATCTGCTTGTCGACCCAGGACTCGAACGGCACGCCCGGTGGCTTTCGCTCGGTCATGAGTCCATTGTGCCGGACGCGACCCGGCCGGGCGTTTTATCATCTGGCGGCGGTGCGGCAATCCTGCCACCGCGCAAGGACGTTTCAGGGGGAACGCACGTGCTCGAACTGACCATGGCCTCCGTCTCGGCGGCGGACGCGGGTGCCACGGCCGGCATGCTGATGGCGGACGCGCCGAGTGAACCGGGCGCCGTGCTGCGCGTGGGCCGGGACGCCTCCGTGTGCCGGCTGGTGACGCCCGAGGAGTGGCTGTTCGTCTCCCGGGTCCACCTGGAGTTCCTGTGCGGACCGGACGGCGGCTGGCAGGTCACCTGGCTGCGCGGCTCGCAACCCGACCCGTCGTCCGAGGTCCGGCTGACGGTCGGGCAGTACGCGCAGACCATCTCCTACGGCGGGAGCGTGCAGCTGCCCCGGGGCGGCTCCGGCGAGATCATCGTCTCGGACCGCACCGGGCCGCGCACCGTCAACGTGGGCTTCTACCACGAGGCGTGACGGCCCCCGCGGACGGTCGGGCCGGCGTCCGTGTCCCGACCGTCAGGCCAGCACCCTGGCCAGGGCGAAGCCGTCGTACCCCTTGCTGCCCACCGTCTGGACCGCCGTGCCGGTCAGTCTCGGGTGGGAGCCGATCATCTCGATCGCGGCGCGGGTGCCGCGTACGTCCGGCTCGGCGCCCTCGGCGTCGAGGACCCGCCCGTCGCGCACCACGTTGTCGACGATGATCAGGCTGCCCGCGCGGGTGAGCTTCAGCGCCCATTCCAAGTAGTTGGCGTTGTTCGCCTTGTCGGCGTCGATGAAGACCAGGTCGAAGGGGGCCGGGTTCTCGTCGGCGAGCTTGGGCAGCGACTCCAGGGCCGGGCCCACCCGCACGTCGACGATCCGCTCCAGGCCCGCCCGGGCGATGTTGCGGGTGGCGACCTCGGCGTGCTTGGCGCTGTACTCCAGCGAGATCAGCCGACCGTCCTCCGGCAGGGCGCGACCCAGCCAGATGGTGCTGTACCCGCCGAGCGTGCCGATCTCCAGGATGTGCCGGGCGTCCTGGATCTGGGCAAGGAGCTGGAGCAGCTTGCCCTGGCTCGCCGTCACGTTGACGTGCGGGAGCCCGGCCGCCTCGCTGTCGCGCAGGGCCGCCTGCAGCGCCTCGTCGTCCGGCGAGAGGTGGGTGGAGAAGTAGAAGTCGACGTCGTCCCAGAGCTGCGACCCGCTCATGCAAGCTTCCGCCTTTCCTGTCTGATGCCAGTCAACACCACTGAATCCCGGTCCGCGTCGGCCAATGTCAGCCGATCGGCGCAGACGGCGGCCGCAGCGGCGGGGGCGGCTGGACCGGCGGCGGGGGCACGACCGGCCGCCGCGACCGTCGTACGGCCGACAGCGTGGCGACCGTGGCCACCAGCACCAGCGCACCACCGACCGTGAGCAGCCACGCCGGGATCCCGGCCACCGTGAGCAGCCGGTCCGAGTAGATCACCTGCTGGTACGGCGTGTCAGCGGCGGCCCGCCGCAGTTCGTGGTCGGAGTCGATGCGCGAGGGGTCGGGGAACTCCTGGGCGACGGCGGTCAGATACGGGGTGCCCGACGACAGCTCGGCCAGCGCGCCCTTGGGGGAGTCGAGCCGGCCGGCGAAGACGACCCGGGGCCGGTCGCCGCCGATCGCGGTACGCGGCTCCATGCGGTGGTCGGCCAGGACGTACAGGCCCAGTGACTGCGGGGTGCGGGCCAGATGGGACAGGCGCATCGGGTAGACCGGCCTGTCCGCGGCGAAGGTGAGGTGGAGCGGGTCGAGCTCGCCCTGCAGCGCGGTGCCCGCGGTCTTCGGGGCCAGCCGGACCGCCACGTACTCCCAGTGCCGGTCGATGTAGGGCTGCAGTGCGCCCTTCAGCCGGTCGGGGAAGGCGAAACCGTTGGCGCGCAGCCAGCCGTCCAGGGCGCCGGGGTCCGTGGCGGTCAGCCGGGCCACGTCGAAGGGGCCGAGCCGCTGGCGGCCGACCACGTCCACGCCGGACGGGCCGGACGCGCCCGCGGCGGGCAGAGCCTCGGCGGTGTCCCCGCCGGAGCTGAGGGGCCAGTCGCCGCTCTGGGGCCAGAAGTGGTGCCGGGTGCGGTGAGCGGGGGCGACGGTGGCGCTCAGCTCGTCGAAGAGCGCCGGGTCGCCGAGGTCCACGGTGGCCCGGTGCGGCACCGGCATGATCCACGCGGCCCGGTCGGCGTCGCCGACGACCGTCAGGCGCATCACGATCTGCTCCTGCCGCCCGTCCCAGCGCAGCACGGACACCTCACTGGAGACGGCGATCCGCTGCCGGGCGTCCGGCACCATCGCGCCGCACCCACAGGCGTAGGCGGGCGCGACGAGCCAGCCCACCTGCACGCCGAGCACCGCCAGCACAACGGCCAGCACCCGCACGCGCGCCCGCCCCGACCCCCGCAGCCCAACCATGGACCAAGCCCCCCCCGCCACGCCGATTGCCCCGGACAGGGCTTCAGACGGCACGACGGACGACCTGGTTCCAGGGCGACTTCCCGGACGTCTCCCCGCCTCCGCACCCGCCCGCGAAGGGCGCACTGTGATCCTTCTCGCGCCCCGGGGAAGCAACCACACCCCCCTCGCACTATCGTCATCCGGACAAAAGGCGAGCGGACGTCAGGTGAAGCGGGGGTTGCCTGCGTCTCTCTCCGGGGGTGGTGCGAGCCTCATAGGGTTCGCGGAGGGATCCCGGCGCGCGACGCGCGGCGGGACGACGGGGCGGGAGGCCGACGAGGCGTGGCGAACGTGGAGCACAGCGGGGGACCGGCGGATGCCTTCGGGGCGACGCCGGCCGGGACCGCCAGGGCACGTCTGACGGCGGTCCGGCTGAGCCTGTGGGCCGTGGTCGCGGCCCTCGGGATACGGCAGATGGCCGTCGTCCTCAGCACTCCCAGCGGGGAGCGACTGACCGACCTGGAGACCTGGGTCGGCCGGGGCGGCGTCCTGCACGTGACGGGCTCGCTCTACGACTCCACCAGATTCACCGGCACCCCCTTCGGCGGACTGGTCCTCAAACCGCTCACGGCCTCCGCCGAGCAGGCACTCGGCTGGGGCTGGACCTTCGGCACGCTGCTGCTCGTCGTGGCCCTCGGCCTGGTCGCCGCCCGCGCCCTGCCCCAGCCGGTCGGCCGCCGCACCTCGCTGCTGGCCGCGCCCGTCGCCATCAGCCTGCTGATGCTGTCCCTGCCGGTGCGCAACACCCTCTGGCTGGGCCAGACCAGCATCATCCCGGTCCTGCTCGTGCTCCTCGGCTGCTTCGCCGTGCGCGGCGAGCGGGCCGGCGGCCTGTGCATCGGCGTGGCGGCCGCGCTCCAGCCCACCGTGCTGCTCTTCGCCCCGCTGCTCTGGTTCACCGCGCGCCGCCGGGCCGCCGTGACCGCGGCCGGCACCTTCGCCGCCTGCACCGCGCTCGCCTGGGCCGCGATGCCGCACGACTCGTACACCTACTGGGTGCACCACATGGCGGGCGTCGGCCTCGGCGGCCGGGCCGACGAGGTCGCCAACCAGTCCCTGCACGGCGCCCTGCTCCGCCTCGGTCTGACCGGCCCGCTGGAGATATCCCTCTTCCTCCTCCTGGGCGCGGGCGTCGCGGTCCTCGGCCTGCGCCGCGCCGTGCGCTTCGCCCGCGACGGACAGCTCCTGCTCGCGGTCGCCCTCACCGGCTGCGCCGCCATCGCCGTGTCGCCCACCACCTGGCAGCACCAGCTGCTGTGGGTGCTGCTCGCCGTCGTCGGCCGGGTCGGCAAGCGGGCCTCCGACCGGTACGTCTGGCCGGTCGCGGTGGTCCTCGTCACCACGCTCCCGGCCAAGATGATGCTGCCGAACATGCCGGCGCTGTACCCGCTGCGGGACAACATCGTGCTGCTCGCGGCCGTCGCCGCCGCCACCGCCGTACCGTTCCTGTCCCGTACGTCGCCGTACTACCAGAACCCGATCCCGACCGAGTACGCCGAGCCGGTCCCCGCCCGCCTGCGGGGCGTCCCCCTGCTGCCCTTCCTGCGCCGGGTGCTCACCCGCCCGAACCTCCTCCTGGAGCTGCTGCTCATCCGCGTCACCTACGCCGCGTACCAGAAGGTCCGGCTGGCGGCGACGGGCGGCAGCAACTCCGAGGGCCGGGCGACGGCCGAGCACCACGGCCACCAGATCCTCGACCTCGAACGCTTCCTTCACGTCGACATCGAGCACATGGTCAACCACGCCGTGATCAAGGTCGACTGGCTGCGGAGCTTCTTCGACTTCTACTACGAGTCCTTCCACTTCGTGGTCCCGCTCACCGTCCTCGGCGTCCTCTACTGGCGCCGTCCGGTCGACTACCGCTGGGCCCGCTCCTCCCTCGGCTTCGCCACCCTCCTCGCCCTGGTCGGCTTCTGGCTCTACCCCCTGGCCCCGCCCCGCCTGATGCCGACCCTCGGCATGATCGACACGGTCCACGGCGTCCAGGACTTCTCCAAGCCGGACTACGGCACCCTCACCGCCCTCACCAACCAGTACGCCGCGATGCCCTCGCTGCACTTCGGCTGGTCCCTGTGGTGCGGTGTCGTGATCGCGATCATCGCCCCCAAGTGGTGGATGAAGGCGCTCGGTCTGCTGCACCCGTTCTTCACGGTCTCGGCCATCGTCGCCACGGGCAACCACTGGGTACTGGACGCGGCCGGCGGCGCGGTGGTCGTGGGCGCGGGCTTCGGACTGGCGTACCTGTTCCAGGGCCCGCGGGCACGTATGGTCAAGGCCGCGGCGACACAGGCCGACGCGGAGCCGGGGCCGGCGGTACTGGCGAAGGGCTCCGCCTGAGCGAGGACGGTGCTTCGCGCTATGGGCTCCCGCCAGGGCGTGGCGGCTGAAGCGAAGCGGCCTGCGTGCTCTGGCTCATGGAGCTCATTCCCCATTTCGCGAAGTGACGCGATTTCGCGAAGTGACGCGGCGGACACCCTCGCCCGTGCAGGTCGATCCGGGATCACTGCTTCGTACTACGTAGTATCGTATGACGTAGTAGTCGGGAGGAACGAAGGAGGTGCCCGATGCCGCGTCAACGGGACCGCGTCGGCTGGGCCGAACCCGCGCTGCTGATCCTGGCCAGCCTGGCCGACGGACCCAAGCACGGCTACGCGATCACCAAGGACGTCGAGGAACAGACGTCCATCAAGCTCGGGCCGGGCACGCTGTACGCCGCCATCGCGCGGCTGGAGGAGAGCGGCCTGGTCGCGCCGCTGGACGAGGACGAGCGTCGGCGGCCCTACCGCATCACCGCGGAGGGCCAGACCGTGCTCGACGACAAACTGCGGGCGATGGCCCGCTTCGCACGCACGGGGTTGACCCGGCTGGGGGTGGCAAACGCGTGATCGACGTGGCAGTCAGGCTGGCCTTGCGGGCATATCCTCCCTCGTTCCGGGAGCGCTACGGCGGCGAGCTCGAAGCACTGGTCGAGGACACCGGCGCCCGCCCGAGCGTCGTCGCGGACCTCCTGTTCGGCGCGCTGCGGACATGGCTTCGCCCGGTGATGCCCGACGAGTCCGTCGAACGGCGCCGCCGCCGCATGCAGGCAAGCGTCGCCACCACCTGGGTCTCCTGGTGCGCCGCGCTGTACACCCTGCCGATACTGCACTTCGTCCTGTCCGAGGAACCCCGGCCGACTCCGGACCTGGTGCGCCGACTCCTCGACGTCGCGCAGTACGCCATGTACGGCGCCGGGCTCATCCTGCTGGTCGGCGTCCTCGCGCTCCTCGCGGAGTCCTCCAGAACCGGCAACTGGAGCGCGTGGCGCCCGCTGGTGGCTCTCATCCCGACGCTGCCCACGTGGGTGATCGCTCCGTTGCTCCTGGCGTTCGCCTCCATCGATCCGCTCTCCTACTGGGTCGCGGCCGTGGCGGTGTTCGGGCCGATGGCGTTCCTCATCACCGCGGCGGTGACGCCGGCCATCGTCATCACCCGATTCCGGCCGTCTGCCAAGGTCTTGCGGCTGCTTGCCCTGTCCGGGGTCGCGGTGGCGTTCGCCGTGACGACGACGGGTATCGCCTGCGTCGCGGCCATGAACACCGCTGACGCGGCCCAGACGGTCACGATGCCCATCCTCGCCGTCACCGTTGCCGCTTCCGCGGCGGCCCTGGTCAGCTCCGGTCGCGGAGCCAAGGCCGCGCTCCACAGGGAGCAGTTGCAGGACGCGGTCTAGGGCGGTCTAGCACTCGAACCACACCGTCTTGCCGCCTCCCGGCGCCGGTGACACGCCCCACTTGTCGACCGTCCCGTCCAGCAGTAGGAGCCCGCGGCCGCTCTCGGCGCCCTCGGACAATCCTGCCGGGGTGACGGGCGGTCGCGGGCAGGAGTCCGTCACCTCCACCCGGACCGTCCCGGTCTGCCGCAGCACCAGCAACGAGCAGCGGCGGTCCGGGACATGCCGTACGACATTGGTGACCAGCTCGCTCACGCCCAGCTCCAGGGCGTCGGTCAGATGCGCCAGTTCCCACTCGTCGAGCAGGGAACGGACGATACGGCGGATGTGCCGCACGGAGTGCTCGCCGACGGTGAGACTCATGCGGTAGTGGGGGATGGGGTAGTTCACGGTACGAGACTGACCTCGCGCGACTACTCTGGGCTACGGCATGGATACAACGGGTCCCGCAGTGGACCGAGTTGCGCGAGAGGGCACCGTCTATGACCCACATCAACGTCCTCGACCCGGGCGCCTCGCCCCTCGACTACTACGGCTTCGAGCTCCGCCGGTACAGAGAGGCGGCCGGCCTGACGCAACGGCAGCTCGGGGACGTCATCAACTACACGGGGTCGCTTGTCGGCCAGATCGAGACGGCCCGGAAGCTGCCCACGCCGGAGTTCAGCGAGCGGGCGGACGTGGCGCTGGAGACGGGCGGATTGCTGTCCCGACTCGTCACGCTGGTGATGCGGAGTCAACTTCCGGCGTGGTTTCAGCAGGTGGCGGAGCTCCAGGCGCGGGCCACGGAGATCTATTCCTTCGAGACGCACATGGTGCATGGACTCCTGCAGACCAGGGCGTACGCGCGGGCGGTGCTCGGAGTGCTCGACCAGGCCAACCTCGACGATCGCACGGCCGTCCGGCTGGCCCGGCAGAGCATCTTCGAGAGGGTGGAGCCGCCGATCTACTGGCTGGTCCTCAGTGAGGGGGCATTGTACCAGGAAATCGGCGGCGCTCAAGCCATGCGGGAACAACTGGCTCACCTGTTGTCCTTTGAGGGCAATCCCCGGGCCAACATTCAGATCCTGCCGTACTCAGCGGGAGCCCACGTGGGCCTGCAAGGCTCGTTCGACCTCTACCGCTTCGGGAGTGACCCAAACATCGTCTACACGGAGGGTTATGGCAGCGGGCATCCGACCGCCAATCCGGACACCGTCAACGACTGCTCGCTCCGTTACGATCATCTCCAAGCCGCCGCACTCTCCCTCAAGGAGTCGGCGGAGCTGATCCGGCGCGTGATGGAGGACCGCTATGGAGATCAACTGGCGTAAGTCCAGCTACAGCGGCGACCAGGGGGGCAACTGCGTGGAGGTCGCCGCACTCCCTGGTGCCGCCGTAGCCGTACGCGACTCGAAGAACTCCACGGGCCCGATCCTGGCCTTCGAGCCCGCCACCTTCACGGCGTTCCTGAACTGGACCTCTACAGACGCTGAATGATCGTGCCGGTGGCGAGGCCGCCGCCCGCGCACATCGTGATGAGCGCGAACTCCTTGTCCGTGCGCTCCAGTTCATGCAAGGCCGTCGTGATCAGCCGGGCCCCGGTCGCCCCGACCGGGTGCCCGAGGGCGATTCCACCGCCGTTGACGTTGACCTTCGTCAGGTCCTGCTCGAAGACCTGGGTCCAGCTCAATACCACCGAGGCGAAGGCCTCGTTGATCTCGACGAGGTCGATGTCCTTGAGGGACATGCCCGCCTTGCCCAGTACGGCCTTCGTCGCGTCGATCGGCCCGTCGAGGTGGAAGTGCGGGTCGGCACCCACGAGGGCCTGGGCGACGATCCGCGCCCGGGGCCGAAGCTTCAGCGCCCGCGCCATCCGCTTCGAGGCCCACATGATCGCGGCCGCGCCGTCGGAGATCTGGGACGAGTTGCCCGCGGTGTGCACGGCCGTGGGCATGACCGGCTTCAGCCCGGCCAGCGCCTCCATGGACGTGTCGCGCAGGCCCTCGTCCTTGTCGACGAGCCGCCACATGCCCTGCCCGGCGTGCTGCTCCTCCTCCGTGGTGGGCACCTGGACGGCGAAGGTCTCCTTCTTGAACCGCTCCTCCGACCAGGCGACGGCGGCCCGTTCCTGGGAGAGGAGGCCGAGGGAGTCGACGTTCTCGCGGGTGAGCCCCCGGTGCCGGGCGATGCGCTCGGCGGCCTCGAACTGGTTGGGGAGGTCGACGTTCCACTCGTCGGGGAAGGGCTTGCCCGGCCCGTGCTTGGAGCCGGACCCGAGCGGCACGCGGGACATCGCCTCGACCCCGCAGCTGATGCCGACGTCGATGACCCCGGCCGCGACCATGTTGGCGACCATGTGCGAGGCCTGCTGGGAGGAGCCGCACTGGCAGTCGACGGTCGTCGCGGCGGTCTCGTACGGCAGTCCCATGCTCAGCCAGGCCGTACGCGCCGGGTTCATGGACTGCTCGCCGGCATGGGTCACGGTGCCGCCGACGATCTGCTCGACGCAGTCGGCGGGGATGCCGGTGCGGCCGAGCAGTTCACGATAGGTCTCGCCCAGCAGATAGGCGGGATGGAGGTTGGCGAGCGCGCCGCCGCGCTTGCCGATGGGGGTGCGTACGGCTTCGACGATCACGGGTTCCGCGGCCATGGGGAGGGTCCTTCCTCGGTCAACCCGCGCGGCGCGGGCGTCCCGGCCACCCGCCACGCAGAACTAGTACGCGTTCTAGTTCTGTGATGCAGTCTGCTGACAGCGTGTCGACTACCGCAAGGGTCGTGCAGCGGGCGAAGTTGTGATCTGCACGAATTCCGCACGCAATTGGGGGCGCCGGATGTCTTGCCACTTGTAGAACCCGTTACTACCTTCACGGCAACTCTCCTTCCTGATGGACCGTCAGAACGACGGGAGTCACCGATGCCCTCCTGCCCCGAGCTGCCCGACGGGTTCGACCTCACCGACCCCGACCTGCTGCACCGCCGTGTGCCCTTCCCGGAGTTCGCCGAGCTGCGCCGGACCGAACCCGTCCGCTGGATCCCGCAGCCGCACGGCCTGGCCGGGTTCGCGGACGACGGCTACTGGGCCGTGACCCGGCACGCGGACGTCAAGTACGTCTCCACGCACCCGGAGATCTTCTCCTCCTGCCTCAACACGGCGATCATCCGCTTCGGTGAGCACATCGAGCGGGACGCGATCGACGCGCAGCGGCTGATCCTGCTGAACATGGACCCGCCCGAGCACACGCGGGTGCGCCAGATAGTGCAGCGTGGTTTCACGCCACGGGCGATCCGCGCGCTGGAGGACCGGCTGCGTACGCGGGCGCGCTCGATCGTCGAGGCCGCCGTCGCCCACTCCGGGCCCTTCGACTTCGTCACCCAGGTGGCCTGCGAACTGCCGCTCCAGGCCATCGCGGAACTGATCGGCGTACCGCAGGACGACCGCGCGAAGATCTTCGACTGGTCGAACAAGATGATCTCGTACGACGACCCGGAGTACGCGATCACGGAGGAGGTGGGCGCGGAGTCGGCCGCCGAACTCATCGCGTACGCGATGAACATGGCCGCCGACCGCAAGCAGTGCCCGGCCCACGACATCGTCACGACGCTGGTGGCGGCGGAGGACGAGGGCAACCTCAACTCGGACGAGTTCGGCTTCTTCGTGCTGATGCTGGCGGTGGCGGGCAACGAGACGACCCGCAACGCGATCACGCACGGCATGCACGCGTTCCTGACGCATCCCGACCAGTGGGACCTCTACAAGCGCGCGCGTCCGGCGACCACGGCGGAGGAGATCGTGCGCTGGGCGACCCCGGTCAACTCCTTCCAGCGCACGGCGACCCAGGACACGGAGCTGGGCGGGCAGCAGATCCGCAAGGGCGACCGGGTGGGCCTGTTCTACGCCTCGGCCAACCATGACCCCGAGGTCTTCGCGTCCCCCGATGTCTTCGACATCGCCCGCGACCCGAACCCCCACCTGGGCTTCGGCGGCGGAGGTCCCCACTTCTGCCTGGGCAAGTCCCTCGCGGTCATGGAGATCGACCTGATCTTCAACGCGATAGCCGACACGATGCCGACGCTCCGCCTGACCGGCGACCCCCGCCGGCTGCGCTCGGCGTGGATCAACGGCGTGAAGGAACTCCGAGTCAGCACGGCCGACTGAACCCGGGCCGGCGGCTCCCGGCCCGCCGGCCCGGCCCCGAGGGAGGCAGGAGCCCCCAACCCCAACGCCCCGTTCCTGCCTCCCCCGCGGTCGCTGCCCCGAGTTGGCTGAAATCGATTCGTAAAGAATCTCAAATCCAAGTAAAACACCCTCTGTTCGCGTCGAACGGGAACACGCCCCCCTGTGTCTGGATTTCACTGCTCACTTCGACCCGCATTTTCGGATGTGTCCCATGACAGACGGGGTGAATCGATCCCCGTCTCCCGAATGTCGATGTAGTGGCCATATGGCTGAAGCGCCCTCCCTTCCCTAAAGAGGTATGTCGAGAACCGGCCATTTTGCGCTTGACGGGGTCGAGTAAGGCGCAGTTAAAGTCCCTGGACTTTTGAAGTTCATGTGACTCCCGTGTGGGGACTTTGTGGGGTCGGGAGGGCGGGGGAGATGAGTGCGTCGCGGGGACGGCCCGGTGTGGGCAGAGCGCTGATCGTCTTATGCGCGGCAGCGGTAATCGCGGGCGGCGTCTCACCGGTGGGAAGCGGCACCGCCGCTCAGGCCGCACCGCAGGTGACCCGGATGTCTCACTCCGGCAAGGTCAGGGCGGCTGCGACGCCGAACGCTGCCGAGAAGGCGGCCGAGGCAAGTGGCAGCAACGTTGAGGTGACTTCGCTGCGCACGGAGTCGAGCGAGGTCTACGCCACGCCCGACGGGCAGATGGAAGCCGTGCAGCATCTCAAGCCTGTTCGCACGCGCCTCGGGGGTCAGTGGACGGCGATCGACAACACACTGGCCAAGCAGTCCGACGGCGCACTGGTCCCGAAGGCTGCGGCGGTGGGGCTGGCGTTCTCCGGGGGTGGCACGGGCCCCCTGGTGTCTTTGGAGCGGTCGGGAAAGCAACTGTCGTTCTCATGGCCGACGGCCCTGCCGGCGCCGGTCGTTGACGGTGACACCGCCACGTATCCGGATGTGCTGCCCGATGTGGACCTCAAGATGAGGGCGACCACGGACGGCTTCTCCGAACTGCTCGTGGTCAACACCCCTGAAGCGGCGAAGAACCCTGCCCTGACCGAGCTGAAGCTGAAGGTGACATCGCCGGGCCTGGACCTGCAGAAGACGAACTCGGGTGGCCTGGAAGCCATCGACGAGAACGCCGGCGGTGTCGTGTTCCAGGCGGCCAAGCCTCTGATGTGGGACTCCGCGCAGCCCTCGAAGGCTTCGGCCGGCGCCAAGGCCCTTGCCACCGGGCGCAGCGAAGCCGCCACTGACGCATCCGACAGCACCGACGGACCCGGCGACGGGGCGAGGGTCGCCCCGATCGGTGTCGATGTCGGCTCCGACGGCAGTGAACTGAAACTGACCCCCGATCACGGCCTGCTGACAGGCTCGGACACCGCTTTCCCGGTCTACATCGACCCGCAGACCTACACCCCCAAGGCGGGGGAGTGGACGATGGTCTCGCGCTATTGGGCTTCCGAGCCGCAGTGGCGGTTCAACGGGGACAAGGACGCCGGCGTCGGCTACTGCGGCTGGTACTACTGCGCGCCGTACGACGTGAAGCGGCTGTTCTACCGCTTCCCCACTTCCCGCTTCTCCGGGAAGTCGATCCTCAGCGCGACCTTCGTGGCTCAGGAGACCTGGTCCGGTTCGTGCGGCGCCCGGTCGGTCCAGCTGTGGCGCACCAAGGCGTTCGACTCGAACACGACGTGGAACAACTCGGCCGACAACTGGTTGGACCAGCTGGACTCGAAGTCCGTTGCCATGGGTGGCAGCGCCGACTGTCCGGCAGGCAAAGTCGAACTCGACGCGACGGCCGGAGTGAAGTACGCGGCCTCGCACGGCTCCGACTACACCTCGTTCGGCCTGCGAGCGGCCGACGAGGACGACAAGTACGGCTGGAAGCGGTTCTCGGACGACGCGTACCTGCGCGTGAAGTACAACAAACCGCCGACGCAGGTCCCCATGTCCCATCTGAACCAGGAGCCGGGAGGGACCTGCAAGAAGCCGGAGAAGAAGGCCTACGTCCGCAGCCTGCCCCAGCTCACCGCCTTCGGCGTCACGGACCCGGACAAGGACCAGGTGGCTGTGCAGTTCCAGCTGTGGTGGGACGCCGGCAGCGGCTTCAAGCCCCAGTGGACCTCCAAGAAGGAAGACCTGAAGCACAAGCCCTCGGGGAGCCAGTTCGACATCACCCTGACGGAACACCTGCCGGGCACCACCAAGACGATTCCCCAGGACAAGACCGTGGCTTGGTCCGTGCGGGCCTGGGACTACGACCAGGGCAAGATCTACAGCCCGTCACCGTGGTCGGACGCGGGATCGGCGACGAACTGCTATTTCGTCTGGGACAGCAAGACGCCCAAGGGTCCGACGATCAGCTCGGGCGACTATCCGGCCAAGGACGACAGCAACCCGAACGACCCGGTCTACGACGGGGTGGGCCGCTACGGCACCTTCACCCTGGATGCGCCGGACAGCGACGTGGTGAAGTACTGGTACGGAGTCAACGAGGAACCGTCATCGGACAACGCGGTGGCGACCACGGGCGGCGCGGCCAGGACGGTGAACTTCCGGCCCACCCGCTCGGGCACCAACTTCCTCTACGCGCAGGCCTTCGACTCCGCGGGCCGCATCAGTGAGCAGTCTCGATACGTCTTCCGGGTGAAAGCAGGACAGCCCACCCGCGCTGAATGGAAGCTCGGCGAAGCCTCCGGCGCGACCCAGGCCGCCGGATCGTCCGCGGCCCGGACCCTGGACCTCAAGGGCGGCGCAATGCTGGGTGCCCCTGGAGCACAGGGCAGTGCGGTCTCGTTGGACGGCGTGGACGACTACCTCGTCTCCGACATCCCGACCGTGGACACCTCCAGCGGGTTCTCGGTTGCGGCCTGGGTGAAGCTCGACAAGCTGCCCGACCACTTGGCCATGGTCGCCGTCCAACAGGGCAACAACGTCCCGGGCTTCGAGCTCTGCTACTCCAAGACGTACGACCGCTGGTCATTCAACCGGTACGGGGCCGACTCCACCATGGCCGGACCCGTACGGGCGATGCCGACCACCGGCGGCGGCGTCAAGGTGGGCGAATGGGCGCACCTGGTCGGAATCTACGACTCCTCCGCCGGGCAACTGTCCCTGTACGTCGACGGGACACTCGTCGGCACAGCCCTCTTCAACCACCCCTGGGACGCGCGCCGCAATCTGCAGATGGGCGCCGGCATCACCGAGGGCGGGCCCGGCAACTTCTTCCCCGGCACCATCGATGACGTCCGCTTGTACGACAGGCCGCTGGCCGCGAGCGAGGTCACCAACCTCTACAACAAGCAGCCCATCGGCACCGGCCGCCCTGCCCGTGCGGTCTTTCCGCTGGACGAGTCGGCCACCAACGACGACGGCACGGCACGGACCCAGGTGTCCGGCAGAGCAGAGGTCAACCCGGCTGTCCTCAAGGGCGGCGCGACTCCGGGCAAGCCAGGTCGAGCCGGCGCGGCGCTGAGCCTGGACGGCGTCGACGACTACGCCACCACCACAGGGCCTCATATCGACAACCAGCGCAGCTTCTCCGTCACCGCCTGGGCGAAGCTTCCCAAGGCCAAGCCCAACCACGCGGCCATCATCGCCACCCAGACCGGCACGGTGAAACCGGGCTTCGAGCTGTACTACTCGCCCACCTACGGCTGGTCGTTCAACCAGTACACCCAGGACACCACCAACGGGACTCCGCTCCGCGCCGGACAGGGCGACCCCGACCTGGCGCCGGGCGGCGAATGGACCCAGGTCGTCGGCTCCTACGACGCGGTCACCGACGACATGCGACTGTATGTGCAGGGCAAGTGGGTGGCCACGACGAAGTCCGCGGCGCCCTTCTACGCCGGCGGGCCGGTGCAGATCGGCGCAGGCAAGTACAACGGCGTGGCCGGCAGCTTCTTCCCCGGTCAGATTTCCGACGTGCGCATGTACGACCGCGCTCTGTCGGCTCCCGAGATCGCCGCGATGTTCGACAGCCAGGCCACGGTGGAAGGCCGTTGGAAGCTCGACAGTTCCTCCGGTACCCCGGCCACCACCCCCGACGATCTGACGCGTGAGGACCACACGCAGCATCCCCTCTCACTCGCCGGCAGCGCGAGGATCGACAACACCGGCATGAACAGCCCCGTCGGCAGTGGTGATCTGCTGCTGAGCGGAGTGGGCACCGGGTCTGCCTTCACCAGCGGTGCCCCGATCGACACGAGCAAGAGCTTCACGGTCTCCGCCTGGGTCACCGCACCGAGCCGTCCGACCGATCCGGTCACCGTGATGAGCATGGCCGGGACGAACAGCAGCAGCTTCGCGGTCCGCTACGTACCCGACGCCACCGACCCGGCACACGCCGGCCGATGGCAACTGGTCATGGCCAACGCCGACAGCACCGCCGCGGCGACCGCCACGGCCGAGCACAGCGACTTCCAGAACAACACCGAGTGGAACAACATCATCGTCGTCTACGACGCCTTCGCCGGCCGGATGTCGCTCTATGTCGACGGCGAAACGCAGGTCACGCCCTGTCTGGACGATGACGACGACGGCGTGCCCAACGACCCCGACTGCACCGAGAAGGTCTCCTGGAACACCTCGGTACTGCCGTTCGCCGCCACCAAGGGCCTGCAGCTCGGTCGGCTCAGGACCAGTCCCATCACTTGGGGCGAGTACTGGAGCGGCGCCATCGACGACGTGTGGGTCATGCAGGGCGCGGCCAGCGACGCGCAGATCCGGAGTCTGTCGAGCGGAGCCGACCTGGACACCACGAAAGGCCCCTGACCGGGCCCTCGCACAACCACGACTGCTCCGAGCGAGCGCAGTGGCAGTAACACCCTGTAGCGCGCTGATGACGTATGGCAAGCAGCGAAGGAATGAGGACGGACGATCGTGATGCGAGCACGCATGTTGGCGATGGGCACGCGACGCCGGGTTGCCGTCCTCATCTCCGCTGTCCTGGTGGGCTCGATCCTTCAGGCCTCGGCCACCTCCGCGGCCGAGAAGGAGACCGAACGGCACGTCCCCACCGCGGAGAAGCCGCTGTCCGGACACGGCGTCACGCCACGGCCCCGCCTCGACGATGGCGCACCTCGGACGCCCAAGGCCAGACCCAGCCACGCATGGGCCGAGCCCGGCCGAGCCACCGTGTCCCTTCAACCCGGCACACGGAGCAAGGCCGTTCGGGCCGGCGGCCTGCCGATCACCCTGGTCACGCCGAAGACGGCACAGCGCACGCCGACGGCCAAGGGGAGGAAGGCGTCCCACACGCCGCTCAGCGGCAGCGCCACCGTCCGCATCCTCGATCAGCAGACCGCCCGACGCGCCGGAGTCGACGGACTGCTGTTCTCGCTCCAGCGGCAATCAGGTACTGAGGGCGACGCCGTCGGCGTCCGCGTGGACTACTCCGCGTTCGCCCAGGCCTACGGCGGCGCTTACGCGTCACGGCTGAAGCTGGTGCGGCTGCCCGCATGCGCCGCGACCCGCCCGGCCGACAAGAAGTGCTCCACGGCCACGCCCGTCGCCTCGCACAACGACGTGACGTCGAAGACACTCACCGCCACGGAACTGACCGTGCCGGCCCGGGGAAGTGCCGCTCCCATGCTGCTCGCGGCCACGGCCGGCGACTCCAGTGATCAGGGTGACTACAAGGCCACCCAGCTGTCGGCCTCGTCCTCGTGGCAGACCAACCTCAATGCAGGTGACTTCTCCTGGTCCTACGGCATGCCGGTACCGGACGTACCGGGTGGGCTCAAGCCACAGGTGGGCCTGTCGTACTCGTCGAGCGGCATCGACGGCCGTACCTCCAACAGCAACAACCAGTCGTCCTGGGCAGGCGACGGCTTCGACCTGTGGCCCGGGTCCATCGAGCGCAGCTACAAGTCGTGTGCCGACGACGGGGTGAAGAACGCCGACGGTGCCAAGCCGGGTGACCTGTGCTGGGCCTACGACAACGCCACGCTCTCGTTCAACGGGCACTCCGGAGAACTGATCGCCACCGGCAGCGACTCCTTCCGCGTCAAGGGCGACGACGGTACGAAGGTCGAGCGTCTGTACGGCAAGACCGGAGACATCCGCGACAACGGTGACAACAACCAGGAGTACTGGCGTGTCACCACCACCGACGGCACGCAGTACTACTTCGGGTACAACAAGCTGCCCGGCTGGTCGACCGGAGACGAAACCACCGATTCCACCTGGACGACGCCGGTCTTCGGCGACGACAAGGACGACAAGTGCCACAAGGACACGTTCGCCGACTCCTGGTGCCGACAGGCCTGGCGATGGAATCTCGACTACGCGGTGGACACCCACGGCAACGCGATCGCCTACTACTACAAAAAAGAGACCAACTACTACGCCCGGAACCTGAAGCCGGCCGACGAAACGGTCTACGACCGCGGGGGATACCTCGACCGCATCGAGTACGGCCTGAAGTCGTCCGCCATGTACTCGGCCAAGCCCCTGGCGAAGGTCGACTTCTCCTCGGTCGAGCGGTGCCTGCCCGAGACGGGCGTGACCTGCGACGCCTCCACGATCGGTGACAAGTCGTTCTACTGGTACGACACCCCCTGGGACCTGAACTGCAAGGCGGGCGCCGACTGCTACCAGGCGAGCCCGTCCTTCTGGAGCCGGAAGCGGCTGGCCTCCGTCACCACCGAGGTCCGGCAGTCCGACGGCACCTACAAACCCGTCGACGCCTGGGCGCTCGACCAGCGCTGGGGCAAGTCCGACATCGACTACCAACTGCTGCTCGACTCTCTCCAGCACACGGGGAAGTCGGCGAGCCCCGACATCACGCTGCCCAAGGTCACTTTCGCCTACGACCAGCGCCCCAACCGCCTCAAGGCCGACGGAGACAACACTTCCCCCTTCATCAAGGAACGTCTCTCCGGCGTCTCCGACGAGACCGGTGGATCGCTGGCCGTGGACTACTCGACGGCCGCCTGCGACGCCTCCAGTCTGCCCACACCGCAGACGAACACCACCCGGTGTTTCCCGGTGTACTTCACCAAGGAAGGCGACAAGGATCCGAGCCTGCAGTGGTTCAACAAGTACGTCGTCGACTCCGTCGTCCAGACCGATCGCACCAGGTCCTCCCCGGAGACGGTCACCCGCTACCGCTATCTCGACGGCGCGGCCTGGCACTACGACGATGACGACGGTCTGACCAAGGAGAAGTACAAGACCTGGTCCACTTGGCGCGGTTACGGCCATGTGCGGGTACAGACCGGCGGCCAGGAGCCGGTCGGCATGAAGTCGCAGACCGATCACTACTTCCTGCGCGGCATGGACGGTGACAGGGCCGCACCATCAGGTGGCACCAAGTCGGTCACCGTGCCCGACGACAACGGCGGCACCATCACGGACCACAGCGCTGTCGCGGGCTTCGAGTACAAGACCGAACAGTTCAGCGGTCCAGGTGGCACTGTCCTCGGGAAAGCCGTCCACACTCCCTGGCATCACGAGACGGCCAAGAGGGTCCGTTCCTGGGGCACCACCACCGCCAACCTGACCGGCACCGCCTCCACCCGGACCTGGACCTCCCTGGACGACGGCGCAGGCAGCAAATGGCGCACGACTTATCAGACCAGTTCTTTCGAGAACACCGCCGGACGCACCACCCAGACCGACGACTTCGGCGATGAGTCCACCTCGGCCGACGACCAGTGCACGCGCACCACGTATGCGGAGAACACCGCCGACTGGATCCTCGACAAGCCCTCGCGTGTGGAGGCGGTCGCGGTCAAGTGCGCTGCCGCGCCCGACCGTTCCAAGGACGTCCTCGCCGACATCCGTACCGCCTACGACGGCAAGGACTACGGGGCGGCGCCCACGAAGGGTGACGCCACCCGAACGGCCACCCTCAAGTCCTACGACGGAACCATCGCCACCTACATTGAGGCCGGCGCCACTTTCGACTCCTACGGCCGTGCGCTGACCGCGACGGACATCACCGCCAACGTCACAGCGACCGAAGCAACCAATCCGGTGCGAAAGGCACGGACCGACGGTCGAACCAGCACCACGGCCTACAGCCCGGCGACCGGCTTCCCCTCCACCTCCACCTCCACCTCCCCACCCGCCACGACGGGCGACGCGAGCACGGCACAGACCGCCACGACGACCTACGACCCGGTCCGAGGTCTGCCCGTCACCTCCGTCGATCCGAACGGCAAGCGCACCGACACGACCTACGACGCCCTCGGCCGCGCGCTGAAGGTCTGGCGGCCGAACCGTTCCAAGGCCAACGGAGACACCCCGAACTACGAGTTCTCCTACGCCATCAGGGACGGCAAGCCGGTCGCAGTCGGTACCACCACACTGTTCGGCGCCGGACGCAGGACCTCGTACTCGCTCTACGACGGGTTCCTGCGCCTGCGCCAGGTCCAGGCACCCGGACCGGACGGCGGCCGGCTGATCAACGATGCCTTCTCCGACGAGCGCGGTCTGACCACCAAGGCCTTCGCGCCGTACTACAACACCACCGCCCCGTCCCCCGACCTGCTGGCGCTGGACAACGCCCTGGCGGTTGAGACCCAGACCTGGAACACCTACGACGGCCTCGGCCGTCTCACCAAGTCCCAGCAGATCGCGGGCAACGGCGACAACGGCAAGGTCCTGTCGACGACCACCACCGCTTACGGAGGCGACCGCACCACCGTCACCCCGCCGACGGGCGCCACTCCCACCACCACGGTCACCGACGCCCGCGGCCGCACCACCGAACTGTGGCAGTACCACGCCGCCACGCCTACGGGGACGGCCGACAAGACGCTCTACGAGTACAACCCCGCCGGCAAGCTGACCAAGCTCACCGACCCCGCCGGGAACACCTGGACGTACAAGTACGACCAGCGTGGAAACCAGACCGTCGCGACCGACCCGGACAAGGGCGAGACCGACGCGTACTACACGGACCGCAACCAGCTCGACCACACGGTCGACGCCAACGACAAGAAGGTCACCCTCGTCTATGACGGCCTTGGCCGGCAGACGGAAACCCACGAGGGCGACGCCTCGGGCACGCTGCTGACCAAGCATGTGTGGGACCCCAGCGGCTTCAAGGGCCAACTGGCCTCCGTCACCCGCTACATCGGTGGCGCGAGCGGCGCCGCCTACACCACGACCTACAGCCTGTACGACACCCTGTACCGGCCGCACCGGACCACGGTGACCATCCCTTCCGCGGAAGGCGCACTGGCGGGCTCCTACCAGTCGAACGTCCAGTACAACGTCGACGGCACCGTTCAGTCCTCCAGCTATCCGGCCGCGGGAAGCCTCTCGGCCGAGACCGTCAGCCCGGCCTACGACGACGTCCTGCGGGTGAAGTCCATCAGCGGCAGCGGCGGGTCCACCTACCTCACCGACGCCGTCTACAGCTACACCGGCAAGCCGTTGCTGTACACCTACCAGGCGGCCGGGGCGAAGAAGACCGACGTCTACAACGCCTTCGAGTGGGGCACCCAGCGTCTGCACAACTCCAGTGTGAACCGCGAGGACGTCCCGGGCACCGACAAGTCGGCCACCTACAGCTACGACGAGGCCGGCAACATCACCGCGATCTCGGACGTCTCCCGCGAGGGCACCGACAACCAGTGCTTCACCTATGACTACCTCGGGCGCCTCTCGGACGCCTGGGCACAGGGCACCGCGACCTGCGCCCCGACCCCGACCGCATCGGTCCTTGGCGGTCCCGCCCCCTACTGGCAGTCGTACACCTACGACCTCAGCGGGAACCGCCGCACGGAAGCCCAACACGACGCCGGTGGCGACGGCACCAAGGACATCAACCGCACCTACACCTACCCGCCCGTGGGCAGCAAGCGGCCCCACGCACTGAGCCAGGTCGACACCACCAGCCCGAACGGCGTCTCCCAGGACACCTACACCTACGACAACGCCGGCAACACCGCCACCCGCACCGTCAGCGGCGACAAGCAGACCCTCCTCTGGGACGCCGAAGGACACCTCTCCCAGGTGACCAAGCCGGACGGCAAGGGCGGCACCAAGACCACCTCCTACGTCTACGACGCCGACGGCAACCGTCTGGTCACCCACACCGACACGGACACCACCCTCCACCTCGGCAGCACCGAGGTCACCCTGGCCAAGGGCTCCACCACCAAGAAGGCGACCCGTTACTACGCCCTCGGCGGCGGCAACCAGGCCATCCGCACCGACGACAACAAGCTCAGCTTCCTCGTCGGAGACCACCACGGCACCTCCGAACTCAGCATCGACGCGGCCGATCTGAGCATGCAGCAGCGTCGTACCACCCCGTTCGGCGCGCCGCGTGGACGGGCACCGGCCAACTGGCCGGGGGACAAGGGATTCGTGGGCGGCACGGAGGACAGCAGCACCGGCTTCACCCACCTCGGCGCACGTGACTACGACCCCTCGACCGGCCACTTCCTGTCCGTCGACCCCGTGCTGAACCCGAGCGATCCTCAGCAGCTCAACGCCTACGCCTACTCCAACAGCAGCCCCGTCTCCTACAGCGACCCGTCCGGTCAGCTGCCCCTCGCCCAGGACGGAACGAAGTGCGGCAGCAAGGGTGAGGACTGCGACCGCCCGGCGGACGGTCCACCGGACCGTGGCACCGGAAACGGCAGGGGGAACAACAACAGGAATCCCTACGGACCCGGCTACGAGGTGGGCAAGGACGGCCGGCCCGTCGTCGACGGGATCAGGATCCCGTCGAGGAAAGAGCTCATCGCGCTGAACCCCCAGCTCGACCCGCGCCACGCCACATACGGGCAGTACCTGTCCGCTTTCGCCCACAGCAAGTGTTTCCCCGTCGGCAAGCAGAACAAGGCGTTCTGTGATGCGGCGAGAGCCGCGGGGCTCTGGGGCGGCGAGGAGAACGACCCGTGGGGCATCAAGGCAACCCTTCACTGCATCACGGGACGCGGCGACTGCAAAGAAGCGCTCATCCAGGACACGGTCACCATCATCACCGCGGCCTGGGGCACCCTCAGCAAGGGCCTCCTGGCACGCGGTGCCTCAAGTGCGGCTGTCGTGGAAGCCGAGGAGAGCGCAGCGATATCGATGCTGCGACGAACGTGCAGCTTCTACCCGTCCACACCAGTGCTGCTGAAGAACGGCAAGACGAGGCCGATCGGCAAGGTGAAACCCGGCGACAAGGTCGCGGCCGCCGACCCACGGACAGGCAAGCGCAAGGGGTCCCGGACGGTCACGGCCCAACTCGTCCACCTCGACAATGACCTTGTCGAGGTGGTGATCAGCACCGACAACGACCGCACCGCCACGCTCCATGCCACCTCCAACCACCCCTTCTGGGACGAGACGGTCCATGCCTGGGTGCCGGCCGGCAGCCTCCGGCCCGGCCACACGCTCAACACCGCAAGGGATGGGCACGTCAAGGTCGTTGGCGTCCACGAGCGGTCCGGTGAGGCCGATATGTACAACCTCACCGTCGAGCAGTTGCACACGTACTATGTCGTTGCGGGCGGCACGCCGATCCTTGTTCACAATGCGGATGGGGAAAAATGCGTCATTACGCTCAAGTACAAGAACGGCTGGTCGGCTGACCAGATCGCGGCCGCAGATGCGAAAGTAGCTGCATTGAATGCAGCTGATAGGTTGGTGGTGAGCGACGCTGAGGCTGCACGAGGCAGCACCAGCGCTGCCGATCTGTGGCGAAGGGCGGGTAATACGATTGAGGAAGGCCAAGACATTGACCATGTGATTGACCTCCAGCTCGGTGGCGCCGATGACGTAAGCAATTTGTCGCCGCTTGATTATTCGGTTAATCGAAGTCTTGGCCCCCAAATTGATCGACAAATTAAGAGGCTAGGATTGCAGATTGGGGATGAAGTTGATTCGGTTCGCATCATTCCCAGGCAATGACCGCCCGTAGTGATCGTGAATGGATTTGATCATGAATTCCACTCCTCGGCAGATCTCGAGGACAGTTCGGACTGATGCCGGTCTGTGTGCGCTATGGCAGACCGAGTACTTCACGGAGACTGGCGATCCTGATGACTGGGATGACTGGGCCTCGGATGATGAGCTCCTGGTCCAGGCCATCTCTGCCGGTGCGCTGGTTCCGATCGGGGTGGGTGCTGACGGAGTCTTCGAGGTATTGATTCGTTGGAATCTCTCAGGCCCAGGGCTCACGCAGCGAGAAAGACGCTGCCTGCTCATCTCTTCTGAGTCGTATTTTTTGGCCTCCCGGGGCGTCGTCTATGTTGGAGGGCTTGAGGAGGCGGGTGACCTTCCGGGGCGGGATGCGAATCGAATTGAGCTTCCGGAAGGCCGTCATGTGGCTGTCGTTCATTTGATCGACTGGAAGGCTGAACCAGAATCGGTAGGGAAAGATGGCCGCCCGCTGGCGGATGCTTTGCCGGATTTCGTTGTTGAGATCCGCCCCGAGGGAGAGTCGGGAAAAACCTACAGGACTAAGTCTGCGACTTTCGATCGACCTTAAATGTGAATTTCGCATTGACGCTGACCTCTCGACTGGGTATAGTTGCGGACTATTTCCCTGGAGATGGATACAGAAATTCGCTTTTAAGCCACCTCGGGTGTGCGCGAATCGAAATTAGCAACGGCCCCACCGGAATGCATTTCCGGTGGGAGCCGTTGCGGTGTCTGACGGCAGTAGTTGACGGTAACGTCAACGGACGGGTCCTCCACAGAGCGGCGGGTCGTCTCCGTCGTCAGGCTCGGCGGCTGTGCCCGTGAGGTTGCCTAGGGCGTGTCCGAGCCCGAACCACATCTGCTTCACCGCCCGCATCATCGGCGGCCGGCTGGAGATTTCCGACGAGTCCACTGAGCTCCGGTTCGTGCCGTCGGAAGAGATCGAATAATTGCCGATGCACCACACCCAACGGCTCAGGCTCCAGAGCTTGGAACACCGCGAGAAGCCGTACCTGGGCTGAACCGGCTAACGGCAGTAGCTGACGGCAACAACCCCGCACAACCACGGACACCGACGCACGTCACCGGACCAGCAAACCTCGCTTGACCTGCATAAAAGCAGGTAGAGGGGCTCGCGTAGCACACGTACTATGTACTGGCTGGGGCCACGCCAGTCCTTGTCCATAACTGTGACGAGTGGACGAGCGTTGGGAATCTCGATAAGCACTTTGCGAAGCATGGGGCGGAAATGGGACTCGATTCTCAGATCGAGTATCGCGAAGCAGCTAAGGCCCTCGTGTGCGACTGTGATGGTGGACTTCCGGGTGTCACTCCAATTAGGGGAGCGGATCGCCGATCTTCCACGGCTCTCCAGGCATGCTCTTGAACGTATTGATTCCGCCATCCAATTTATAGAACGTGATAATTCCCTTCGAGCTCTTCATCCCGTACTCGCCGGTCTCGGGATCGAAGTAGCGCACGGCACCCTCAGTCCTGTCGATCTTTCGCATGGAATGACTGTCGAGTCCGCTCGTCAGGAGAAGTTCCCCTGCCCGTGCTGCGGACACCGAGTCTTCAGCAGCGGGCCAGGTTCACAGGAGATCTGCCCCGTGTGCTTCTGGGAGGATGACGTTACGCAGCTCCGTTGGCCGCTCCTTGCAGGATGCTCGAATAAGGTGTCGCTGGTGGATGCTCAGGCTAACTATCGGCTTCTTGGGGCCTCAGAGGAAAGATTCATCTCCAACGTTCGGAGTGCCGAGGAAGGTGAGAGTCGTCCCCTGCTCTGGCGGATCATCGACATGTCCTCGGATATCTTTGAAACAACGCTTGAAAGTCGGCGGCCTTGGCCGGAGGATCGGACGGTTCTTTACTGGTGGACCCCTGAATTCTGGAGCTAGCGTCCTTGGCTTCACATCGGGCAGGAACTCCACATCCCGACGTCGGCATTCGGCGTCTACAACGAACTCAGAAAAGCAGGAGAAATTACATATGGTCCAGCTAGATGAGTTCGGAGACCCTCGCGATTTCATTCGACGTCAGCAACATCGGTTTTTCCGGAAGGGTGTCTATGACTCCCGGGACATGGCTGGACAGATTAGTGCCGAAGCAGTTCTTGCCGGCGCAACGGAAGTGTGTGTCGCAATTGATTCCGAGTGGGTCATCATCGAAGCCGATGTCGACTGGCTCGAGGCGTGTACTGAGGATGCATTTTCCTATTTGACACCCTTTCCTCCAGGTGGGGCTACGGACACCACGAGAGAGATCCTGGCAGTTACATTCTCGCTTGGTGTCGTAACCGCGACGAAGCGCGGAATCCGGGTAATCAAGGGTGATTCCGCCGGCCCCGTTACGGAGATTCCGAAAAATGGGCGCGTATTTGCGTTCAGGATGGCCTTCGAATAGGAGAAGTGAATCGGGCGGGGCATCCCGGAACGGCACGGGGGCCGGTATATGAAACTTGTCGTCTCGGACGAGGTCGGCAGTGGATTTGTTTTCTGTCAGTCTCTGCGCGCCGGCCAGGAATGAGTGATCGCTAGAAATCTGCTCCATGCGACTGGACCTCAGTCCCGCCCCGAAGCCACCATCGCCAGCACCCCCGAGGCCAGCGCCGCGAGGAGCAGCGGGGTGCCCAGGTCGCGGTGGATCACCAGCCAGGCGCCCACAGTGGCGCCGGCCAGCATGGCCAGTACGGCGGCCGCGCGGCGGGCGGAGCGTCGGTTCGTGGTGGTGCCGGCTGTGGCGTCGGAGGCGAGGGCCGTCAGGGTCATCGTCAGGACCGTCGTCGTCAGGTCGGGGATGCCCAGCTTGCGTACCGTCGCGTTGCGCAGGCCCATCGCGAAAGCCGTGAGGGCGATGAGGGCGTAGGTCGTGGCGGGTGCGCCCGGCGCCGCGAAGGCCACCACGGCCGACGCGCCCACCAGTACCGCCTCCACGGTCAGCGTCACCCGCGTCCAGGTCCGGCGGGAGCCCCCGCCGAACCGCGCCGCCACCCTGCCGCCCGCCGCCGCGCCCGCCAGGAAGCAGAACAGCGAAGTCGCCGTGTGCGGGACCGAGAAGCCCGCCGCGCCGGCCGCCGCGAAGCCCAACACCACTACGTTTCCAGTCATGTTGGCCGTGAAGACATGTCCGAGCCCGAGAAAGCTCACCGCGTCGATCAGCCCGCTCACCACGGTCAGCGCCAGCAGAACCACCGTCAGGCGGACCCCGCGCGCCTCGGGGTCGGGGGTCTGAGAGCCCGTCGGGTGGGTGTGGTCCGGCGGGTTCGAGGGAGGCGTGGTCATGGGGGTCTCCGGGCAGCCGGACGGCAGGGTGGTGCCAAGTCCACCACGGAGACGGGGGAGTCTCGGACAAGGACCCGGCCGAGGTCTTCCGGGCGCCGTACGCCGATCGCGTCGAAGGACTCTTCGACGGAACCCACGAGGACGAGGACATCGTCCGGCAGCTCGCCCCCACCGTGCGGGAACCGGTGACGGACGACTACTACCGGCGGCTCACCCACCCGACGGGCGCCTTCCGCGCGGCACTGCGGGCCAACGATCACACCTGTGACTGGAAGCCGGCCGCGCCGGTGCGGCTGTACGCGGGCGCGAAGGACACCGACGTGCCGATCGGCAATGCCCGGACATGCGCGCGCACCCTCGCCGGAGAAGGGGCGAGGGTGCGCGTGCTGAATCAGGGGGACGTCGACCACGTGGGGTCGTACGTCGCGGCGCTGCCGCGGATCGTGCGCTGGTTCGGCGGCGGAACGGCTTAGTACCAGCCGTTGGCCTGCCAGAAGTTCCAGGCGTCGGCGGGGCTGCCGTAGCGGGAGTTCATGTAGTCGAGGCCCCACTTGATCTGGGTGGCCGGGTTGGTCTTCCAGTCGGAGCCGGCGGAGGCCATCTTCGAGCCGGGCAGGGCCTGGACCAGGCCGTAGGCGCCGGAGGAGCTGTTGGTGGCGGAGGTGTTCCAGCCGCTCTCGTGCTCGACGATCTTGGAGAAAGCGGTGTACTGCGCGGCGTCCGGGATCATCTTGTGCGCGATCGCCTGAGCCGAAGAGGTCGAGGTCGTGGCGGCCTGAGCGGGCGCCGCGGCCATGATCATGCCGGTCGTGGCGGCAGCCAGGGCGGCAGTCGTGAGGGCCTTCTTCGGAGAGGCGATGCGGCGGATGAAGGAGACGGACACGGAGAACCTCTTACGTCGGGGACCAGGAGTCGCGCTGTACGTCGTCACCACGCGGTACGCGGTGGGCCATACGGTGGCGCCGCGACCCGGGTGGGTTCGTGGCGCCTGGCGACGTCGTCCAGACAAGCAGGCCGGAAAGTCGTCCGCAATCACCCCTTTTACTAGTTGTGGCCGGATCGGCGGGAAACGTCGCTTGTGTGACCTGGGTCGCAATGCGCAGGTCAGTGAGGGTTCGTGTCCGGAGATTTCGGACAAGTCGCCCTACGGTCCCGCTTCGTAGGTGACCTGCGTCATGTGGGGTGCTTCACCGACCCGCCGACGGACCGCACACGACCGCTCACCCAGCGGTCACCGCGTCGGGGCCTCGAATGTGACCGCGGTCTCGAAGTTGGCCCGCCGGGTGGCCCGGCGCAGCGCCCGCAGCAGCGCCGGGCCGAGCGCGAGGGTCAGCACCACCGTGCACAGGGCCCGGCCCAGGTCCCAGCCGAGGGAGGTGGCCAGGCAGTACGCGACGAAGCGGGCCAGGTTCGCGGGGAGCGCGGCGTGCGCGTCGAAGGCGACGTTCGAGGCGAGGGCGCCGATGAAGGGCCAGCCCGCCAGGTTCATGATCGTGCCGTAGGCGAAGGCGGCGAGGAAGCCGTAGAGGGAGAGCATCAGCAGCTCGATGCGGCCGCGCAGCCGGTCCGGGCCGGGCAGCAGGCCCGCCCCCATCGTGAACCACCCCATCGCGAGCATCTGGAACGGCATCCACGGGCCCACCCCGCCCGTGAGCAGCGCCGACGCGAACATCGTCAGCGAGCCGAGCACGAAGCCGAACCCCGGGCCGAGGACGCGCCCGCTCAACACCATCAGGAAGAACATGGGCTCGATCCCGGCTGTGCCCGCGCCGATCGGCCGCAGCGCCGCGCCGGTCGCGGCCAGCACGCCCAG
The DNA here is from genome assembly GCF_053611585.1 of Streptomyces sp. NPDC054794. Taxonomy (NCBI): domain Bacteria; kingdom Bacillati; phylum Actinomycetota; class Actinomycetes; order Kitasatosporales; family Streptomycetaceae; genus Streptomyces; species Streptomyces sp. NPDC054794. Next base: position 72,250 of record NZ_JBSHAQ010000008.1, on the reverse strand, counting down.
CATGGCGACGGCCTTCGGCCCGAGCCCCGACTCGGAGATCGTCGCGGCGACGACGGCGACGAGCAGCACGAGCAGCCCCGCGAAGAGCCAGGGCGCGTCCTGCGCGTGCGCGCTGATGTGTGAGCCGGGCGGGGCGAGGAAGGGCCACCCGAAGGCGACGACCCCGACCGCGCTGACCAGGGCGAGGGCGGCGGTGGAGCGGGGGCCGAGGCGGATGGGCCGCGCCTGCGGGGTCCGGGTCTTCGGGGTCCCGGTCTCCGGGGTGGTGCTCCGGGGGGTCCCGGTCCGGCGGCTCACGCGAGTGCCTCCCGTACCTGCGCGGTCGTGAGCCACTGCTGCGGCGCCAGGATCTTGGTGATCTGCGGGGCGAAGGACGGGGACGACACCACGATGTCGGCCGTCGGGCCGTCCGCGATGACCTCGCCCTCCGCGAGGAGCACCACCCGGTGGGCGAGCTCGGCGGCCAGTTCCACGTCGTGCGTGGCCAGCACGATGGCGTGGCCCTCGGCGGCGAGCCGGCGCAGCACGGTGACCAGACGGGCCTTCGCCGCGTAGTCCAGACCCCGGGTCGGCTCGTCCAGCAGGAGAAGGGGAGGCCGGGCGGTCAGGACGACGGCCAGGGCGAGCGCGAGCCGCTGGCCCTCGGACAGGTCCCGGGGGTGGGTGTCGTCACCGATGCCGGGCAGCAGACCGGAGACGAGCGCACGGCAGGTGCCCGGCTCGGCCCGCGCGTCCCGGTCGGCGGCCGCGCACTCGGCGCCGACCGTGTCGGCGTACAACAGGTCGGCGGGCTCCTGCGGGACCAGCCCGACGTGCCGCACCAGCTCGTGGGGCGCGGTGCGGTGCGGCACGGCACCGCCGACCAGGACCGAACCGGCGGACGGTTCGACGAGCCCGACCAGGGTGTTCAGCAGCGTGGACTTCCCGGCGCCGTTGCGCCCCATCAGGGCGACCGTCTCACCGGGGGCGAAGCCGAGGTCCACCTGCCGAAGGGCGGTGACTCCGGCCCGGCGGACGGCCAGGGAGCGCACCTCGGCGACCCCCGGCGGCACGGTGTCGGGGGTGCGTCCGCGCCGGAACCGGCGCGGAGCGGGGATGCGAGAAACGGGGACGCGAGAAACAGGGACGCGGGGTGCGGGGACGTCGGCAGCGGGCGCGGCGGCGCTCGCCGGTGCCGGCCGCGGCGCCTCTCGGCCGTCGAGCCGCTCCCGCAGCTCCCCGGCCCGGCGGCGCGCGTCCCGCACGGTCAGCGGCAGCGGGGACCAGCCGGCCAGTCGGCCCAGGTCCACCACCGGCGGGTACACCGGCGAGACCGCCATCACCTCGGCCGGGGTGCCCAGCAGCGGGGCGGCGCCCGGGGCGGGCAGCAGGATGACCCGGTCGGCGTACTGGATCACCCGTTCCAGCCGGTGCTCGGCCATGAGGACGGTCGTACCGAGGTCGTGGACGAGCCGCTGCAGGACGGCGAGGACCTCCTCCGCGGCCGCCGGGTCGAGCGCCGAGGTCGGTTCGTCGAGGACCAGGACCCGCGGGTGCGGGGTGAGGACCGAGCCGATGGCGACGCGCTGCCGCTGACCGCCGGAGAGCGTCGCGATGGGCCGGTCGCGCAGGTCGGCGAGGCCCAGCAGGTCCAGGGTCTCCTCCACCCGGCGCCGCATCACGTCCGGGGCGAGGCCCAGCGACTCCATGCCGTACGCGAGCTCGTCCTCCACCGTGTCCGTGACGAAGTGGGCGAGCGGATCCTGGCCCACCGTGCCCACCACGTCGGCGAGTTCGCGCGGCTTGTGGGTACGGGTGTCCCGGCCCGCGACGGTGACGCGGCCGCGCAGGGTGCCGCCGGTGAAGTGCGGGACGAGCCCGCTCACCGCGCCGAGCACCGTCGACTTGCCGACGCCGGACGGACCGACGAGGAGCACGAGTTCGCCCTCCGGCACCTCGAAGTCCACGCCCCGGACGATCGGTTCGGCCGCCCCCTCGTAGGTCACGGAGACATCCTCGAAACGGATCACGACGGCTCCTTGGGGGCGGCGAGGGCGGGCAGCAGGGCGAGGAGCACGGCGGCCGCGGGCCACAGGGGCAGCACGGGCGCGGTGAGCGGTACGACTCCGGGGTGCAGGGCGGCGGAATCGGTCGCGGAGGCGAGCGTGAGCAGCGCGGCGACGGCTCCGCCGGAGGCGGCGACCAGCCAGGCACGCGGGCCCCAGGGGTCCGGGCGGTACCGGGTGCGCAGGGTGCGGCGGCCGCCGAGGCGCAGGCCCGCGAGCGCGGCGCCGACCCCGGCCAGCAGCACGGGCAGCCCGTACGTGCCGCCCTCGGCGGTGAGCAGCCCGTACGTGCCCGCGCAGACGCCGAGCAGACCGCCCAGGGTGAGGGCGGTGGTGGTGCGACGGACCGGGGTGGGGACGTCGGCGCTGCGGCCGTAGCCACGGGCGTCCATCGCGGCGGCCAGGGCGACCGAGCGCTCCAACGCGCCCTCCAGGACCGGCAGTCCGACCTGCAGCAGGCCCCGCACGCCCCGGTCCGGCCGGCCGCGCAGCCGGCGGGCGGCGCGCAGCCGCTGGACGTCCGCGATGAGGTTCGGGGCGAAGGTGAGCGCGACGACCACGGCCACGCCGATCTCGTACAGGGCGCCCGGGAGGGACTTGAGGAGACGGGCCGGGCTCGCCAGGGCGTTCGCGGCGCCGACGCAGATCAGCAGCGTGGCCAGCTGCAGGCCGTCGTACAGCGCGAAGACCACCGACTCGGCGGTGACCCGGCCGCCGAGCCGGATGCCCTGCGCCCAGTGGGGCAGGGGGACTTCGGGCAGCGTGACGATCACATGGGTGCCGGGGACGGGGGAGCCGAGGGCCACCGCGAAGACGAGGCGGATCAGCAGGACGGCGAAGGCGAGTTTGAAGAAGGCCGAGTACGACCGGGACCAGGGCGTCCGGCTCCGGCAGGTCGCCACGACGTAGGCCGAGGCCGCCACGAGCAGGGCGAGGACCAGGGGGTTGGTGGTGCGGGTGGCGGCGGTGGCCAGGCCGAGCGACCACAGCCACCAGGCACCGGGGTGCAGTGTCGGGCGGCGCTGGTGCCGGGAGGCGGGGACGCTCTCCCGCCCCTGCGAGGCGCCGCCCCCGTCCCCGCCTCCCGAGCCGCGCGACGGCTCACGGCTCGGCAGACGGCTACGCATCCCTGCGACGGCGTGCCTGCCACAGCGCCGCCGCTCCCAGCACGACGACCGCTCCCGCTCCGGCCAGCAGGCCCACCGACGGCCCGTGGTCCGCGTCCTTCGGCTTCCCGGCGGCGGCCGTCGGCTTGTTCTTCTCCGTGCTGACCTGCTCCCCGCACCCCTTGTGCGGATAACCCGAGATGGCGCACAGCAGGGCGTTGGTGTCGTAGCGGAGGGGCTTGGCGACCGCGGCCAGGGCCTCGGCCGTCGTCGCGTCGGGGGACACCCGGGCGCAGGCCGTCCGCCGGGCGGGTGGGGTCTCGCCGGACGGGGCGTCCGCCGCCGTACCGAAGTCGATGACCAGTGCCACCCGCTTGTGTCCCTTGGCGGCGGGCGTACCCGCGCAGATGGTGCCGAAGTCCGCCGTGTCGCGCGGTCGCGTCGCGTCCGAGGAGTCCTCGCTCACCGCGAAGCGGAAGCCCTGGACGTCGCCGTCGGCGGGACGGGCGGTCGACGGGCCCTCGGTGGCGTAGGTCCAGCGGGAGCCCTCGCGCTCCCAGAAGGACCAGTAGCGGTAGCCGACGGCCTGCGCCTGGCCCGCGGCCGCGCACAGGAACAGCGCGGCCAGCAGCAGCGTCGCGGCACGGCGGACGGCGGTCACGGCTGCTGCTTCTTCCGGCGGCCGCTGAGCAGGAAGCCGATGCCGATGCCGGCGACGAGGCCGGTGCCGACGATCCACCAGACGTTCGTGCCGGAGTCGTGCTCCGCCTTCTTGGCGGGCTCCGCCGCCCGCTTCGCCGTCTGCGGCGCCGGTCCCGTCGCGTTCAGCTCCCGCACGAGGTCCGTACCGCCGAAGTTCCGCGGGTCCTCGCCCATCGCGTGCGCGGCGAGGATCAGCTCGGCGTACGCGGCCGGGCCGCCCTGCTTCGCCCACTGCGCGGAGTTCTTCTCCAGCCAGGCGTACGGCTTGCGCGCCTCCTCCGTCCAGCCGCGCGCGGCGAGCGCGACGACCGCGTCGGCGGTGTTGCCGTAGTCGGGCTGGTCCTTGGCGCCGGGGAGGACGGACGTGAGGTGGTTGCCGTTGCGGAGCATCGTCACCGCCAGGTATGCCGCGCCGTTGCCCGACACCCCGCGTGGCGTGAGCGACTTGCCCTCGGCGCACTTGCCGTAGTCGGCCGGCCGCTTCGCGGCGGTCACCACGAACCCCTTGCCGAGCGCGCCGAGCACACCGGCCGCCGTCGCGTCCGCGTTGGCCACCAGCTTGCCCTTCTTGTCCGGCTGGTAGGCGAGCGCGCCGCCGGCCTGGGCGTCGCAGGGCAGGGACATCTTCGCCAGCAGGTCGTACGGCGACTTGCCCTCGCCGCGGAGCACGGAGGGGTGGTCGCCGACCGCCGCGAGCGCGCCGATGACGACCCCGGTGGAGTTGGTGTCGCTGGGCCCGGGCGAGGTGTAGCCCCAGCCGCCGTCCTTGTTCTGCTGGCCCTTCAGCCAGCTCACCGCCGAGCGGGCCTGGCCGTCGTGGTCGTGGACCGCCATCAGGGCCTGCGCGGCGGCGGCCGTGGCGTTGGTGTCGAAGGCCACGTTGCCCTCGCAGGGCTTGGAGGTGTCCGCACGGTAGGCGGCGAAGGCCCCGTTGGAGCACTGCTGCTCGGTCAGCCAGTCCACGGCCTTTCCGGACGGCGTCTCTCCCACCGCGCGCTGCGCGATCAGCGCCAGCGACTGGCGCCAGACGCCGTCGTACTTCGGGTCCGTGCTGCCGTACAGCCCCGACGGGAGCGCCGCCGAGGCGGACGGGGACGGGTCGGCGGCTGCGGGCGTGGCCGCGCCGATCACGGCGATGACGGCCAGCGCGGCGGCGCTACGGCGGACGTTCATGGTCGGCGACTGCCTCTCCTGCGGGGAGCCGGGCAGCACGGGACACCCCGGGCGGCTCGGCTCCGTAAACCTCGACGGTGCGGTGCGTGGGCGGATCCCTGGCGCACGTGAGCCGGTCAACGTCCCGTCCGAGGCAAGTCCGGCTCACCGCCGAGAGCGGTTTTACGGTTGCGGGTCAGCGCCGGAATTGCACCGGCTTCCCCCCGTACGGGTGTGATGACGACGCGGCCACTCTACCCGGCGGTAGTCGGGGCGCTGAGGGGTGGCTGTGAACCGGGGGTACGGGCCCTGGGGCAGGCCCTGGAGTGCCCGCCATGATCACACCGCCGGGGAGACTGCTCGGCTCGGGCCGCTCCACGCACACGGATACCCCGTGCCCCGGGTGCGGCCCACCGGCTCGCGCACCGAGCTGGTGATGGAGCGGCTGTCCGGGCCGACGACCCCGAGGCCCGTGTCCTGCACCCGGACCTCCATCCCGGCAACGTGATGCGCACCGAGGACTTGATACGAACCCTGGTGCCGGTCACCCCGCCGCCTCACACCGCCACGTAGGTCACCGGCTCACCTCCCGGCACGGCCTCCGCCCGCCCCTGCTTCACCAGGCGGCGCACATGGGCCTCGGCCTCCGAGACCGCGATGTTCCGGGAGCCGTAGGGGATCTGCTCCCAGGGGCGGTTCCACTCCATGCGCTCGGCCAGCTGCCAGGGGGTGAGGGGCTCGGCCAGCAGGGCCAGCAGCCCGGCCAGCCGCTCCTCGTGGTGCGCCAGCAACTCCCGTACACGTGCGGCCGCGTCGGTGAACGCGTACTGGTGGGCGGGGAGCACCTCGGCGGGGGCCAGACGGCCGACGCGTTCCAGGGAGTCGAGGTAGTCACCGAGCGGGTCCGTCACGGTCGCGTCGTCGGGGTCCTCGTACAGGCCGATGTGCGGGGTGATCTCCGGGAGCAGATGATCGCCGGAGAACAGGCGCCCGTGGCCCGCCCGCCGGGCCGGGTGCTCCTCCTCCAGGTGCAGGCACACATGGCCCGGCGTGTGTCCCGGCGTCCAGACGGCACGCAGCCGGCGGCCGTGCAGCGGGAGGAACTCGCCGGGCACGATCTCCCGGTCGGGCAGGGCGGGGGAGAGGCCCGGCAGGGTACGGCGGCGGCGGGCGGCGCGCAGCGGGGCCACGTGCTCCTCCGGGGCGCCGGCGGCTTCGAGCTTGGCCGCCATGTACGTGAACCACCGCTCGGGCCGCGTCTCCCGCGCCCGGCGCACGATCGCCGCGTCGGCCGCGTGCATGGCGATCCAGGCACCGGAGGCCTCCCGCACCTTGCCCGACAGACCGTGGTGGTCGGGGTGGTGATGGGTGATCACCACCCCGTGCAGTTCGGCGACGGACGTACCGCAGGCCGTCAGGCCCTCGGTGAGGGCGTCCCAGGAGGCCGGGTCGTCCCAGCCGGTGTCGATGAGGACCGGGCCTCGGTCGGTGTCGACGACGTGGACGAGGGTGTGGCCGAGGGGGTTGTCCGGGATCGGGACCTGGAGGGAACGGACGCCGCCACCGTGGTCGTACACCTGCGCCATGGGCTCCCCAATCACCGCGTTTCCGCCACTATAACTAGAACATGTTTCCATGGGAGCCCGAGTCGACCAACCGTCCCTCGTCGCATCCGTGGACTCCCCTGGGTGGAGCTGGTATCAGTTCCCTGTCTGATGGAGCGTCAGAAGCGCAGTCCCCGGGGAGGCATTCGGCCATGACCGAGCTCGTGGAACACGGACAGCTGTTCATCGGCGGGGAGTTGACCGACCCCCTGGGCAAGGACGTCATCGAGGTGATCTCCCCGCACACGGAGGAGGTCATCGGACGGGTCCCGCACGCCTCGCGGGAGGACGTCGACCGGGCCGTGGCCGTGGCGCGGCGGGCCTTCGACGAGGGGCCCTGGCCGCGGATGAGCCTCGATGAGCGCATCGGGGTCGTCACCCGGATCAAGGACGCGATCGCCGTCCGGCACGAGGAGATCGCCCGCGTGATCTCGTCCGAGAACGGGTCCCCGTACTCCTGGAGCGTCCTCGCGCAGGCGCTCGGCGCGATGATGGTCTGGGACGCGGCGATCACGGTCGCGCGCGGCTTCACCTACGAGCAGACGCGCGACGGCGTCCTCGGAAAGATCCTGGTGCGGCGCGAGCCGGTCGGGGTCGTGGCGGCCGTCGTCCCCTGGAACGTCCCGCAGTTCGTCGCCGCCGCCAAGCTCGCGCCCGCCCTGCTCACCGGCTGCACGGTGGTGCTCAAGCCGTCGCCCGAGTCGCCGCTGGACGCGTATCTCCTCGGCGAGATCGCCAAGGAGGCCGGGCTGCCGGAGGGCGTGCTGTCCATCCTGCCCGCCGACCGCGAGGTCAGCGAGTACCTCGTCGGGCACCCCGGCATCGACAAGGTCTCCTTCACCGGCTCGGTCGCGGCGGGCCGGCGCGTGATGGAGGTGGCCTCGCGCAACCTCACCCGCGTGACGCTGGAGCTCGGCGGCAAGTCCGCGGCCGTCGTCCTGCCCGACGCCGACCTGACGGCCTCGGTCGCCGGTATCGTCCCGGCGGCCTGGATGAACAACGGCCAGGCCTGTGTGGCCCAGACCCGCATCCTGGTGCCCCGCTCCCGCTACGACGAGTTCGCCGACGCCTTCGCCCAGGCCGCGAGCGCGCTCAAGGTCGGCGACCCGCTGGACCCCGCCACCCAGGTCGGGCCCCTGGTCGCCCGGCGCCAGCAGCGGCGCAACCTCGACTACATCCGCATCGGCCAGGAGGAGGGCGCCAAGATCCTCACCGGCGGCGGCCGCCCGCCGGGCCTGGAGAAGGGCTGGTACGTCGAGCCGACGCTCTTCGGCGACGTCGACAACTCCATGCGGATCGCCCGCGAGGAGATCTTCGGCCCGGTGATCTGCCTCCTCCCGTACGGCGACGAGGCCGAGGCGGTGAAGATCGCCAACGACTCCGACTACGGGCTGTCCGGCAGCGTGTGGACGGCCGACGTGGCGCACGGCATCGAGGTGGCCCGGCAGGTCCGTACGGGCACGTACTCGGTCAACACCTTCAGCCTCGACATGCTGGGCCCCTTCGGCGGCTACAAGAACTCGGGCCTGGGGCGGGAGTTCGGGCCCGAGGGATACGGCGAGTACCTCGAACACAAGATGGTCCACCTTCCCGCGGGCTGGGAGGGCTAGGGCGATGGGCGACCGCTGGCACGTCGAGGTCGACCGCTCCGTCTGCATCGGCTCGGCCCAGTGCGTCCACCACGCCCCCGACGGCTTCCGCCTCGACACCGGCCGCCAGTCGCGCCCCGTCGAGGCGGACACCGACGCCAATGAGCAGGTTCTCGCGGCGGCGGAGGGCTGTCCTGTGGAGGCCATCTCGATCGCGCTGCTGGAGAGCGGGGAGCCGGTGTTCCCGCCGGAGGACTGAGCCAGGACTGAGCCAGGACAGAGCCAGGGCCGAGCCAGGACCGAGCCAGGACCGAGCGGCTCAAAAAATCTTCCAGAATTTCCCATTTGGGGGGTTCTGTATTGCCTCAAGCGTTCTATCCTGATAGAGGCCTACGGGGCGAGTGAGGGAGTTCGACCGGAGTAGCCGACTTTGGCGAGACGCACAGGCATCCGCTGAGGCCGACGTCGACGGTCGGGCTGAGAGGCTGGAAGGTCGCTGGGAAAGGACCAGAAGGCGACCCCCATCACCTGATCCGGGTAATGCCGGCGAAGGGAACCCGTCTCGTAGGTCCTTTTTCGTGCCCCGACGAGCGCTTCGCGCGCCCCTCGGGGCTCTCCTCTTGCGGGGGCCTCGGGTTGCGGGGTCCTCAGATCGATTCTTCCGGGGTCGTCAGGTCGATCAGACGGCACACCGTCTCGATATCGATCTTCACCTGCGCGATGGAGGCACGGCCCGACAGCCAGGTGATCAGGGCCGAGTGCCAGGTGTGCTCGATGACCCGCACCGCCGAGAGCTGCTCGGGAGTGGGGTTCTCCAACCCCATCGCGTCCAGGATGATCGCCGTCGTCTGCCGTGAGACCTGGTCCACCTCGGGCGAGACGCTGCGGTCGGCGAAGGTCAGGGCCCGCACCATGGCGTCGGCCAGGTGCGGCTCGCGCTGCAGGGCGCGGAAGGCCCGCATCAGCGTCGCCGCCACCCGCTCGGACGCCGTCTCGCCCGCCGGGGGCTTCTTGCGCAGGGTTCCGTGCATGTGCTCCAGCTGGTCCTGCATGGTCGCGACCAGCAGATGCACCTTGGAGGGGAAGTAGCGGTAGAGCGTGCCCAGCGCCACCTGCGAGGACTCGGCGACCTCGCGCATCTGCACCGCGTCGAAACCGCCCCGGCTGGCCAGCTGGGCGCTCGCGTGCAGGATCCGTCGGCGACGGGCCTCCTGCCGCTCGGTGAGCGGCGGCGAGTCCGACCGCGTCGCTCGCGCGGCACTGGCTTCCACCTTGGTTTCCGCAGGCATGGGTCCCGCTCCGTGACAGTCGGTGAGGGCAGGTGATCACACAGCATGCCAGGGGCCCGCGCCGTGGCGTGAATCACCTGATCCACTGCTCACAGCACCCCTACCTGCCGGTAGATTCAGAGCCTCTTGAACGATCAAGTCTGAAACTTGTTCTAGATTAGCGTCCCGGCGTAGTCTCGCGGGACAGTGCAGGGAGAAGGGGGCCCGGAGTGACCGCTGAGGCCAGGGCCGCGGGCGCCGGGGAGGAACCCGCAGCCGACGGCGAGCGACCGCTCGACATCGCGCTTCTCACCTATAAAGGGAACCCGTTCTGCGGCGGCCAGGGCGTCTACGTACGGCACCTGTCGCGCGAGCTGGCCCGCCTCGGTCACCGCGTCGAGGTCATCGGCTCCCAGCCCTACCCCGTGCTCGACGAGGACCGGGGCCACGCCGGCCGGCTCACCCTGACCGAGCTGCCCAGCCTCGACCTCTACCGCCATCCCGACCCCTTCCGCACGCCGGGCCGCGACGAGTACCGGGACTGGATCGACGCCCTCGAAGTCGGCACCATGTGGACCGGTGGGTTCCCCGAGCCGCTGACCTTCTCGCTGCGTGCCCGCCGCCATCTGCGTGCCCGCCGCGGCGAGTTCGACGTCGTCCACGACAACCAGACGCTCGGCTACGGCCTGTTGGGCGACATCGGCGCCCCCCTGGTCACCACCATCCACCACCCCATCACGGTGGACCGTCGGCTGGAGCTGGACGCGGCCGAGGGCTGGCAGCGCCGCTACTCCGTGCGCCGCTGGTACGCCTTCACCCGCATGCAGAAGCGCGTCGCGCGCCGCCTGCCCTCCGTCCTCACCGTCTCCGGCACCTCCCGCCAGGAGATCGTCGACCACCTGGGCGTGCGGGACGACCGCATCCACGTCGTCCACATCGGCGCCGACACCGACCTCTTCTCGCCGAATCCGGCGGTGCCCGTCGTGCCGGGCCGGATCGTCACCACCTCCAGCGCCGACGTGCCGCTCAAGGGGCTGGTCTTCCTCGTCGAGGCGCTGGCCAAGGTGCGCACCGAGCACCCCGACGCCCACCTGGTCGTCGTCGGCAAGCGCCCGCAGGAGGGGCCGGTCGCCCAGGCCGTCGAACGGTACGGCCTGGAGGGCGCCGTCGACTTCGTGAAGGGCATCTCGGACGCCGAACTGGTCGACCTGGTCCGCTCGGCGGAGGTCGCCTGCGTGCCGTCCCTGTACGAGGGCTTCTCCCTGCCGGCCGCCGAGGCCATGGCCACCGGCACGCCGCTGGTCGCCACCACCGGCGGCGCGATCCCCGAGGTCGCCGGCCGTGACGGGGAGACCTGCCTCGCCGTACCGCCGGGCGACGCGGGGGCACTGGCCGCCGGGCTGAGCCGGCTGCTGGGGGACCCGGAGTTGCGTGCGCGGCTCGGCGCCGCGGGGCGCGAGCGGGTGCTGGAGCGGTTCACCTGGGCCCGCGCCGCCGAGGGCACGGTGGCCCGGTACCGCGAGGCCATCGGCCGCTCCCGACCGCGCGCGAGCAGCGGCACGACCACCGCCGCAACTGGTGTCTATTCCGAAAGCAGGGCCACGTGCTGACCGTCGACTTCTCCCGGTTCCCGCTCGCCCCGGGCGACCGCGTACTGGACCTCGGCTGCGGTGCCGGCCGGCACGCGTTCGAGTGCTACCGGCGCGGCGCCCAGGTCGTGGCGCTCGACCAGAACGGCGAGGAGATCCGCGAGGTCGCCAAGTGGTTCGCGGCGATGAAGGAGGCGGGCGAGGCCCCGGCCGGCGCCACCGCCACCGCGATGGAGGGTGACGCCCTCGCGCTGCCTTTCCCGGACGAGTCCTTCGACGTCGTCATCATCTCCGAGGTCATGGAGCACATCCCGGACGACAAGGGCGTACTGGCCGAGATGGTCCGGGTGTTGAAGCCCGGCGGCCGCATCGCCATCACCGTCCCGCGCTACGGCCCCGAGAAGGTGTGCTGGACGCTGTCCGACGCGTACCACGAGGTCGAGGGCGGCCACATCCGCATCTACAAGGCGGACGAACTGCTGGCCAAGATCCGCGAGGCCGGCCTGCGCCCGTACGGCACCCACCACGCGCACGCGCTGCACTCCCCGTACTGGTGGCTCAAGTGCGCGTTCGGCGTGGACAACGACAAGGCGCTGCCAGTGCGGGCGTACCACAAGCTGCTGGTCTGGGACATCATGAAGAAGCCGCTGGCCACCCGGGTCGCCGAGCAGGCGCTGAACCCGCTGATCGGCAAGAGCTTCGTGGCGTACGCGACGAAGCCGCACCTGCCCCGGCTGGCCGAGGCGTCCGAGGCGGCCGCCAAGTGACCACCCCCCGGACAGAACACCTCGTCCTGCCCGGGGTCCTCACCGCGGAGCAGGCTGCCGCCACCGTGCGCGGCATCCTCGCCGTGCAGCGGGAGGACGGCGCCATCCCGTGGTTCCGCGGTCATCACCTGGACCCGTGGGACCACACCGAGGCGGCCATGGCCCTGGACGCGGCGGGCGAGCACGAGGCCGCGGAGCGGGCGTACACCTGGCTGGCGGAGCACCAGAACGAGGACGGCTCCTGGTACGCGGCCTACGCGGACGGCGCGCACGACGACGTCACGGACCGGGCCCGCGAGTCGAACTTCGTCGCGTACATCGCGGTGGGCGTGTGGCACCACTATCTGTCCACCGGTGACGACACGTTCCTGGACCGCATGTGGCCCTCGGTCTACGCGGCGACGGAATGGGTGCTGCGGCTGCAGCAGCCGGGCGGGCAGATCGGCTGGCGGCGCGAGGACGACGGGACGCCCACGGCGGACGCGCTGCTCACGGGCAGTTCGTCGATCCACCACGCGCTGCGCTGCGCGCTGGCCATCGCCGAGCAGCGGGAAGAGCCGCAGCCGGACTGGGAGTTGGCGCTGGGTGCGCTGGGGCACGCGATACGCCGGCACCCGGAGCGCTTCCTGGACAAGGACCGCTACTCGATGGACTGGTACTACCCGGTCCTGGGCGGAGCCCTGACGGGCGCCGAGGCCAAGTCCCGCATCGACCGGGACTGGAACCGCTTCGTCGTCCCCGACCTGGGCGTGCGCTGCGTGGTCCCGAACCCGTGGGTGACGGGCGGCGAGTCCTCCGAACTCGCCCTGGCCCTCTGGGCGATCGGCGAGTCCGACCGCGCCCTGGAGATCCTCCAGTCCATCCAGCACCTGCGCGACCCCGAGACCGGCCTCTACTGGACGGGCTACGTCTTCGACGAGGACACCGTCTGGCCGCGCGAACTCACCACCTGGACAGCGGGTTCCCTCCTCCTCGCGGTCGCCGCCCTCGGCGGCCACGAGGCCACATGCGCCATCTTCGGAGCCGAACACCTCCCCACCGGCCTGGCCCCGGACTGCTGCACCCAGCAACAGCCCTAGTACCAGTGGCTCCGGTGGCTGCCTGGTGCCGGTTGATCCCGTTGGCGACGGCGTGGCCGATGAAGAGGTGGACGACGGCGGCGGGGCCGTCGCCGGCGACCACGCGGCCGAGGCCTTGTAGAAGGCGCTGGGTCAGCGGCCCCCGCTCCCCCGGGGCCGTGGGCCGCCGGGCCGAGCGGGTGACGGCGGCGAGGCCGTGGTCGGCCACTACGGCCGCTACATCGGCTGAGGCGTCGTTGGAGGTGTAGGTGTTCCGCGGGGGTCCCGCGCCGCCGGGGTCGTGGGGTCAACCGGGCGGCCGGGCGGCGGCGTTGGCGGCCGGCTTGGCTCAGTGCCGGTGGATCCGGTTGGCGACCGCGTGGCCGATGAAGAGGTAGACGACCGCGGCGAGGCCGTAGCCGGCGACTACGCGGGCCCAGGCCTCGTCGAAGGTGAAGAGGTCGTGGGACCAGCCGGCGAGCCACGCGGCGGAGCCGTGGACGAAACGCACCAGGTCGTTGGCGCGGTTGGCGTCCAGTAGGTACATGAGGATCCACAGGGCCAGGATGAAGGCCATGACGTCGGCGACGACCGCGACGACCGTGCCGGCCTGATGCGCACCGTTGCGATATCGAGGGGACATACCCTTCGGGTTGCCGCTCGGCCCGCGGTGAAACCCCCCAGGGGGTCCCCCGACTGGGTTCCCCCGGTGGCGCAGTGGACCGGGCCGGGTGAGGCTGCCGGGAGAGACAGCCGCTCGGGGAGGACATCCCGGAGGATTTCGTGCCCGTACCGATACGGCGCCTCTTCGTGGCGCTCACGCTGAGCTGTGCCCTGCTCGCCGGTTCCACCGCCTGCGGGAAGGGCGAGGCCACCACGCAGGGCACGGGGCCTGTCGTGGTCGCCGCCGACACTCCGAGCCCCACCACGTCCGCGGAGCGGCAGAAGTTCGCCAAGGCCCGCTTCGTGGCGAACGCCGGTCTCGCCGCCGGGGCGACCTACCAGTGGATCGTGAAGCCCTGGAAGGCGGGCAAGTTCAAGAAGGGCGCCAAGGGCCGCAAGCTCTCCCTGATCAAGGCCGGTCTCGCCGGCACCTTCGCCTACAACCGCCTCAAGGCCGCCAAGAAGAACGCCGAGGGCGACCCGCTCCTGTCGAAGGCCCTCGCCCCGATCGGCGCCGGCATCGATTCCCTCAAGGGCCTGCCCGACAAGCTGCGTTCGGGCGACTCCACCGACGCCGTGGCCGGTACCTTCGGCGACATCATCAACCAGGTGAAGGACGCCGGTAAGAGCGCCGGCGCCGAGGTCAAGGACCAGGTGCCGTCGGCTTCCCAACTCGCTGGCTGAAAAGCGTGGTTGAGGCGCCGGCAGAAAATCAGGGCGGCACGCTGCACGTGCTGTCCGATGCCCAGGGCATCCCGCTCGCCGTCGCCGTGTCCGGCGCGAACATGCACGACGGCCTCGCCCTCAAGCCGCTCATCCGCGGCATACCCGCCGTTCGGTCCCGCCGGGGACCACGGCGGCGCCGACCCGTCAAACTCCGCGCGGACAAGGCGTACTTCTCCGCCGAACACCTGGCCTGGCTGCGCGAGCGCGGGCTCGTCGCGCGCATCGCGCGGCCAGGCATCGAGTCCGGCGAACGCCTCGGTCGGCACCGCTGGAAGATCGAACGGTCCATCGCCTGGCTCTTCAACTACCGCCGCCTCACCGTCCGATACGAACGAAAGGCTCGCACTTCTCGCCTTCCTCGGCTTGGCCGCCGCCCTGACCTGCTGCAAGAAGCTCGCGAAACTTGCCACGTGAGACACCCTCTTAGGCTGCCTGGCGGTTCGGAGAATCACGACATTCATGCGTTGAGGTCCGCGAGGACCCGCAGTGTATGGGGGTCCGGGGACAGGGCCAGCAGGTCCGTCACCGGGCCCCTGCGCCATGCCTCCAGCCGTTCGGCGATGCGGGCGCGCGGGCCGACCAGGGAGATCTCGTCGGCGAAGGCGTCCGGGACGGCCAGCACCGCCTCCTCGCGCCGACCCGACAGGAACAGCTCCTGGATCCGGCGCGCCTCCTCCTCGTACCCCATGCGTGCCATCAGGTCGGCGTGGAAGTTGCGGGCCGCGTGGCCCATCCCGCCGATGTAGAAGCCGAGCATGGCCTTGACGGGCAGGAGCCCCGCGGCGACGTCGTCGCACACCCTGACCTGGGCCAGGGCGGCGACGCGGAAGCCCTCGGGCAGGTCGGACACGGCCGGCCCGTAGATCTCGGGGCGGCCCGGCGCCCAGTACAGCGGCAGCCAGCCGTCCGCGATGCGGATGGTCTGGGCGACGTTCTTCGGCCCCTCGGCGCCCAGGAGGACGGGCAGGTCCGCGCGCAGGGGATGGGTGATGGGCTTGAGCGGCTTGCCCAACCCGGTGCCGTCCGGCCCTCGGTGGGGGAGGGGATGGAAGCGGCCGTCCAGGGCCACCGGCGCCTCGCGGCGCAGCACCTGCCGTACGACGTCGACGTACTCCCGGGTCGCGGTCAGCGGCGACTTCGGGAACGGGCGGCCGTACCAGCCCTCCACCACCTGCGGCCCGGACAGCCCGAGGCCGAGCAGCACGCGCCCGCCGGACAGATGGTCCAGGGTGAGCGCGTGCATCGCGGTGGTCGTCGGCGAACGCGCCGCCATCTGCGCAACCGCCGTACCCAGCTTGATCCTTGAGGTCTGGGCGGCGATCCAGGTGAGCGGGGTGAACACGTCGGAGCCCCAGGACTCGGCCGTCCACACGGAGTCGTACCCGAGCCGCTCCGCCTCCCGCGCCAGCGGCACGTGCTCCGCGGAGGGGCCCCGGCCCCAATAGCCGAGTGCGAGACCGAGCCGCATGCCGACTCCCCTCCTACCTTCCTGACGGTGCGTCAGAATCATCGGGAGGCGACTGTACGACAACGGCCCCCCACCCGGAAGGGCGAGGGGCCGCGTGCCACCGTCGGGAGGGTCAGCCGCGCTGGATCCCGGAGGTGTCCTGCAGTACGCCGCGGCGGCCGTCCTGGGTCTGCGCGATCAGCTGCGCGCCGCGCTGCTCGACCGCCAAGTACCAGGTACCCGGCGCCAGTTCGGCGATCGGCGACGGCGAGCCGTCCTCCGCGAACAGCGGCCGGGGTGCCGGAACGGCGAACCAGAACGGCGAGAAGTCCCCGGCAGGCTGCGGCGCGGCGCCCGGCTGCTGCTGCGGCTGCTGACCGAACGGCTGCCCCTGCTGCGGCTGACCACCGAACGGCGGCTGCTGCTGCGGGGCTTGGGCGCCCGGGTAGCCGTACCCACCCTGCGGCTGGGCGCCGTAGGGCTGGGGCGCGGCCGGCTTGGGGGCGGGGAGCAGGGCGGCCTGGAGGGCGGGGACCAAGGGGCTGGCGATGGCCCCGCCGGCGATGGCGAGAGCGGCGAGGAGGCCGAGGATGAGGCCGACGCCGGCGTCCACGTTGTCGGGAACGTCCACCAGCGTCCAGAACAGGGTCCAGGCGGACAGGATCGCGAAGCCGGTGCCGACCATACCGAGGTCCAGGCCGAGCACCTTGCGCTGCTGCGGCAGAGTGCGGTTGAGAACGATCAGCGCGGCTCCGATGACGGCCCCCATGTACGTGCCCAGGCCGGTCCCGAGGTCTTCCCACGCGTTCCGGCTGTTCGAAAAACCGGAGTACGACACGGAGTATTCGGCGAGGAACGACGAGATGAAGAGCAACACCGCTGCTCCGATCACCACGCCGTCGCCTCGAGTGAGGGAGCGGATATTCACTTCAGGTCCTTCGTAGGTCGTCTCGTCAGCGGTAGAGGCGTCGCTGTCACCCTGTCGCCGTCAGGCCCCGGTGTGAAGCGCGGGGGTGGCCCCTCATCGTACGGATGACACTATCGTCTGCACGATCACGGTGTCCGCCCGGATCAGCCCGCCGATCCCTACCCGCGCAGGAAACTCACGATTCCCTCAGAGATCCCTTGCGCCGCCCTCTGTCGCCAGGCGCCGCTGGTGAGCAGTGCCGAGTCCTTGCTATCGCGCATGTTGCCGCACTCGATGAACACCTTGGGAACCGTTGACAGATTGAGACCGCCAAGGTCCTTACGCGTGACGAGACCGGTACCGTCGCCGACGTAGTTGGAGGGCGCGTCGCCCGTGACGCGCACGAAGCTGCCCGCGACGCGTTCGCCCAGATCGCGGGAGGAGGCGACGATGGGGCGGGTGTCGGCGGCGCCCGCGTGCACGGACTCCGGGAGGATGACGTGGAAGCCGCGCTCGCCCTCGGCGGCGCCGTCGGCGTGCAGGGAGATGGCCGCGTCGGCCCGGGCGACGTTCCCGATCCGGGCGCGCTCGTCGACGCACGGCCCCCAGGGCGGGCTGTCCCCGTCGTGGGTCACCTTGACCGTGGCGCCCTGCTCTTCCAGGAGCGTACGCAGCCGGTGCGCCAGGTCCAGCGAGAACCGGGCCTCCGTGTAACCGGAGTTGGTGGACGTCCCGGTGGTGTCGCACTCCTTGCGGTTCGTGCCGATGTCCACCTGGCGGTTGATCTCCGCCGTGTGCTGGAAGTTGCCGGGGTTGTGCCCCGGGTCGATCACGACGACCTTGCCCTTGAGCGGGCCGGAGGCGGCCGGGCGGGAGGACGTGCGGGGGGAACCCGGCTTCTTGGCGTCGTCGCTGGGGGACGCGGACCGGGGCGAGGCCGAGGCGGGCGCGGCGGACGCCGAGGTCGACGCCGAGCCGGAGGCGTGCGGCTTGCCGGAGGAGTCCGAGCCGCCGGGGTCGCCCACCGCCTCGTACACGAGCCAGCCGAGCAGCGCACCGGGGACCAGCGCGGCGAGCGCGACGGTCAGCGGCGCCCGGCGGGGGCGGCGCGGGTGCGGAGGATCGAAGTCCGGGCCTACGTACGACACGCCTGCCACCCTAGCGGCCGTCCTCGGGGCACAGCTCGTCCAGCGCCGTCCAACGGGTGACGCGTCAGCGGCTGCCCGAGGTCGGCGACCCCGCGAGCGTGAGCACGGCCGGGTGCGCCCCGCCGCCGACGACCTCGCCCGGCCCCTCGTGGCCCGAGCCCTCCGGGACCCGTGCGACGACGGCCGCCTACACCGC
This sequence comes from Streptomyces sp. NPDC054794, assembly GCF_053611585.1. Classification (NCBI taxonomy): domain Bacteria; kingdom Bacillati; phylum Actinomycetota; class Actinomycetes; order Kitasatosporales; family Streptomycetaceae; genus Streptomyces; species Streptomyces sp. NPDC054794. The sequence continues at coordinate 54,283 of NZ_JBSHAQ010000008.1, read as the reverse complement.
CCGTACCAGCGTCACGACCGCCGCTCCGCCCAGCCCGATGTTGTGCGCGAGGCCCACCCGCGCGCCCGCCACCTGCCGTTGTCCCGCCTCGCCCCGCAGCTGCCACACCAGCTCGGCGACCTGGGCGAGGCCCGTGGCGCCGAGCGGGTGTCCCTTGGAGATGAGGCCGCCGGACGGGTTCACCACCCACCGGCCGCCGTACGTGGTCGCCCCGGACTCGACGAGCTTCCCCGACTCACCCGGCTCGCACATGCCGAGGGCCTCGTAGGTGAGCAGTTCGTTGACCGAGAAGCAGTCGTGCAGCTCGACGACGTCCACTTCCTCGATGCCGAGGCCGGCCCGCTCGTACACCTGCCGGGCCGCCTCCCGCGACATGGGCTGTCCGACGACGTCGATGCAGGAGCCCGACGCGAAGGACTCCTCGGTGTCCGTGGTCATCGCCTGGGCGACGAGCTCGACGAGGCCCCGCAGGCCGCGCCGCTCGGCGAACCGCTCCGACACCACCACGGCCGCCGCCGCGCCGTCCGAGGTCGGCGAGCACTGGAGCTTCGTCAGCGGGTGGTGGACCGTGCGCGCCGCGAGGATGTCGTCGACCTCGTACACGTCCCGGAACTGGGCGTTCGGGTTGTGCGCGGAGTGCCGGTGGTTCTTGGCGGCCACGGCGGCGAGCTGCGCCTCGGTCGTGCCGTGGCGCTCCATGTGCTCGCGCGCCGCGTCGCCGAAGATCTGGGCGGTCGGCGGGGTCATCTCGAAGCCGTGCCGGGCCGCCATGATCCCGTAGTGCCGGGCGACGGGGGAGGTGGAGAAGTCGCCGCCGTCGGCGCCGCCGCCGAGCGCGCCCTTCTTCATCTTCTCGAAGCCCAGCGCGAGGACGCAGTCGGCCGCCCCGCCCTCGACGAGCTGGCGCGCGAGCATCAGCGCGGTGGCGCCGGTCGCGCAGTTGTTGTTGACGTTGTAGACGGGCACGCCGGTCAAGCCGAGCTCGTACGCGGCTCGCTGGCCGGCCGTGGAGGGCTGGAAGCAGTAGCCGACGGGAACCTGTTCCACATCGGCGTACGAGACTCCCGCGTCGGTGAGGGCGGCGCCACCCGCCTCCCGCACCATGTCCCAGTACTGCCATTCTCGGGTCTCGGGCTTCTCGAACCTGGTCATCCCGACCCCGGCGACGTAGGCCTTCATGGGGCGCAGAGTAGAACACGTTCTACGTAGAGACCATCCCTTGGCGGAAGGTCGGATCGTCACAGGAAGGTCAAGAATTCGTTAGAGGCTCGAAGCAACGGAATAGTTGCCCGTGCATACGAGGTTGATCATGCACGTATCCCGCGCGATCACCGGCGCACCCCACTCTTCCGGCCCGGAGGCCTCACTCAATGACGCACACGACGACCGACCAGCCCACCCGGAGAGCGAGCGGGGCCCTGGTCCCGGTGCTGGCCTTCGCGGGCATCGTGGTCGCGGTGATGCAGACCCTGCTCGTCCCGGTCATCAAGGACCTGCCGCAACTGCTGGACACCGAGCCGAGCAACGCCACCTGGGTCCTGACCTCGACCCTTCTCTCGGGTGCCGTCGCCACCCCGATCATGGGCCGCCTCGGCGACCTGTACGGCAAGCGGCGCATGCTGATCCTCAGCCTCGCCGTGATGGTGGTCGGCGCCCTGATCAGTGCCCTCACCAGCCAGCTGCTCACGATGATCGCGGGCCGCACCCTCCAGGGCTTCGCCATGGGCGCGATCCCGCTGGGCATCGGTCTGATGCGCGACATGCTGCCGCGCGAGAAGCTCGGCTCGGCGATGGCCCTGATGAGCTCCTCGATCGGCGTCGGCGGCGGCCTCGCGCTGCCGCTCGCCGCCCTGGTCGCACAGCACGCCGACTGGCACGCCCTCTTCTACGGCGCCGCCGGCCTCGGCGTGCTCTCCATCGTCCTCACCCTGCTCATCGTGCCGGAATCCCCGATGCGCGCCGAGGGCTCGTTCGACGTGCTGGGCGCGCTGGGCCTGTCCACCGGCCTGGTCCTGCTGCTCCTGCCGATCACCAAGGGCAGCGACTGGGGCTGGTCCTCCGGCACCACGCTCGGCCTGTTCGCCGCGTCCGTCGCCGTCCTGCTCCTGTGGGGCGTCTTCGAACTGCGCACCAAGGCCCCGCTGGTCGACCTGCGCACCACCGCCCGCCGCGAGGTGCTCCTCACCAACCTCGCCTCGATCATGGTCGGCGTCAGCTTCTACGTCGTCTCGCTCGTCCTGCCCCAGCTGCTCCAGCTGCCGAAGGCCACCGGGTACGGCCTCGGCCAGTCGATGGTCGTCGCCGGTCTGCTCGTCGCGCCGCTCGGCCTGACCATGATGTTCACGGCGCCCGTCTACGCCCGCCTGTCGGCGAAGTACGGCCCCAAGGTCACCCTGATCCTCGGCATGCTGATCATCGGGATCGGCTACGGCGCCGGCCTCGGCCTGATGAGCGCCGCCTGGCAGAGCCTGGTCATCTCGGTCGTCCTGGGCGCGGGCATCGGCCTCGCCTACTCCTCCCTGCCCGCACTGATCGTCGGCGCGGTCCCGGCCTCCGAGACCGGCGCGGCCAACGGCCTCAACACCCTGATGCGGTCGATCGGTACGTCCGTCTCCAGCGCCGTCATCGGCATGGTGCTCGCCAACACGGCGCACCACGTGGGCGGCGTGGCGATACCGACCATGCACGGCTTCCGTCTCTCCTTCCTCATCGCGACGGCCGCGGTCGCGGTCGGCCTGCTGCTGGCCCTGTTCCTGCCGAAGCCGAACCGCCCGGCCCAGCACACCCAGCTGCGCGCCAGCAGCGAGGAGGAGGCGGGTATCGAGCACGCCGAGGAGGTGCTGCGGGGATTCCGCGGCCGCGTCCTGGACGCCGACGGCGCCCCGGTCGCCCGCGCCAAGGTCACCCTGATCGACCGCCGGGGCCGCCAGGCGGGCGCGACCGTCTCCGCCGAGGACGGCAGCTATGCGGTCGCCGTTCCGGCCCAGGGTGCGTATGTGCTGGCCGCACGGGCCTCGGGGCACGGTCCGCTTGCCTCTTCCGCCACGCATCCCGGTGAGGAGCGCGCGGTCGACCTGGATCTTTCGTTGCCGGGGGAGACTGTCAGCGCGTAGCGCCCCGCGGGGGTGCCGCGATGTGCCGTCCGGCGGCCGCGGCGCCGTCGTGGCTGGTCGCGCTCGCACGGCGGAGCCGCATATCGACATAGCCCCGCGCCCCCTTGTGGCGCTGCCCGCACCCCCTGTCATCAGCCGACGGGGGGTGCGGCAGCATGGGCGCCCGGACAGTCGTACGACCGAGAGGACCCCCATGCCCGCGGCACCCAAGCCCGAGATCCTGGCCGCGTTCGAGGCCGCGAAGGGGTTCATGCCCGTGGACGAGGGGCTCGCGCTGTACGCGGCCGCCGTGGAGGCGGGCCGGCTGGGGCTGCCGCTGCTTGAGGTCGGGACGTACTGCGGACGCTCGACGATCCTGTTCGCGGACGCGGCCCGCGAGTCCGGGGTCACCGCGCTCACCGTCGACCACCACCGGGGCAGCGAGGAGCAGCAGCCGGGCTGGGACTACCACGACCCCGAGACGGTCGACCCCGAGATCGGTCTGATGGACACGCTGCCGACGTTCCGCCGCACCCTGCACCGGGCGGGTCTGGAGGAGCACGTGGTGGCGCTGGTCGGCCGCTCGCCGCAGATCGCCGCGATCTGGGGGACGCCGCTGGGGCTGGTCTTCGTCGACGGCGGCCACACCGACGAGCACGCCACCGCCGACTACGAGGGCTGGGCGCCGCACGTCGCCGAGGGCGGCCTGCTCGTCATCCACGACGTGTTCCCCGACCCGGAGGACGAGTTCACCGGCCAGGCCCCGTACCGCGTCTATCTGCGCGCGCTGGAGTCCGGCGCCTTCACGGAGGTCTCGGCGACCGGCTCGCTGCGGGTGCTGCGGCGCACGGGGGCCGGAATCTAGGGCGTTCGAGGCCTCCGGGCCGGGCGTCCACGGCGGGCTTCCAGGCGTACGAAAGAAAGGCGCACGCCTCCGCGAAGCGAGGCAACGATCCGGGGGGCTCGTGGACTCCTTTGTACATCTAGGAGGTGCCCATGGGGGATCGGAAGAAGGCTCGGGACGAGGAGTTCCAGAGCTTTGTCGTCGGCCGTTGGCCGCGGCTGATGCGTACGGCATTTCTCCTCACGGGGGAGCAGCACGCCGCCGAGGATCTGGTCCAGTCGACCCTCGAACAGGTCTATGTGGCCTGGCGCAGGGTCGGCTCGGCGGACGACCCGGAGGCCTACGTACGGCGCGTGATGATCAACGCGCACGCACGCAAACACCGCCGCAGGCTCAAGGAGTTCCTGGCGCCCAAGGACGACTCCGGCCTGGTGCGCGAGGTCGCGGACACGGGCGACCGCATGTCCCAGGTCGACGACCGCAGCGCCCTGCTGAAGGCCCTCGCCCAACTGCCCGCGCGGCAGCGGGAGGCGGTGGTCCTGCGGTACTGGGAGGACCTGACGGAGACTCAGGCGGCCGAGGCGATGGGCTGTTCGGTGGGCACGGTCAAGAGCAACGCGGCCAAGGGGATCGCGAAACTCCGCGCCATACCGGGACTGGCCGAGACGGTGACGCAGGGAGGGCGGAAGTGATGAGCGCGGACCGGGAGAGGAACCACGACATGACACGGACGGACATCGCCTTCCTCCTCGCGGACGCCGCGGACGAGGTCGAGATCGGAATAGCCCCGGTGCAGGCGGTCATGCGCGGCGGACGGCGCCGCAGGGCGCGGCGCTGGGCGGTGGCGGCGGCCACGACGCTGGTGCTGGCCGGGTCGACGGGCGCCCTGGCGGTGACGGGCCTGCCCGGCGACGGACACGGGGACCGGCGGACGAACGTGGCGAACCCGCCGTCCTCCCCGGAGGCGCGGCACGTGTACGAACCGCAGATGACCGAGCTGTCGCGGGGCACGCACAAGGGCAAGCCCTGGTACGTCAACATCCAGGTGTGGGGCGCGCCGCGGGACGTGGGGGAGGCGAATCAGCAGCTTTCCATGATGAACGAGTGGGGGTTGCACCCGGCGGTCGACAAGCCCGCCGAAGTGGTCGGCAAGATCTCGTACTTCGTGACCATGAAGTACGACTCCGACCGCCCTCAGCAGATCCTGTTCGACTCGGTGGAGAAGCTGGACCGAATGTCGGGCACGGATCTGGAGTCCGGGTCCCTCCCTCTGGACAAGGCCGGCGACGGTCCCGCCGGGGACCGGCTGGTGGTCGGAGCGGTCGCCAAGACGGCGCGGGAGGTCACCTGCTACTGGAAGAACGGCACGACGTCCGTCGCCAGGACGGGCCCGGTGACGTACACCCACAACATTCCGGCCCCCGCGATCGTGCCGGCCGAGGGGTACCCGGCGGCGAACTGGTTCGTGTGCGAGGCACCGGAGGGCACGACCTACCAGACGGCGGAGGTGACAAAGTAGCGCGAGCGCCCGCAGCGGGAGGCGCCGCTCACAGCCACCCCTGCTGCCGGGCCTCCCGTACCGCCTCCGCCCGGTTGCGGGTGCCCGTCTTGCCGATCGCGGAGGACAGGTAGTTGCGGACCGTCGACTCGGACAGATGCAGCCTGCCGGCGATGTCGGCGACGGTCGCGCCGTCCACCGACGCCTTCAGCACGTCGCACTCGCGGGCGGTGAGCGGACTGGGCCCGGCACTCAGCGCGGCGGCGGCCAGCGCCGGGTCGACCACCGTCTCCCCGGTGAGCACGCGCCGGATCGCCTCGGCCAGTTCCTCCACCGGCCCGTCCTTGACCAGGAATCCGGTGGCCCCGGCCTCCATGGCCCGGCGCAGATAGCCGGGCCGGCCGAAGGTGGTCAGGATCAGCACCCGGCAGTCGGGCGCCTGTTCGCGCAACGCGGCCGCCGCGTCCAGGCCGCTCATGCCCGGCAGTTCGATGTCCAGCAGGGCCACGTCGGGCCGGTGCAGGAGCGTGGCGTCGACGATCGCGTCGCCGGTGGCGACCTGGGCGACCACCTCGATGTCGTCCTCCAAGCCGAGCAACAGGGCCAGGGCGCCGCGCATCATGCCCTGGTCCTCGGCGAGGAGAACTCTGACAGAGGCTACTGGTCGGTGGTCCGCGGGCATCTCGTCAGCCATTGACACAGGCTACGGCCGGCCGGCCGACTCGGAGCGGCGGCAGGCTCCGCCACAGGGTCCGCGGATCGGCACGAGGTTGTCGGCCGAGCCACACCCGTTCGCCGCCGCCTCCCATGGTGAGCCCGAACCGCACGTCATCCGAAGAAGGGGCCGTCACACCGGATTCCGTCCGCCGGCCCCAGCCGACCGGCTCAACCGGTGCCCACCGCACCGTTCGTGTGCATCGTGGAGCGACGACGTCAGCCGGGCCGTCAGCTCGCTCTGGGTGCCATAGCCGCCCCGACCGCCGACAGCTCCGCCGGTTCCGTGGGGAGTTCGGCGGTCACCGTGAAGCCGCCGCGCGATGACGGGCCGGCCCGCAGGGAGCCGCCCGCCGCCGCGAGGCGCTCGGTCAGGCCCTTGAGGCCGGTGCCGCCGATGCCCTCCCGGGGTTCGGCGGCCGCCGCGCCGGTGCCGTCGTCCGTGACCGTCAGCCGGGCCCGCTCCGGGCTGCTCTCGACGGTGATCTCGCAGCGGCCGGCGTCGCTGTGCCGGACGACGTTGGTGACCGCCTCGCGCACCACCCAGCCCAGCAGGGCCTCCGTCTGCGGGGTGAGCGGGGTACCGGACTGCCTGACCACCGGCTCCACGCTCGCCGCGGACAGGGCCGAGCGGGCCCGGGTCAGCTCGGTGGCCAGGCTGCCCTCCCGGTAGCCGGTCACCGCCTCGCGGATCTCGGTCAGTGCCTGTCTGCCGACCGACTCGATGTCGCTGATCTGCGACAGCGCCGCGTCCATGTCGCGCGCGGCGAGACGCCGGGCCGCCTCCGACTTCACCACGATCACCGACAGGGTGTGGCCGAGCAGGTCGTGCAGATCGCGGGAGAAGCGCAGACGCTCCTTCTCCACCGCGCGCCGGGCCAGTTCCTCACGGGCGGCGCGCAGTTCCCGTACGGCTTCGCTGAGCCCCAGGATCGCGGCGGTCACCATGCTCGACAGGAAGGTTCCGTAGGCGATGTTCACCGCGTCCCACCCGTCGCGGAAGCCGGAGACGGTGCCGGCGAACGCGGCCAGCAGGATGCCCGTCCGGCCCAGCCACGGCCCGCGCAGGGTGGCGCCCGCCGCGAGGCCCAGCAGGGGGAAGAACAGCAGCCAGCTGCCGCCGTACCCGAGGGCCAGGCCCGTGGTCAGCAGGCCCATCAGCAGCAGTGCCACCCGGGTGGACGTCGCCTCGCGCTTCTCCCGGTCGAAGGCGCGGAACGTCACATAGATGTACAGCGAGTTGAAGGCGAGCAGGCCCAGGCCGCCGATCCACGGGTTGGGGGTCTTGCCCTGGAAGAGATTGGAGAAGGAGCCCAGTCCCATGAGGAGCCACGGCAGCAGGGCGAAACCGGTGGGCGGCGGGCCCGGGTGCTCATGCGTCCGCCCGTCCTTCCGGGCGGCCTTCTGCGCGGCCCGGAAGCGTTCCATGTCCGCCTTCCAGTCCGCCCGCGCGGCCTGCCAGGCGGCCACCTGGCACCGTATCCCCCGCCACCACGACATGTCGTTGTTCACCCGAGATCCCCCGATCAGCTGTTCCCCGCCCTACGGCGGTACGACAGCACAGCGTACGAACAGAACACCAGCACCCAGGACGTCAGGACGAGGACGGCGCCGGGTGCCGGGGCGTGTCCCAGAAGGCGTGCCGGGCCTCGACGTCCAGGGCGGCGGTCGGCTCGTCCAGCATGAGGAGGGAGGGGTCCCCGGCCAGCGCCACCGCGAACCGCACCCGCTGGACCTGCCCGCCCGACAGCCGATCCACCCGTCGACCCGCCAGCTCCGCGATCCCGGCCAGTTCCAGCGCCCGGGGCACGGGCATCGGGGCCGGGTAGCGGGAGGCGACGAAGGTGAGCAGCTCCCCGACCGTGACCCGGGGCACCGCGCGTGCCTCCTGGAGCATGGCGCCCACCCGGCCCGCGCGCACGGACCGCTCCGGGACGGCGCCGAAGAGCTCGACCGTGCCGGCGTCGGGCCGGTGCAGGCCGAGCAGCAGCGCGATCGCGGTGGACTTGCCGGCGCCGATGGGGGCACCTCCCTGCTCGAGCGAAGCCGAGAGCTTGGGGGAGGCCGAGCAGGGCGACCGTCTCGCCGCGCGCGATCCGCAGGTCGTCGCCGTCGACGGCGCGCACGGAGCCGTGCGCCTTGGCCGCTGCCGTGAAGGACACGGCGGGGGATGTCGATGTCATGCCTACGACGCTAGGAATCCGCACCCCCCGCACGGCAGAGGCGCATGTACGGACTCGGGCAGGACAAATGTCACGGCACACCGAGCTGACACCTCGTCAGGAGGCTTCACAACTGAAGGGCGCTGGGCTATACAAAGGGGCGCCGGACTGGAACGCGTTCTAGGTCGGCCCGCGACGACCTCGGTGCGGCCGACGGTGCGGACGGCCGTGCCGGGGTCTTGAAGCCCCCGTCGCCGTAAGCCGCCCGCGTCAGCAGTTCGTGTCAGCCGCCAGTGTCAGGAGCCGTATGCCCATCGACGCAGCCAAGGCCCTCGCCGCCGAACCCCGTTCCGGCGAGATCACCTGGGACCGCAAGGACGTCCAGCTCTACCACCTCGGCATCGGCGCCGGCCGCCCCGCCACCGACCCCGACGAGCTCCGCTACACCCTGGAGTCCCGGCTGCACGTCCTGCCGAGCTTCGCCACCGTCGCCGGCTCCGGATCGCCCGGCGTGATCAGCGGCCTGTCCATGCCCGGCGTCGACGTCGACCTCGCCCGTGTGCTGCACGGCGGCCAGGCGCTGACCCTGCACCGGCCCATCCCTGTCGAGGGCACCGCGACCGCCACCGGCCGGATCGCCGCCGTCCACGACAAGGGCAAGGCCGCCGTGCTCGTCATGCGCACCGAAGTCGCGGACGCCGACGGCCCGTTGTGGACCAACGACGCCCAGATCTTCGTACGAGGGGAAGGGGGCTGGGGCGGCGATCGCGGCCCCGCCACCCGGCTGGAACCCCCGGCCGGCGAGCCCGACCGGATCGTCGAGCGGCCGATCCGCGAGGACCAGGCCCTGCTCTACCGCCTCTCCGGCGACTACAACCCGCTGCACGCCGACCCCGAGTTCGCCAAGCTCGCCGGGTTCGACCGGCCCATCCTGCACGGGCTGTGCACCTACGGCATGACGCTCAAGGCGGTCGTCGACACGCTGCTCGACGGCGATGTGACCCGGGTCCGCTCCTACGCCACGCGCTTCGCCGGAGTGGTGTACCCGGGCGAGACCCTGCGCATCCGCATGTGGCGCGGGGCGGATGCGGTACGGGTCGCCGTGAGCGCGGCCGAGCGGGACGACGCGCCCGTCCTCGCCGACACCGTCGTCGAACACTCCTGAGCCCACGCAAGCACTCCGAGGGGAGCCGCACCATGCGCGCAGCCGTACTGCACGAGATCGGCCAGGACAAGCTGGAGGTCCTCGACGACGTCGAGGCGGTGGGCTTCGGCCCCGGCAAGGTGCGGGTCCGGGTGCGGGCCACCGGGCTCTGTCACTCGGACCTGTCGGCGATGAGCGGGGTGCTGCCGCAGCCGGCGCCGTTCGTGCCTGGGCACGAGGGCGCGGGCGAGATCCTCGAAGTCGGCGAGAACGTCACCCACCTCAAGCCCGGCGACCGGGTCGTGGTGTGCTGGCTGCCGGCCTGCGGCGCCTGTCCCGCCTGCAAGCGCGGCCAGACCGAACTGTGCCTGGTCGGGTTCATGAACGCGGGCGTGCCCAACTTCAAGCGCGCGGGCGGCGACATGTTCGGCTTCGCGGGCACCGGCACCTTCGCCGAGGAGGTCGTCGTCGACGCGGGCTGCGCCGTGCTGATCCCCGACGACGTGCCCTTCGACATCGCCGCGCTCATCGGCTGCGGGGTGACGACCGGACTCGGCGCCGCCCTCAACACCGCGGACGTGGAGGCCGGTTCGTCGGTCGCCGTCATCGGCTGCGGGGGCGTCGGCATCTCCGCGATCCAGGGAGCGCGGCTGAAGGGCGCCGCCGAGATCGTCGCCGTCGACCCCGTCGCCTCCCGGCGCGAGTCGGCGCTGCGGTTCGGTGCCACGAAGGCCGTCTCGCCGGAGGAACTGGCCGACGCCAAGCAGCAGGTCACCGCCGGCGAGGGCTTCGACTACGTCTTCGAGGTCGTCGGCCGCTCCGCCACCGCCCGCACGGCGTACGAGAACACCCGGCGCGGCGGCACCCTCGTCGTGGTCGGCGCGGGCGCCATGGACGACTACCTCCAGCTCAACATGTTCGAGCTGTTCTTCGACGAGAAGCGGATCCTGCCCTCGATGTACGGCGGCGGCGACGTCCTGCGCTCCTACGAGCGGACCATCGCCCTGTGGCGGGCGGGCCGCGTCGACCTGGAGGGCCTGATCACGCACCGGGTGCCGCTCGCCGAGATCAACGAGGCGCTGGACCAGATGCGTACCGGGACGGCCCTGCGTACGTGCATAGAGATCTGACGGGGAGTCGCATGTCGACCGGTATGTCACTGCCACTCGAAGGCCTCACCGCGATCGTCACGGGCGCGGGCCGCGGGCTGGGCCGGGCCGAGGCGCTGGAGCTCGCCCGGCTCGGCGCGGCCGTCGTCGTCAACGACTACGGGCAGCCCGGCCGGGACGGCTCGGGCGAGGCCTCCGCCGGCCCCGCCGAGGAGGTCGCCGCCGAGATCCGCGCCGCGGGCGGCCGGGCGCTCGCCCACACCGGCGACGTCGCCGACTTCGAGCGGGCCAGGGAACTGGTCCAGCTGGCGATCGGTGAGTTCGGGAAGCTGGACGTCCTGGTCAACAACGCGGGCATCCTGCGCGACCGCATGGTCTTCTCGATGACCGAGGACGAGTGGGACTCGGTGATCCGGGTCCATCTCAAGGGCCACTTCAACACCACCCACTTCGCGGCCGCGTACTGGCGCGAGCGGTCCAAGGCGGCCGGGGGACCGGTCTACGGGCGGATCGTGAACACCTCCTCGGAGGCGTTCCTGGCCGGTTCGGCGGGCCAGCCCAACTACGCGGCCGCCAAGGGCGGAATCGTCGGCCTGACCACCTCCACGGCCCTCGCGCTCGGCCGGTACGGCGTGACGGCCAACGCCATCTGCCCGCGCGCCCGGACCCGGATGACCGAGGACGTCTTCGCCGGGCTGCACAAACCCGCCGAGGGCCTCGACCCGCTCGCCCCCGAGCACGTCGCCCCGCTCGTCGGCTACCTGGCCTCACCCGCCGCCGCACAGCTCAACGGTCAGCTGCTCGTCGTGCACGGCGGCATGGTCGCGATCGTCGAACGACCGCGCGTCCAGGCGAAGTTCGACAGCAAGCAGGACACATTTACGTACGACGAACTGGACGCGCTGCTCACCCCGCACTACGCGGACCGGCCGCCGGGGGAGACCTTCGCGGCGGCGGAGGTGCTCGGGCTCAAGCGCGGGGACGAACACCGCTGACGTGCGAGGAGCGCCAGTGATGGGCGACGAACGCCGCTGATGCGCGACGAACGCCGCTGATTCGCGGGCGACATACGAAGGGGGCCCATCGGTCGATGGGCCCCCACACTGCGTATCCTCAGGCCGCCGACTCGGCCGGCTCCGCCTTGCGGTGCCGGCCGTGCGGGACCGTTTCGCTGTCCTGACCGGACACCGGGCCGCGGTGCTTACCGTGGCCGGCGGTCTCCTGAAGGTCGGCGGACAGCTGCTCGGACGTACTCGCGTCGTTCATCGGAAGAATTCACCCCGTCAACATCATCTTTCGTACAGCCGGGCGAGTGTAACCGGCACACCACGGGCCGAATCCAGGCAGGCACGCCAACCGCCACTAGTTCGTTACAAGACGTCCGAGCGGGGCCTGTTGCAGAGGTACCGGACGCGCCACGACCGGTTCCGGAGGATCCGGTTCCGCCGGCTGTCCGGGCGTGTCCCGCTCCATGACAGCCGGGCCGTTCCGGACCGGATCCTCCGGGCCCGAGTCCCCCTGGCCCCCCGTCTCCCCCGATCCCCCGGTCCTCGCGGGCGCCGCCAACTCCAGCACGCCGCAGGGGACGTCCTCGGTGGCGTACGGCAGCCGCAGCACCCCGTCCGCGGTCCACAGCCCCGCCCCGGCCAGCCATCCCCGCGGCGCCGGGTAGTGGTGCACCCGCCGCTCGGCAGGCCGCCACACCGCGACCCAGTGGCCCAGCGGCCCGTCGACGCGCAGCGCCACCGCGCAGTTCTCCGGCGTCAGCACCTGCCCCGGCTGGATCGCGAACGGGGCCACCGTGCACTCCGCCATCCGCAGGCACTCCGGGAAGCGCACCGGCAGCGTGCTGCCCAGAACGCCCCAGCCCAATCGTTCCTGCCCGGGGGAGGCCGCGTCCGACCCGATGAGGATCAGCCCGCTGTCCGGGTCGGCGAGCAGCAGCCGGTCGTCGCTGCCGGGCGCGATCTCCAGCAGAGGGGACACCTCCCCGCCCCGCTCCAGGTCCAGCACGACCGCCTTGGTGCGCCCGCCGATCTCCCGGTCCACGGCGAGCATCCGCCCCGCCCGGTCCAGCCAGACCCCGCCCGAGCAGCGCCCCGGGATCTCGGCCAGCCGCTCCGGCCCGAACGCGCCGCCCGCCACCAGCCACACCGTCGTCGAGCGGGGCCCGGCCGCGAGGGCGTACGCCCGCATGCCGCCCGGCGCCGGCGGGAGCAGCCCGAGCCGGGTGCCGGCGTCGGGGCACTCCACCGCGCCCAGCGGCAGCTCGCCGGTGCCGGGGCCGGTCGGGTAGAGCAGCGAGAACACGTGCCGCCGCGCCACCAGCCGATGGATCAGGACCCGCCCGTCACGCATGGGCTGCACCTCGGTGCCGGGCTCCTCCGGCTGGTGGCCGGGCAGCGGCACGGCGTACGGCTCGGGGCCGTCCAGTGTCCAGCGCTCCGGGAACCAGGAGCCGCCGTCCACCGCGAGGCGGGCGGCGTAGGCGCCGTCCGCGGTGATGGCGCAGCCCGCCGCCGGCGGCTCGTCGTTCCTCTCGGCAGCCGAGGGGAATGGGGGTACCCCCTGTTCGAGCGAAGTCGAGAGCTTGGGGGACGCACAGGCCGTCATGGTTCGGTCACCTCCGGCGACGAAGCTAGTTTTCGCACGCACAGACGTGGGACCGGCTAGCTGCCGCTTCACACATAAGGATGGCCGGGCAGCGGTTCGCCTGAGGAAACGGGGGCGGATGTGCTGCCCGGGGCTCTTTGGGGACGCAGCCGGTACATCCCCCCAGAACAGCCAGGTAGCCTTTTCCCCGTGCCCCGTCTGTCTGAAGTCATCGCCGCGCTGGACAACCTGTGGCCCGCCGAGCGGGCCGAGTCCTGGGACGCGGTCGGCACGGTCGTGGGCGACCCCGACCAGGAGGTCGCCCGGGTCCTCTTCGCCGTCGACCCCGTCCAGGAGATCGTCGACGAGGCGGTGAAGCTGGATGCCGACCTGCTGGTCACCCACCACCCGCTCTATCTGCGCGGGACGACCACGGTCGCGGCCTCCACCTTCAAGGGCCGGGTGGTGCACACGCTGATCAAGAACGACATCGCGCTGCACGTCGCCCACACCAACGCCGACACGGCCGACCCGGGCGTCAGCGACGCGCTGGCCGGGGCGCTGGACCTGCGGGTCGTCCGTCCGCTCGTGCCGGACCCGACCGACCCCGAGGGCCGCCGGGGCCTGGGCCGCGTCTGCGAACTCGACCACCCGCTGACCGTCCGTGAGCTGGCCGCCCGCGCCGCCGAGCGACTGCCCGCCACCGCGCAGGGCATCCGGGTGGCCGGCGACCCCGAGGCCGTCGTGCACACCGTCGCCGTCAGCGGCGGCTCCGGCGACAGCCTCTTTGACCAGGTCCGGGCGGCCGGCGTCGACGCCTTCCTCACCGCGGACCTGCGCCACCACCCCGTCTCCGAGGCGGTGGCCCAAGGTCCCCTCGTTTTGCTCGACGCGGCGCACTGGGCCACCGAGTGGCCCTGGTGCGAGCTGGCCGCAGCCCAGCTCGACGAGATCTCCGACCGCCACGGCTGGGACCTGCGCGTCCACGTCTCCAAGACGGTCACCGACCCCTGGACCGCCCACGCGGCGTCCGCCCATCCGTCGCCCACCACCACCCCTCCAGCGAGCGCTTCGCGCGCCCCTTCCTCTTCTAGCTCAACGGGAGCCCCCAACTGAACGCCGCGCCCGCCGACCAGATCCGACTCCTCGACGTCCAGGCCCTCGACGTCCGCCTGCAGCAGCTGGCGCACAAGCGGAAGTCGCTGCCCGAGCACGCCGAGATCGAGTCGCTGACGAAGGACCTCACGCAGCTGCGCGACCTGCTCGTGGCCGCGCAGACGGAGGAGAGCGACTGCGCCCGCGAGCAGACCAAGGCCGAGCAGGACGTGGACCAGGTGCGCCAGCGTGCCGCCCGCGACCAGCAGCGCCTGGACTCCGGCGCGGTCACCTCCCCCAAGGACCTGTCGAACCTCCAGCACGAGATCGCCTCCCTCGCCAAGCGCCAGGGCGACCTGGAGGACGTCGTCCTGGAGGTCATGGAGCGCCGTGAGGCCGCGCAGGAGCGGGTGGGCGAGCTGACCGGGCGGGTGGCCTCCGTCCAGGCGAAGATCGACGACGCGACCGCTCGCCGGGCGGCCGCTTTCGAGGAGATCGACGGCGAGGCTGCCTCGGTGACCAAGGAGCGCGAGGTCATCGCGGGCTCGGTCCCGGCGGACCTGCTCAAGCTCTACGACAAGCTGCGCGAGCAGCAGGGCGGCATCGGCGCGGCCAAGCTGTACCAGCGCACCTGCCAGGGCTGCCGCCAGGAGCTGGCCATCACCGAGCTGGCCGAGATCCGCAAGGCCGCGCCCGACACGGTCGTGCGCTGCGAGAACTGCCGCCGCATCCTGGTGCGCACGGCCGAGTCCGGCCTGTAGGGACCGAAGCCGTGCGGGAGTTCATCGTCGAGGCCGACGGCGGGTCGCGGGGCAACCCGGGGCCCGCGGGCTACGGGGCCGTGGTGATCGAGGCGGCGTCGGGCGAGACCCTCGCCGAGGCGGCGGAGTACATCGGGATCGCCACCAACAACGTGGCCGAGTACCGGGGTCTGATCGCCGGCCTGCGCGCCGCGCACGCCCTCGACCCGTCCGCCGCGGTGCACGTGCGCATGGACTCCAAGCTCGCCGTCGAGCAGATGTCGGGCCGCTGGAAGATCAAGCACCCCGACCTGAAGCCCCTCGCGGCGGAGGCGAACCGCGTCTTCCCGCCCGAGCGGGTGACGTACGAGTGGATCCCGCGCGAGCGGAACAAACACGCGGACCGGCTGGCCAACGAGGCGATGGACGCGGGCGGCCGGGGCGAGCAGTGGTCGCCGCCGACGTCCACGGCCGAGCTGGACGCGTCGGCGGCGCAGCGCGCACGGGCCGCGGTTCCCGAGCCGTCCGGCCCGCCCGGGGACGCCACGGCGGGCGCGGCACGCGCGCGGGCGGCGCTGGCGGACGTACGGGCGGCCCGGACCGTCGCCGCGGACGGGCCGAAGGGTACGGGGGAAGAGACGGCGAAGCCGGTGCCGTCGGCAGAGGCGCCGGAAGAGACGCCGCAAGCCGCACCGATGGCTGCGCCGAAGGAGGCGCCGGCCCCCGGCTGGTCCGCGCCCGACCTCGGTGCTCCCGCCACCTTCGTGCTGCTGCGGCACGGCGAGACCCCGCTGACGCCGCAGAAGCGGTTCTCGGGCAGCGGCGGAACCGATCCGTCCCTGTCCGACGCGGGCCGGGAGCAGGCCGAGCGGGTGGCCGCGGCGCTCGCCCGACGGGGCACGATCCAGGCGGTCGTGGCGTCCCCGCTCGCCCGTACCCGGGAGACCGCCGGGATCGTCGCCGCCCGGCTCGGGCTCGACGTGACGGTCGACGAGGGGCTGCGCGAGACGGACTTCGGCGCCTGGGAGGGGCTCACGTTCGGCGAGGTGCGCGAGCGTTACCCGGGCGATCTGAACGCCTGGCTGGCCGACCCGGAGGCCCGCCCCACCGGCGACGGTGAGAGCTTCGCGGCGACCGCCACCCGGATCGCGGCCACGCGCGACAAGCTGATCGCCGCGCACCAGGGCCGCACGGTTCTGCTCGTGACGCACGTGACCCCGATCAAGACCCTCGTCCGGCTCGCCCTGGGCGCCCCGCCCGAGTCCCTGTTCCGCATGGAGCTGTCGGCGGCCTCCCTGTCGGCGGTGGCCTACTACGCGGACGGCAACGCGAGCGTACGGCTGCTGAACGACACGTCTCACCTGCGCTGATCGCCGACCTGCGCAGGCGCTCACCCGCGCCGGGCCGCCCGCTCCCGCAGCAGCTCCGCCGTCGGTCCGTCCGCCGGCAGGAACGCCTCCAGTTGCAGCTCGGCATGGGGGTCCCCCCTGCTCGAACGAAGTTGAGAGCTTGGGGGAGTGACGTCGACGGCGGTGGCGAAGGACGTCAGCGTGGTCAGCAGCCGCAACTCGCCCTCCGCGCAGCGCAGTCGGAGCGGGACGGCGAAGCCGAGGTAGTCGTCGTCCGGTGCGTACGGCGGTACGTACCCGGCGAGTTCGTCCGCCAGCGCGTCGAGCCCGGGATCGGGGCTGCGGGCGGCACGCGCCCGGACGTTCTCCACGATGTGCCGACCCCACGCCCCCAGGTTCAGCACCCGCGGCGCCGTCCCGCGTGGATGCAGCGCCAGCCGCAGCAGGTTGACGGGCGGCTCCAGCAGCGCGGGGTCGGCCCCCTCCGTGAGCACCTCGAACGCCGCGTTGGCCGCGACCAGGTCACCCCGGGGACCGGCCACGACCGCCGGATACGGCAGATGCCCCTCCAGGATCCCGCCCAACGCCTCGCGCACGGCACCCAGTCGGCTCGCCTCCAGCGGTGACTCGGGGTACGCGGGCGCGTAACCCGCCGCCAGCAGCAGCGCGTTGCGCTCCCGCAGCGTGAGCTCCAGCGACTCGGCCAGCCGCAGCACGACCGCGCGCCCCGGCACCGAACGCCCCCGCTCGATGAAACTGACGTACCTCTGTGTCGTCCCGGCCCGCGAGGCGAGTTCGAGCTGACTGACCCGACGGGCGGTGCGCCAGCGCAGCAGCTCCCGGGCGAAGGCCGGTGGTTCGACGGTGGTCATACGCCCAGTTGTACGACACGGGTACGACATGGGTACGACGGGGCGTCGCCACCGCACCGGCACCGACTGCCCATACCCGGCAGGGAATTGAGGCCCCGCCCCCGTCCGCCCAGCATGGCGGCATGCGCAGCTACCACATCGAGACGCCCGGCACCGTCGACGGCATCGTCGCGCGCGACACGGCCGCCCGCCCGGAACCCGGCCCCACCGACATCGTCGTCCGTGTGCACGCGGTGTCCCTCAACCGGCGCGACCTGATGGTCCTGGACGGGAGTTACCCGCTGAAGGCCGCCCCCGGCGTGATCCCGGTGAGCGACGGCGCCGGGGAGGTGGTCGCGGTGGGCGAGGAGGTCACCCGCTTCACCGTCGGCGACCGCGTCACCAGCACCTACTTCCCCCGCTGGATCGACGGCCGGATCACCCCCGCCCTGATCGACCAGCCCGGCGCCACCCTGCCCGGCATGCTCGCCGAGTACGTCCGCCTCGACCAGGAGGCGGCCGTCGCCGTCCCCGCCCACCTGAGCTGGGAGGAGGCCGCCTGTCTGCCCTGCGCGGGCGTCACCGCCTGGAACGCCCTCACGGGCGCGGACCCGGTCCTCCCCGGCGAAACGGTCCTGACCCTCGGCACGGGCGCGCTGTCCCTGTTCGCCGTGCGGTTCGCGAAGATCCTCGGCGCCGAGGTCGTCGCCACGACCTCCCGGCCGGCGATGGCCGACCGCCTCAAGGCCCTCGGCGCCGACCACGTCGTCGACCACGCGCGGAACCCGGCATGGGGCCGGGCCGTCCGGGAGCTGACCGGCGGGCGCGGGGCCGATCTCGTCGTCGAGACCGGCGGACCGGACACCATCGAGCAGTCGGTGCGTGCGACCGGCCTCTACGGCCGTCTCGTCCTGGTCGCCGCCGGCGGCCCGCGCCGCCCGTCCCTGGAGATCAGTACGGACGCGCTGGCGTCGAGCCTGGTGAGCATGCGGCGGATCTTCGTCGGCAGCCGCACGCAGTTCGAGGGGATGAATCGCGCGATCATCCGGAACGGCCTGCGCCCGGTCGTCGACCGCGTCTTCGCCTTCGACGAGGTCCATGAGGCCTACCGCCACTACGCGGCCGGCGCGCCCTTCGGCAAGGTCGTCATCCGCGTGGCCTGAGCCCGGCCGCCTCCCGGGCCAGCGTCTCGACCCGCGCCCAGTCCCGGGCGGCGACGGCGTCCGCCGGGACCATCCAACTCCCGCCCACACAGCCGACGTTGGGGAGAGACAGGTACTCCGGGGCGGTCCCGGGGCCGATGCCCCCGGTGGGGCAGAAGCGGGCCTGCGGCAACGGACCGGCCAGCGACCGCAGATAGGCCGTACCGCCGGCCGCCTGCGCCGGGAAGAACTTCATCTCCCGCACCCCGCGCTCCAGGAGCGCCACCACCTCCGTCGTGGTCGACACCCCCGGCAGGAACGGCACCCCGGAGGCCCGCATGGCATTCAGCAGTCCGTCCGTCCAGCCGGGGCTGACCAGGAAGCGCGCCCCCGCCGCCACACACGCCGTCACCTGGGCCGGTGTGATGACCGTGCCCGCACCGACCATCGCGGCCGGGACCTCGGCTGCGATCGCCCGGATCGCGTCGAGCGCGGCCGACGTCCGCAGCGTCACCTCGACCGCGGGCAGCCCGCCCGCGACCAGCGCCCGCGCGAGCGGTACGGCGTGGGCGGCGTCCTCTACCACGACGACCGGGACGACGGGCGCGAGGTCCAGCAGTGACGAGGGCATGCCGCTCATCCTGCCCTTGGGATGCAGTGTGCGCAAAGGTCATTGCACATGCTGCAATGACCTCGAGGGGCGGGGCGGAGCGAAGGCGTGGATCGGGGCGAAGGGGTCAGTGAACCTCCGTCACCAGCACGTCCAGCGACCAGGCCTGACCGGCCTTCGCGGGCGCCTCCGCCTCCACGACGTACCCGAGATCGCGCAAGGCCTCGACCAGCCGGGCCGGGTTCTCGGGTGCCGTGCCCGACGCCAGCAGGCTCCGGACGATCCGGCCCTTCGTCGCCTTGTTGAAGTGGCTGACGACCTTCCGGGTCGGCGCGTGCAGCACCCGTACGCTCGCGGTCCGCCCGGCCACCTCGCCCTTCGGCTTCCAGGCGGCCGCGTAGGCGGAGGAGCGCAGGTCGAGGACGAGCCCGGCGCCCGCGGCCTCGGGCAGGACCGTGGCCATCGGGGCCCGCCAGTGCGCGCCCAGCGCGCCGAGTCCGGGCAGCTTCACGCCCATCGAGCAGCGGTAGGAAGGGATGCGGTCGGTCACCCGGACGGCGCCCCACAGCCCGGAGAAGACCAGCAACGAGCGCGCGGCGCGCCGCTTGGCGGCGGTGTCGAGGGAGGCCAGTCCGAGGGCGTCGTACAGAACACCGGTGTAGATCTCCCCGGCGGGGCGCGCCCCGGCCGTGCGCAGCTCCGCGTTCTTCGCGACCTCGCCCCGCAGCCCCTCGCTCAGGCCGAGCACCTCACGGGCCTTCTCGTCGTCCCCGGCGGCCCCGGCGCACAGCTCCACCAGCTCGTCGAGCACGGCCTCGCGGGCGGCACCGAGCCCCGGCAGGGACAGCGACTCCGGCTTCAGCGGGGCGCCACGGCCGGAGGATGCCTTTCCTTCGGAGGGAGGCAGCAGGACGAGCACGGGTTCTCCTTCTCTTCCAGAACTCGCTCTTCCAGAACTCGCCACAGCGTACGGCGTGCCACCCCGCGACCCCCGCCCTACTCTCGACACATGCCCCGCCGCCACATCCGCGTGACCGGCGCCCCCGATGCCCCTCTCCGGGCCGCCCTCAGCGCGTTGCGCAGTCGCCTCGGTGTGCCCGAGGGCTTTCCGGCCGAGGTGCTCGCCGAGGCCGAGCGGGCCGCGAAGGCCCCCGTCCTTCCCTCGTACGAGGCCACCGACATCCCCTTCTTCACGGTCGGCCGGCCCGACGTCGGCGGCCTGGACGGGGCGACGCACCTGTCCCGGCACGGTGGTGGCTACCGCGTGCGGTACGCCGTCGCCGACGTCGCCGCCTTCGTCGTACCCGGCGGAGCCCTGGACGCGGAGACCCACCGGCGGGCCATCACCCTCCACTTCCCGGACGGCGAGGTCCCGCTGCACCCCGCCGTCCTCGGCGAGGGCGCCGCGAGCCTGCTGCCGGACCAGGACCGTCCGGCGGTCCTGTGGACGATCGACCTGGACGCCGAGGCGCGTACCCGGGCTGTCGACGTCCGCCGGGCCCTCGTCCGCAGCCGCGCCCGGCTCGACCACGCGGACGTGCGGCGGCAGCTCGACGGCGGCACCGCCGAGGAACCGGTCGCGCTGCTCAAGGAGATCGGCGAGGCCCGCGAGCGACTGGAGGTCGAGCGCGGCGGCATCTCGCTGTGCGTGCCCGAGCAGGAGATCACCGAGCGGGGCGACGGCTACGACCCGACCTACCACGCCCCGCCGCCCGCCGAGGGCTGGGCCGCCCAGCTCTCCCTGCTCACCGGCATGGCGGCGGCCGACCTGATGCTCGCCCACGGCACCGGCGTCCTGCGCATCCTCCCCGCCGCCCCGGACGATGGGGGTCCCCCCGGTCGAGCGAAGTCGAGAGTGGGGGACGTCGCCCGGCTGCGCCGTACCGCGCACGCCCTGGACATCGACTGGCCGCACCACGTGTCGTACGCGGCGCTGGTCCGCTCCCTGGACCCGCACCGCCCCGACCACGCGGCCTTCCTCCAGGAGTGCACGACCCTGCTGCGCGGCGCGGGCTGCACCGTCTTCCGGGACGGCGCCCTGCCCGCGATCACCACACACGCCGCCGTCGCCGCCCCCTACGCCCCCTGCACGGCCCCGCTGCACCGCCTCGCCGACCGCTACGCCGCCGAGCTCTGCCTCGCGGCCGCCGCCGGACAGGCCCCGCCCGACCGGGTGCTCGACGCGCTCGACGCGCTGCCCGGGCGGATGGCCGAGGGCTCGCGGCGCGCGGGGACCGTCGAACGGGAGGTCGTCGGCCTCGTCGAGGCCGCGCTGTTGCGGGACCGGGTGGGCGAGGTCTTCGACGGCTGTGTGGTGGACCTGGACGAGCACCGGCCCGCCGCCGGGACCGTACAGCTTCGCTCGCCCGCCGTGACCGGCCGGATCGAGGGCGACCGCCTCCCCCTGGGGGAGCGGCTGCCGGTCCGGCTCACCCGGGCGGATCCGGGAGCGGCACAGGTGCTGTTCGTGCCCGCGTGAGCGCGCCTTCGAGCGCGCCCACCGCGGCATGGAAGCCGGCCCCGAAGGCGTTGTACCTCTGCGGAGCGCACGCGGGGGTTCGAGGGGGTACGAGATGGCGGAACAGGCACGCTGGACCCGGGCCAGGCTGGGCCCGTGCGGCCCACCCCTCGACCTGTTGACGGCCCGCTTCGACAAGCACGTCTACGCCCCGCACGCCCACGAGGAGTTCACCGTCGGCGTCTGCGTCGGCGGCTCCGAGGTCATCGACTACCGCGGCGGCCGCATCCGCACCGGCCCGGCCTCCCTCGTCGTGCTGGCCCCCGGCGAGGTGCACACCGGCGGACCCGCCACCGCCACCGACGGCTACGCCTACCGTGCCCTGTACGCCGACCCCGCGCTGCTCGGCGACGGCGTCCGCGGCGGACAGCCGCACTTTCGCGAACCGCTCATCGACGACCCCGAGCTGGCCGCGGCCTTCCGGTCGGCCCACACCGACCTGGCCCGCCACCCCGACCCCCTGGAGGCCGAGTCCCGACTGCCCTGGCTGCTCGCCGCCCTGGTCAGCCGCCACTCCACGGCGACCATCGCCCCGGACCGGATCGCCGGCGCGCACGGGATAGCGCTGAGCGTCCGCGACCGCCTCGCCGACGACCTCACCACCCCGCCCTCCCTCGCCGCGCTCGCCGCCGACCTGGGCCTGTCCCGCTACCAGCTCCTGCGCGCCTTCCGTACGACAATGGGGCTCCCGCCCTATGCCTGGCTCGCCCAGTACCGGGTGACCCGGGCCCGCGCGCTGCTGGAGGCGGGACTGCGCCCCGCCGAGGTCGCACCACTGGTGGGCTTCGCCGACCAGGCGCACCTCACCCGCTGGTTCCGCCGGGTGCTGGGGGTCACCCCGGCGGCGTACCGCAACAGCGTTCAAGACACCTGGCGCTGACCCGGCCGAAACTCGCCGTATGACTGCACGCGGCTGGTTCCTGTTCTCCCTGATGGGAGTGGTCTGGGGCATCCCCTATCTGATGATCAAGGTGGCGGTGGACGAGGTGTCCCCGTCGATGGTGGTCTTCACGCGCTGCGCACTCGGCGCGGCCCTCCTGCTCCCGTTCGCCCTCGGCCAGGGCGGCCTGACCAGGACCGTACGGACCCACTGGCGTCCCATGCTGGCCTTCGCGTGCATCGAGATCATGGTCCCCTGGTTCACCCTCACCGACGCCGAACGGCACCTGTCCAGCTCCACCGCGGGCCTGCTGATCGCGGGCGTGCCGATCGTCGGCGTGGTCCTGGCCCGCTGCCTGGGCGACACCGAACGGCTCGGCGTGCGACGGGCGTCCGGGCTGGCCCTGGGCCTGGCCGGCGTCGCGGTCCTCACCGTCCCCCACCTGACCGGCGGCGACGCGCGCTCCCTGGTCGAGGTCCTGCTGACGGTGCTGGGCTACGCGACCGCGCCCCTGATAGCCGCCCGCCGCCTCAAGAACGTCTCCACGCTCCAGCTCACGGCGCCCTGCCTGGCCCTGGCCGCCCTGGTCTACGCCCCCGCGGCCGCGGTCACCTGGCCGTCCACCGTCCCGTCCGCGCAGACCCTGACCGCCCTCGCCGGCCTGGGCGTCCTGTGCACGGCGCTCGCCTTCATCGCCTTCCTGGAGCTGATCAAGGAGGCGGGGCCGACCCGGGCCACGGTGTTCACGTACGTCAATCCGGCGGTCGCGGTGGCGGCCGGGGCACTGTTCCTGGACGAGCCGCTCACCGCCACCGTCGCCGCCGCCTTCACCCTGATCCTGGCGGGCTCGGTACTGGCGACGGCCGCCGGCCCGAGCGGTCCCGCACGACCGGTAACATGGTCGACACGGCAGACGAGCCGGGCGGACGGCCGCGTGGAGTCCCCCTAGGGGGCTTCCCGAGGAACGTCCGGGCTCCACAGGGCAGGGTGGTGGCTAACGGCCACCCGGGGTGACCCGCGGGACAGTGCCACAGAAAACAGACCGCCGGGGATCTCGGTCCTCGGTAAGGGTGAAACGGTGGTGTAAGAGACCACCAGTGCCCAGGGTGACCTGGGCAGCTAGGTAAACCCCACCTGGAGCAAGGTCAAAAGGAAACACCCCGGTGTTTCTGCGCGGACGTTCGAGGGCTGCCCGCCCGAGTCCGCGGGTAGACCGCACGAGGCCGACGGCAACGCCGGCCCTAGATGGATGGCCGTCACCCCGGACTCCGCGAGGAACCGGGGAACAGAACCCGGCGTACAGCTCGGCTCGTCTGCCCTTATGGCCTTGACCTGGGAGTCAAGGCCGCTCCGGCGTCGGCGAAGTCCTTCGGCGCGCTCTCGTACATGTCGAGGTCCGAATCCGCTAAGCCGCGGCGATCCGCCGGCGGACCGACTCGAGCCACTGCCGAAGTGACATCCCCTGCGGGGGCATCAGGTCGAGCCCCAGAGCTGTCGCCGCATCGCCGAGTTCCTGGTCCGAGGAGACCGTGGCCAGGAGTTCACCGAGCTCTCGCGCTGCCCGTGCACGATCCTCCCGTTCGGATTGGCTGACGTACTCATCGAGAGCCTCATCGCGAGACTCGTAGAGGTAGGAGAAATCCCGGTGGAAGTAGGCCCCGAGCAACTGGCTCACCTCGGGGAACCGCTCGTTCCATTCCCAGGCGTTCTGCGGGTTCTCCCCGGGAACGCGTGACGGGTCCTGCAAGAGCCGGTGGAGATGGTCCCTGGCGATGCGCAAGCAGTCCTCCACGCTTGCCCCCATCGGTGGGCGGATGTGCGGCAGGTTCTCCACGTCGCCGGCGATCTCCTCGGAGAAGAGCCCGACCGAGAGCAGGTCGTCGATCTGCTGAACCGCCGTTGCGGCGCGTGCGGGATCCCGGGCGGTGATCCTGAGATAAGAGTCCAGGCCAGGGCCCGGGGTCTCTGGTGTGTCGGAGAACGTGAAGCCGGTGTACGCATAGGCCTCCAGCAGGTTGCTGAGTTCATGGAATCGCCGGCCCGGCGGAAGTGCCTGACTCATGGGTTGCTCCAAGCGCGCGTATCAGGGCTGGGGGAACGAGGTGAGGAGTCGTAACGGGTGAGGTGGAGCCCTGTGTTTTTTCGAACCTCGCGTCGGTGAAGCGTTGGGCCGCGTCGACACAGGGTGTGAATAACGCCTGTTGTGTGCCGGTCACATGATGGCTGCGCCGTCCCGAAGATAGAGCGGCCGTTCTCCGGCGAGTGCCTTCAGGGCCTCCTCGAACCGGCGCCGCATCCGATCAGCTCTCCGGGAGGCTCCGCCGGAGCTCCTCGCTGAGAACGAGCGTGCTCATGCATCCATACGGTGCCGAGGTCGCTCGCCGCCACGGGTCCGCGGACGGTCTGGACCTGCGGGTTCGGGGTCATGGGTCGTCGCCTTCCTGCACAGGGCGTGGGAAAGCCGACTTTTCCGGCGCGCGGGCGGGGCCGTCTTTCGCGCCGACGCGCGCTTCTTTCGCCCGGACGCGAGGCGACCACCCGGTCCGCGGAAAGGGCGCGTGCGATGCGAGCGGCCCCGAAGGACCGCTCGCACCGCCGGTGGCGGCCGGTGTCAGCCGGTCACCGTGAACCACACCCCCCGGGACTTCTTCCACTCCGGGTGCGTGAGGTCCTTCGCCTCCGTGCCGTCGCCGTAGAGGTCGGCGGAGCCGTTGTCGGTCAGGAGCTCGGCGCGGGCCGTCGGGGAGGTGAGGTCGGGGACGTCGACCACGGCCTCCCAGCCGCCGGGGTCGGTGGTCGGCAGGTCGCGGAGCTTGACCGGACGGTCGGCCGCGTTGCCGGTCCAGGAGTAGAGGGCGTACGGGTCGGAGTTGTCGTCGGCCGCCCAGGAACCGGCCACGATCAGGTACTGGTTCGCGTCGTTCTTGCGGATGTCACGGACCGACAGACCGCCGAGGTCGAGCTCGATCGGGGTGCCGAAGGCGGCCGACGCCCTGCCCGCCACCACCTGGTCGATGTTGGTGACCGGCACGAGCAGGGCCTTGCCGCCGGGCACGGCCGGCGCGAGCGGGGCGCGGAAGCCGACGTAGGCGGTGGTCGTCGAGCCGGGGGCGAACTCCAGGCCCTCCACGTTGAAGCCGTCGATCTGCTTCGGCACCTGGCCGGTCGCCGTGCCGGCCGCGAAGCCGTACCGGTCGCCGTGCGCCTCGTCCCAGGCCACCAGGTCGTCGCGGAGCTTCTTGTACGAGCTGCCGTAGGTCAGCGTCGTGCCGCTGCCGCTGCCCGTCACCTTCGTGGTGAAGACCGTGTTCCGGGCCGACTTGTACTCGCCGTCCTTGTTGTTGCCCAGCGAACCGGTCCAGTAGATCGTGTCGCCGACGCGAGCCGCGCCCTCGATGTCGACCTCCTTGGTGACACCCAGCCGCGAGCTGAAGTCCCAGGACTTCAGGGGCGCTCCGGAGGCGTTGCGGTCGTACAGCCGCAGGGCGTTGGACTCGTCGTCCGCCACGACGACATAGCCGCCGCCGACGTCGACCGCCGCCGACGCGTCGCTGGAACCGCTGAAGTACCGCGTGTCCGCGGGCTGTTGCACGGCTGCGGAGGCCGCGTAGTGCAGCGTCTTCGTCGCGGTCCGCCCGTCCACGCCGGTCACCTTCAGCGTCAGGTCGGTGTAGCCCTGCGCGCGGGCGTTGACCGCGACCTGCCGGGTGCCGCCGGTGCCGGTGACCGTGACGTCCGTCGTCCGGGCCACGGTGGTCCGGCTGCTCAGGGACGCCGAGACCGTCAACGCGCCCGCGTCCGCGCCGCTCTGAGCGACCGTCACCTGGACCGTCGGGTCACCGACGGCACCGACCGCGCCGGACAGGTAGGCCGTGGACAGGGAGATGGTCGGCGTGCCGTAGCTCACCGCGTGCGCCTGGCTTCCCATGCCCATGGCCGCGAGCGTCAGCAGCCCGCCCGCCACGGCAACTGTCCTACGGCCACGGGGGAAAACGTAGTCCTGCACTGGGACCCCTTCTTCGCGTCGATGTCGACGAGAAGGGTCAGTGCGCCCCACCAACTGCGCCCGGCGCGGGCCCGTCCACGGGATGAACAGCCCCGGACGGACCCAGTGAACGGCCCGTCACCCGGGCCAGATGCCGCGCGAACACCTCCCGCGTGTCCGGGGTCAGGGTGCGCAGCGCCACAAGAGCCGTGATGACGACGTCGCAGAGTTCGGCCTGGACGTCGTCCCAGGTGTGGGTGATGCCCTTGCGCGGGTTCTGGCCCGTCGCCCCGATCACCGCCTCGGCGACCTCGCCGACCTCCTCCGACAGCTTCAGCATCCGCAGCAGCATCCCCTCCGCGCCGCCGATCGGCTGATCGGCGTCCAGCCAGGCCCACAGGGCGTCGATGGCGGACCAGAGGTCCTGGGCGGGGGCGGGGGCGTCCTGCTCAGTCATACGGAGCAGCTTGACACGGATACGGAGCGGCCCCCTGGCGCGCACGGACCAGCCCCGGCACACACACCCACGCGCCGCCCGGGAGCGCGCCCCCTACTCCTCGAACAACGCCTCCTGCTCCCCCTCGCCCTCCGCCTGCCTGCGCACCCGCTGGTTGCGCGCGCCCACCACCACCGCCGTGACCGCCGCCGTCACCCCGAGGGCCGCCGGGACCATCCAGCCGCGGTCGAAGACGTGGCCGAGGGCGTGGTCGAGGGAGAGGCGGCCGGGGCCCGCGACGGCGAGGCCGGCGGCGGCCAGGCCGAGGGTCGCCGGATACTCGAAGCCACCCTCCTGGGCGAAGAAGCCGTTGGGGGCGTGGACGGCCGACGCGCCCGCCATCCCGCCGGCCGCCGCGGCGCCGGCGGCGGGCGTGGCGAGCCCCAGCGCCAGCAGCGTCCCGCCGCCCGCCTCCGCGAGCCCCGAAGCCATCGCGCACGCCTTGCCGGGTGTGTAGCCGACGGACTCCATGAACTGGCCGGTCCCCTCGACACCACCCCCGCCGAACCAGCCGAACAGCTTCTGCGAACCGTGCGCGGCGAGCACGCCGCCGATACCCAGTCGGAGCAGGAGCAGGCCCAGATCACGTCGGTCGTAACAGGTCACGGTGACTCCCCATCAGGACAGGCAGACAGCAGGAACAAGTCCCCCTCCGCGTATCCACCGTCGCATCGGACACACCCGACCGGCCCGCCCGGGGCGCCGTTCGGGTGGCGGGGCCGGGGGAGCGATGTGAATCTGACTGACATGACGATTCAGACTGCCAAGCTCAGCGATCCGGCCGTCCGGGCCTTCGTCACCGCCGTCAACGCCCATGACCGCGAGGCCTTCATGCAGCTCCTCGCCCCGGGCGCGACCATGGCGGACGACGGCTCCGACCGCGACCTCGCCGACTGGATCGACCGGGAGATCTTCACCTCCCACGGCCACATGGAGGTCGACCGCGAGGCCCGCGACGGCCGCTCCCTCGTCGCCCGCTACCGCAACGACACCTGGGGCGAGATGCGCACCAAGTGGGACTTCACCATCGAGGACGACGGCCGGATCTCCCGCTTCGAGACCGGGCAGGCCTGAACGACACCCGCGCGCGAAAGGGCCTTGCCCTCGCGTGCACTTCAACTCCTACCGTCCCGGGCCATGGAAGTGCGACGACCAGGGCCGCCTTCTTGCGGCGGCCCAGCTCGCGCTTGAGACAGATGCCAAACATCCCGTTCCTCGGAGGCTCTTGGCGCCCGCTGTGGGCGCGGCCACAAGCCAGGGAGGAACCTTTGTGGCGCACTGAGGAAAACGTGTGTCAGAGCTGAGAAAACGGGGTAAGAAGAAAGATTTTCATAAGACAGCAAATTCCTAGCCCGGAGAGGGTCTGCTCTTAGGAAACCCCTGTTGGGTGCGGTGTACGGTCCCGGAATGCGCGACTCCTCTCGGCTCACCCGGCGTGCCGCTCTCGGTCTCACGGCCGCCGCCCTTCCCCTGTCCGCCGCGGCTTCGCTGTCCACCGCCGCCCCGGCCTCGGCCGCGGCCGCCATCGGCGGCGAGCGGCTCACCCGCCGCGGGATCCAGGTGAAGGGCGCCTCCGGACTGCCCAAGAAGCTCACCGCCCGCGCCTGGGTCCTCGCCGACGGCGAGAGCGGGGAGGTGCTCGCCGCGTACGACGCGCACCGGCGGCTGCCGCCCGCGTCCACGCTGAAGATGCTGTTCGCGGACACGGTGCTGGGGAAGTTCGAGCGGGCCGCGCGGCACAAGGTCACCGCCGCCGACCTGGCGGACATCCCGGCCGGCTCCAGCCTGGTCGGCATCAGGCCCGGCATCACCTACACCGTCGAGCAGCTCTGGCAGGGCGTGTTCCTGCGCTCCGGCAACGACGCCGTGCACGTCCTCGCGCACATGAACGGCGGCGTCCCGAGGACGGTCGCCGAGATGCGGGCCAAGGCGGCGGACCTCCAGGCCCTGGACACGCGCGTGGTCAGCCCCGACGGCTTCGACCACGAGGGGCAGCTGTCCTCCGCGTACGACCTGACCCTCTTCGCCCGGCACGGGCTCAAGGACGACGACTTCCGCGGCTACTGCGGCACCCGGACCGCCGACTTCCCGGCGGGCGGCAAGAAGACCTTCCAGATCCAGAACACCGACCGCCTGCTGACCGGGGCGTGGGGACTCGGCACGTACCAGGGCCTGATCGGCGTGAAGAACGGCTACACCAGCCACGCCGGCAACACCTTCACCGGGGCCGCCACCCGCGGCGGCCGCACCCTGCTCGTCACCGTGATGCACCCCTCCACCGGCAGCAACGCCGTCTACGAGGAGACCGCCGCGTTGCTCGACTGGGGCTTCGGCGAGGGGAGTTCGGCACAGGCGGTGGGTCTGCTCGTCGATCCGCTCAGCGAGGGCGGTGCGCAGGCGGGCGCGGGCGCGAACCCGACGGCGGCCGGAAAGCCGGTCCGCGCCGCCGCCGGCGCCCCCGGTTCGCCGGCCGCCCCCTCGACCTGGCGCCTGCTGGAAGGGGCGGCGGGCACGGTCGCACTGCTCGGAGCCGGGGCATGGACGCTACGACGCCGCTGGAAAGCCGCCACGACCACGGGCGTCGACGCTCGCAGCACAGGCGTCGACGGTCGCCGCGCGGCCGATGAAGACCGGCGGGCGGGCGACGACGGTCAGCGGGCGGGCGACGAGGGCTGGCTGGCGGGCGAAGACGGTCAGCGAGCGGCTGACGAGGGCTGGCGAGCGTCCGACGAGGGCTGGGCGGGGTCCGACGAAGGTCAGCGGGCGGCCGACGAGAGCCGGCAAGCGGCCGACGAAGGCCGACGGACCGGCGGCAGAAGGCGTCGAGCGGGAGGCAAGGGGCGCCGGAGGGCCGGCGGGGCCCGCTGAGGGGCTGGCGAAGGGCGTTGAGTCGGCGACGAGCGGTGCTGGGCCGCCCACGAGCGGCACCGAGCCCGCCCACGAAGGATCCTGAGCCGCCGCTGACGGCTGCCGAGCGGCCGGCGAAGGCGACGAGCGGCCGGTGAATGCGCCGCGCGGCCGGCCGGGCTGCCGAGCCGTCGATCTGCGCGGCAGCCGTTCCACCCACCGGTGCGTACCCCGCGGTCCCACGCGAGGTCCCACCCCAACCCGGTGTGATGGAACGGCTGCCGCCTCCCCCCTCGGTGTGGTCGGCGGAACCTGAGTGCTCCAAGTGTGAAGTTCTTGTGGAGGAAGTTGAGCATAAGCTCGCGACCGGCCGCAATACCGCGGATGTTCAAATTCCGCTTGTGCAGGTTGAGGAGTTGACGACGTGTGGGCTCGCTCAGCCCCGCCCGACGTACGGCATCGCCGTCGCCAGCACCGTCGCGAACTGCACGTTCGCCTCCAGCGGCAGCTCCGCCATGTGCCGCACGGTGCGCGCCACGTCGGCCACGTCCATCACGGGCTCGGGGGCGACCTCCCCGTTGGCCTGCAGCGCTCCGGCCTGCATCCGGGCGGTCATGTCGGTGGCCGCGTTGCCGATGTCGATCTGCCCGACCGCGATGTTGTACGGCCGCCCGTCCAGAGACAGCGACTTGGTGAGGCCGGTCAGCGCGTGCTTGGTGGCGGTGTAGGGGGCCGAGTGCGGTCGGGGCGTGTGCGCCGCGATGGAGCCGTTGTTGATGATCCGGCCGCCCTGCGGGTCCTGCTCCTTCATCTGCCGGTACGCCGCCTGCGCGCACAGGAACGCCCCGTTGAGGTTGGTGTCCACCACGTGCCGCCACGCCTCGTAGGGCAGGTCCTCCACCGCCACCCCGCCGGGCCCGAACGTCCCTGCGTTGTTGAAGAGCAGGTCGACCCGCCCGAAGCGGTCCACGGTCGCCGCGAACAGCGCGGCCACCTGCTCCGGCTGGGCCACGTCGGTGCGCACGGCGAGGAAGTCCCCCTCGGGCGCCAGCGCAGCCGTGTCCTCCAGCCGCTGGGCGCGCCGTCCGGTCAACGTCACCGACCAGCCCGCCCGCAGCAGTTCCACGGCGACCGCGCGCCCGATCCCGGAGCCGGCGCCGGTCACCACCGCGATCTTCGATTCCCTGTCAGTCATGCCTCCGCAGCGTAGGCCCCGAGTCCGCCATGCGGAATCCACTGTCCGCCATACGGTTGCCCGATCGCCCCGGATCCGGCCGCCCCGGAACCCGGTCGCCTCAGACAGGCACCAACTCGCCCGGGTACCGCACCCCGGTCCGCTCCCGTATCGCGTCCAGCGTCCGCATCACCGCGAGGGTGCCCTCCAGCGGCACCAGCGGGGACTCGGTCTCGCCCGCCCGCAGTGCGCGCATGACCTCCTTCGCCTCGTGCCTCAGGCTGTGGCGCGGCCCGTCCGCCGGGTCGAGGGCGAACTCCTCCGGGTCGCGGCCGTCGCGGTGCAGGACGAAGCGGTCGGGGTGGAAGAAGCCGTTCGGGATGTCGATGCGGCCGCGCGATCCGGTGACCGAGGCGGTGGTCGCCGTACCGCCGACGATGGAGCAGTGCACCGATGCGAGAGCGCCGCTCTCCCAGGAGAGCAGTGCACCCGTCTGGAGATCGACGCCCTCGTCGGAGAGCACCGCTCTCGCCATCACCTCCGCCGGCTCACCCAGCAGCAGCTGCGCGAACGACACGGGGTACACGCCGAGATCCAGCAGCGCCCCGCCGCCCAGCGCCGGGTCCCGCAGCCGGTGCGCCGGCGGGAACGGCCCGGCCAGCCCGAAGTCCGCCTGCACGGTGCGCACCTCGCCGATCGCCCCGTCGTCGACCAGTGCCTTCAGTCGCCGTACCAGCGGGTTGCAGTACATCCACATCGCTTCCATCAGGAAGCTGCCGCGCTCCCGCGCCAGCGCGACCAGTTCCTCGGCCTCGCGCGCGTTGAGCGTGAACGCCTTCTCGCACAGCACGTTCCGCCCGGCCTCCAGGCACAGTCCGGCCGCCACCCGGTGGGCCGCGTGCGGGGTGGCGACGTACACGACATCGATGTCCTCGTCCCGGGCGAGCGAGTCCCAGTCGCCGTACGCCCGCGGGATCCCGAACCGCTCCGCGAAGGCCTCCGCGGATTCCTGGCTGCGCGAGGCCACCGCCACGAGCTCAGCGTCCGGCAGATCCACCAGGTCCGCCGTGAACGCGGCCGCGATCCCGCCCGTCGCCAGGATCCCCCACCGCACGCCCTGCTCCGCCATCCCGGCCCCGCCCTCGCTCAAGTGAACCTCGGCACTGTGTACGAGCTGAGAGCATAGGTGGCGGTTCACCGGCAGAGGGAGGGGCACATGGCCGAGCACGCGGCGGCGCCGACACCGCGGACCCGGCGCCGGCCGGCACCCCGGCCGCCCGGCACCCGCGCCGACCGCCGCACCGGCCTCCTCGTCACCCTCGTCCTCGGCGGCCTCACCGCCACGCCCCCGCTGGCGATGGACATGTACCTCCCCTCCCTGCCGGAGGTCACCCGCTCCCTGCACGCGCCCGCCGCGACCGTCCAGCTCAGCCTCACCGCCTGCCTGGCCGGAATGGCGCTCGGGCAACTGGTCGTCGGCCCGATGAGCGACCGCTGGGGCCGCCGCCGCCCGCTGCTGGCCGGCCTCGCCGTCTACCTCGTCGCCACCGCCCTGTGCGCGCTCGCGCCCACCGTCGAGACCCTGATCGCCCTCCGGCTGGCGCAGGGTCTGTCCGGCGCGGCCGGGATCGTCATCGCCCGCGCCGTCGTCCGCGACCTCTACGACGGCGTGGCCATGGCCCGCTTCTTCTCCACCCTGATGCTGATATCCGGCGCCGCCCCGATCGTGGCCCCGCTGATCGGCGGGCAGATCCTGCGGGTGACGGACTGGCGAGGCGTCTTCGTCGTCCTGACGCTGATCGGGGCCGCACTGGCGGCGCTCGTCTGGCTCCGGCTCCCCGAGACCCTCCCGCCCGCGGAACGCCACAAGGGCGGCGTCGCCGAGGCGCTGCGCGCGATGCGCGGTCTGCTCGCCGACCTGCCCTTCACCGGCTGCATGCTCGCGGGCGGCTTCTCCAGCGCCGCGCTGTTCGCCTACATCTCGGCGTCCCCGTTCGTGATCCAGGAGATCTACGGCGCCTCCCCGCAGACCTTCAGCCTGCTCTTCGGCCTCAACTCGGTCGGTCTGGTCATCGCGGGGCAGATCAACGGCAAGGTGCTGGTCGGCCGGGTGCGCCTGGAAAAGGTGCTCGCCACCGGCCTGTCGGTGATCGTCCTGGCCGCCACCGCCCTGCTGCTGATGTCCACCGGCGTCCTCGGGCACGTGGGCCTGGCCCCGGTCGCCGCCGCGCTGTTCGTGCTGATGTCCGCGATGGGCTTCACGCTCCCCAACACCACGTCCCTCGCCCTGATGCGCACCCGGCACGCGGCCGGCTCCGCCTCCGCGCTCCTCGGCACCTCCACCTTCCTCGTCGGCGCGGTCGCCTCCCCCCTCGTCGGCGTCGCCGGGGAGCACACCGCCGTGCCCATGGCGGTCGTCCAGCTGGCCGCGGCACTGGTGGCGCTGGCCTGCTTCGTGGGAATGTGCCGTCCCTGGACCACACACGCGGGGGCGGAAGGAGCGGGGAGCTGAGCGCACCGAGACTGCGCGTCGACACGCCGGAACGGGCCGGACTCGACCCCGCAGAACTGGGCCACCTCGTCCGCGAGGTCCACGACCTCACCACCGGGGAGGACCCCTGGGCGGCGGGCGTGGTCGTGGTCGCCGGGCGCGGCCCGGTGATCGCCGTGCAGGAGGCGGCCGGCTGGGCGGTCCGGTACGCCGCGTACGACCCCGAGACCGACCGCGGCGTCGAGCTGCCGCGCCGGTCCCGGGTCCCGATGACCGTCGGCACCCCCTTCGACGTCGCCTCCCTCACCAAGCTGTGCACCGCCGTCGCCGCCGTGCAGCAGATCGAGCGGGGCACCCTCGGCATAGACGCGCGGGTCGGCGCCTACCTGCCGGAGTTCCACGCGGCCGCCCGGCACGGCATCACCGTGCGGCAGCTGCTCACCCACACCACCGGGCTGCGTCCCGAACTCCCGCTGTACGACTGCGCGACCGACGCGGAACGGCTGGAGCTGCTGCGGGCGGAGGCCCCGTCGAGCACACCCGGGACGTACCTCTACTCCGACCTGAACATGCTCCTGCTCCAGTACGTCCTGGAACGCGTCACCGGCCGCACCCTCGACGTCCTCGTGCACGAGGGGATCACCCGGCCGCTCGGCATGACGGCGACCGACTTCGGGCCGTGCCCCGGGGCCGCCGCCACGGAGGACCAGCGGCGGCCGTGGGCCAAGGCCGACCGGGGCATGCTGCGGGGCGTCGTCCACGACGAGAACGCGTGGGCGCTGGGCGGCGTCGCCGGCCACGCCGGCCTCTTCTCGACGGGGCGCGACCTCGCCGTGCTGTGCCGGGCGCTGCTGTCGGGCGGCGCGTACGGCCCGGCCCGCATCCTCGGCCCCGACTTCGTCGACCTGCTGCTGGCCCCGCCCGGCCTCGGGTTCGCGGTCGACCGGCCGTGGTTCATGGGGGAGCTGTCGGGCAAGGGAGCGGCGGGCCACACGGGCTTCACGGGCACCTCCCTGGTCCTGGACCCGGCGACGGACACGTTCCTGGTGCTACTGGCCAACCGGGTGCATCCGTGCCGGCGGCCGCCGGACAGCCGGCCCCGGGCGGCCGCGGCCACACGGCTGGTCCGGGCGGTGCGGGGGACCTGAGAGAATCGGCGGGTGACCGTCCCCGTCTCCCCAGCCGACACGCTCCGCAGCTCACTCGCCGGACTGCTTGACGGACTGCCGCCCAAGCAGGCCGCCTCGGCCGTGGAGCGGCTGATCGCCAATTACCGCGGGGACACCCCGACCGACGCGCCGATCCTGCGGGACCGCGCCGACGTCGCCGCGTACGCCGCGTACCGGATGCCCGCGACCTTCGAGGCGGTGCGGGCGGCGCTGGAGGCGTTCGCGGATGCCGTGCCCGGCTGGGCGCCCGGCAGCCATGTGGACGTCGGGGGCGGGACCGGCGCGGCGACCTGGGCCGTCAGCGCGACCTGGGACGGGGTCCGGCCGGTGACCGTGCTGGACTGGGCCGAGCCCGCGCTGGCCCTCGGCCGGGAGCTCGCCGCCGCCAACCCGGCGCTGCGGGACGCCACCTGGCAGCGCTCTCGGATCGGAGCGGCGCTCACCATCGAGAGCACCGATCTCGTCACCGTCTCCTACGTCCTCAACGAACTCTCCGAGGCCGACCGCGCCGCCCTCGTCGACGCCGCCGCCGGCGCCGCGCGGGCCGTCGTGATCGTCGAGGCCGGCACACCCGCCGGCTACGCCCGCGTCATCGAGGCCCGCGACCGGCTGATCGCCGCCGGATTCCAGGTCGCCGCCCCCTGCCCGCACAGCGCCGCCTGCCCCATCGTCCCCGGCGAGGACTGGTGCCACTTCTCGGCCCGGGTCAGCCGCTCCTCCCTGCACCGGCAGGTCAAGGGCGGCTCGCTGCCCTACGAGGACGAGAAGTTCAGCTACGTCGCCGCCGTCCGCTTCCCCGCCGAGCCCGCCGCCGCCCGCGTGGTCCGGCGCCCGCAGATCCGCAAGGGCCAGGTGCTCCTCGACCTGTGCGAGGCCGAGGAGCGGATCCGCCGCACGACGGTCACCAAACGCCACGGCGACCTGTACAAGGCGGCCCGAGCCGCGGACTGGGGCGACCCCTGGCCGCCGCCCGCCGAGGACGAATAGGCCCGACGCGCAGGCCGGGGACGCCGGCCCCGACGCGCTCACGAGACGCGCCGTCTCACCCCCCTGGTAGCTTCGCCCCATGGTCAAGAAGCCCGCCCCGGACGCCACCCGCCGCAGCGAGAAGTCCCGCCGCGCCATCTACGACGCCGCTCTCGCCCTGGTCGCGGAGGTCGGGTACCCGAAGACCACCGTCGAGGGGATCGCCGCCCGGGCCGGCGTCGGCAAGCAGACCATCTACCGCTGGTGGTCGGCCAAGGCGGACGTCCTGCTGGAGGCCTTCCTCGACCTGGGCGAGCAGGCGGCGCGGGCCGCCGGGCAGGAGCCGTACGAGTTCCCGGACACCGGTGACCTCGCCGCCGACCTCAAGGCGGTCCTGCGGGCCACCGTCGACGAGCTGCTCGACCCCCGCTTCGAGGCACCCTCCCGCGCCCTGGCCGCCGAGGGCGTGGTCAACGAGCAGCTCGGCCGCGAGTTCGTCGGCAAGCTCCTCGAACCCCAGCTCCAGCTGTACGTCGACCGGCTGCGCTCCGCCCAGGACAAGGGTCACGTACGGCCCGACATCGACCCGCGCATCGCCCTGGAACTGTTCGTCTCGCCCCTGGCCCAGCGCTGGCTGCAGCGCACCGGCCCGATCTCGTACGCGTACACGGACACCCTCGTCGACTACGCGCTGGGCGGTCTGGCCCCGCGCTGACCTCCCGAGGCGGGCCGGAAGCCCGGCATGTCCCGACAAGGCCCCCGGAGTACTCGAAGGTGGGACCATGAGGCATGCTGTCCGCACAACAGCGAGGTGACCACCAAAACCAGGGGTGAGATGAGCGCGACGTTCGGTGGCCGGACCGGCCGGCAGGGCAAACTCTCCCAGTGGCTGCGCGGACGCCGCCGGCCGGAAGCCGGTGACGACGGCGGCCGTGAGGCCCTGCTGCTCGCCGCCGCCGGAGCGGGACTGCCCCTCGCGCCCGCCGCGCACCCGGCCCCCGGCTACCGCTGCTCCTGCGACCGCGTCGGCTGCCCCACCCCCGCCCGGCACCCGGTGTCCTTCGCCTGGCAGACGCAGTCCACCACCGACCGCGGTCAGATCGAGCGCTGGGCCCGGCACCAGCCGCAGGCCAACTTCATCACCGCGACCGGCATGCTGCACGACGTCCTCGACGTGCCCCTGGAGGCCGGCCGACAGGCGCTGGACCGGCTGCTCGGCTCCGGCGTCGAGGTCGGACCGGTCGCCGAGAGCGACGACGGCCGCATGCTGTTCTTCACCCTCACCCGCGGCACGCCCGAGGACGAGGACGAGTGGTGGCCCTGCGAGCTGGACTGCCGCCCCGAGACCATGGACGAACACCCCGGCCTGCGCTGGCACTGCCGCGGCTCCTACGTCCTCGTACCGCCGGCCCGGCTGCCCGGCGACGACCAGCGGGTGCGCTGGGTGCGCGGCCCGGAGCACCAGCTGCCCGATCCGCTGAGCCTGCTGGAGGTCCTCACGGACGCCTGCGCCCGGCACGCGGGCGAGCGAGGGGACCACGCCGACTCGGCCTGGCCGCCGCGCCACTGAGAGCGTCTGCCGACCACCCGGCCCACCCGGCCTGCCCGGCCCGCGCGACCGGGGCGGTCCCGGCTACTCGCCCTGCGCCGCCGTCAGCCCCTGGATGCGGCCCAGCATCGACACCTTGTCGCCGGCCGCGCCCTTCCGCGGGTCGAGAGCGACCTCGTTGGACACGAACTCCAGCGTCAGCGACTGCTTGACCTCGCCCTTCGTCAGAGCCCGCACATCGTCGTTCGGGGCGGGGACGTCGGTGCCGGCGTAGGCGGTCTCCTTCTCGAAGTGGTGCGTGGTGAAGAACACCAGCGCCCCGCCGTCCGCCGTGCGCAGCGCCAGCGGCGCGTAGTCGCCGTCCGTGCGCGCCTCGTCGATGTACTGCGTGACCAGACCCGGCTTGCGGGCCTCCTTCGCGCGCGTTCGGCGCCAGCCGCTGGTGTGCTCGCCGTCCGCGAAGCCGCTCCCGCCGCTCTTCAGGTACGTCGCGTACGACCGGCTCAAGTCCTGCGGGGGCACGGCGAGTTCCGCCGTGGTGGCGGGAACGGCCTCGGCCCAGCCGTCCTTGTCCTTCTTGAACTCCGGCACGCTGTCCGGCCGTACGAGCGTCAGATACGCCACCTGGAACGGCTCGGACAGGCTGCCGCGGGTGAAGACGAACAGCCAGCGCGCGCTGCCGCCCTTGTTGGCGGCCGTGTCGGCGAGGAACCAGCGCGGCCAGCCGGCCTTCTTGGGGATCGTGAACTTCGTGTCCGACAGCTTCAGCGGCACGTACCCGCTGTTGCCGCCGGGGTTGTTCGCGTGCCCGGCGCGCAGCCGGGCACGGTCGATGTCGCCGAGGGCACCGGTGACGTAGTCCGCGTCCAGGGAACTGTCGAACGCCTGGTCCGCCTTGTTGTAGGCGTCCGTGAACCGTTCCAGCGCCTTCGCGGCCTCGGCGCGGGTGGAGGCGGGGAGCACCGCGCGCTCCCCGTGCACCACCACGCAACCGCTCGCCGTCAGCGACAGAGCGGTCAGCGAGGCCGCTATCAGTGCGTTCCGGTCACGCCTGCGATGCCTTCGAGGGCTGCGATCCCTGGTCATCACGTGCCTTCACCTTCCCCTTCCCGGAGGCGAACCCTACCGGGGCGAGGAACAGCGCGAGCGTCGGGATCAGGTACAGCAGCCACACCGTGATCTGCAGGACGGTCGGGTCGGGCTGGAAGTTGAACACGCCCTTCAGCAGCGTCCCGTACCAACTGTCCGGCGGAATCGTGTCGCTGATGTCGAAGGCCAGGTCGCGCAGACCCGGGATCCAGTCGGCCTCCTGCAGGTCGTGGACGCCGTACGCCAGCACGCCCGCCGCCACGACGACCAGCATGCCGCCGGTCCAGGTGAAGAACTTGGCGAGGTTGATCCGCAGGGCGCCCCGGTAGAACAGCCAGCCGAGGAACACGGCCGTGGCCAGGCCGAGGGCCACGCCGATCAGCGGGCGCGGGGTGCCGTCGCTGGCCGCGTGGACCGAGGCCCACACGAACAGGGCCGTCTCCAGGCCCTCCCGGCCGACCGCCAGGAAGGCGGTGGCGACCAGCGCGCCGGTGCCCATCGCCAGGGCCGCGTCCAGCTTTCCGTGCAGCTCCGACTTCAGGTGCCGGGCGGTGCGCCGCATCCAGAACACCATCCACGTCACCAGGCCCACGGCGACGATGGACAGCGATCCGCCGAGGGCCTCCTGCGCCTCGAACGTCAGCTCCTGGGAGCCGAATTCGAGCGCGCAGCCGAAGCCCATGGCGATGGCGACCGCGACCCCGATACCGGCCCAGATGGGCTTCAGGGCGTCCTTGCGGCCCGTCTTGACCAGGTAGGCGATCAGGATGCAGACGACGAGGCTGGCTTCCAGGCCCTCGCGCAGGCCGATCAGATAGTTGGAGAACACGGGCTACGCCTCCTCGGAGAACAGCGTCCGGCCCCACCAGTCGCCCTTGTCCCGGACGCCGGGCGGAACCGCGAAGACCGCCGAACCCACATGCTGGATGTACTCGTTGAGCGCGTCCTTCGCCGACAGCTGCCGCTGCAGCGGGATGAACCCCTTGCGTACGTCGCGCTGGTAGGCCAGGAAGAACAGGCCCGCGTCGAGGCGGCCGAGGCCGTCCGTGCCGTCGGTGAAGGAGTAGCCCCGGCGCAGGATCGTGATCCCATTGTTGGAGTCGGGGTGCGCGAGCCGCACGTGCGCGTCCGGCTTCATCGCCTTCAGGAACGGCTTGTCGTGCTCCTTGGCCTTGCCGACCGGCGCGCCCTCGCCCTTGTCCCGGCCGAAGATGTCCTCCTGCTCCTGCAGGGAGGTGCGGTCCCAGGTCTCGATGTGCATCCGGATACGCCGGGCGACCAGATACGAACCGCCGGTCATCCAGGCCGAGTTCTTGTCGACGTCACCCTCGCCGACCCACACGAAGTTCTTGAGCCGGTCGGTCTCGGTGCCCGCGATGTTGCGGGTGCCGTCCTTGAAGCCCATCAGGTTGCGCGGGGTCTGCGCGTCCGGGGTGGTCGAGGAGGTCTTGCCGAAGCCGAGCTGCGACC
Source organism: Streptomyces sp. NPDC054794 (assembly GCF_053611585.1). Taxonomy (NCBI): domain Bacteria; kingdom Bacillati; phylum Actinomycetota; class Actinomycetes; order Kitasatosporales; family Streptomycetaceae; genus Streptomyces; species Streptomyces sp. NPDC054794. The sequence goes on along the minus strand of NZ_JBSHAQ010000008.1, from coordinate 14,707 downwards.
AACGGATGACGACCTTGCCGAAGCCGATGCGGGCCAGGTTGCGGATCGCGTGCACGGCGACCTGCGGGTCGTCGGCGCAGGCCTGGATGCACAGGTCGCCGCCGGTGCGGACGCGGTCGAGGTTGTCGCCGGGGAACTTGGGCAGGTCCACCAGCGCCGCGGGCCGCCGGTCGGCCAGGTCGAACTTCTCGAACAGCGACGGACCGAAGCCGATCGTGAGCGTCAGCCGCGAGGGCTTGAGGCCCAGCGCCTCACCGGTGTCGTCCGGCGGAGCCTCGGCGAGACCGCCGTACGCGCCCTCGCCGACCGCCTGCCCGGCGGTCATCCGGCGCGCGGCCGCCGTCCAGTCCTTCAGCATCCGCACGAACTCGGCGCGGTCTTCCGTCTCCACGTCGAACGCGGCGAAGTGCAGCCGGTCCTGCACCGGCGTGGCGATGCCCGCCTGGTGCGCGCCGTGGAAGTCCACCGCGGCGCCCGCCTCGGCAGCCGCGGGGGCGACGTCGTTGCCGGTCTTCGCCATGGCCACGGCACCGCCGGCCGTGGCGGCACCGAGCGCGAGCCCGGCACCGCCCCAGCCGATCAGCGAGCGGCGGGTGGGAGAGGTGCTGTTGCCCTGGGTTTCGCTCATGATCGTCGCCTCCCTACTTCACAACGCTCGCGGCGAGCTTGGACAGCGGCTCGGCGAGGGCGTTCACCGCGTCCGACAGCTCCTTGCGCTGGTCCTTGGTGACCTTGTCGTACGAGACGAAGTCGTACGAGTTCTTGTCCGAGCGGTACTTGTCGAGCAGCGTGTCCAGCGCGCCGAACTGCTTGTCGAGCTCCTTGGTCAGCGCCGGGTCGTTCTTCGACGCGACCGGCTTGAGCAGCTCGTACGCCTTCTGGGCGCCCTCGACGTTGCCCTTGAAGTCGACCAGGTCGGTGTGCGCGTAGCGGTCCTCCTCGCCGGTGACCTTGCCGGTGGCGACCTCGTCGAGCAGCTCCTTGGCGCCGTTGGCCATGGAGGTCGGGGTGATCTCGGCCTTGCCGACCCGCTCCTGCCAGTCCTTCAGGTCGGCCACCAGCTGGTCGGCGAGGGTCTTCTCCTCGTCACCGATCTTCTTGTCCGCCCACAGGGCCTTCTCCAGACGGTGCCAGCCGGTCCACTTCTGGCCGTCCTCCAGGCCGTCCTCGCGGACGTCGACCTTGGGGTCGATGTCACCGAAGGACTCGGCGACCGGCTCGGTGCGCTCCCAGCCGAGGCGCGAGGGCGCGTACGCCTTCTTGGCGGCCTCCAGGTCGCCGGCCTTGACGGCCTTCACGAAGGTCTCGACGAGGGGCAGCGTGGCGTCGGACTGCTGCTGCGCGTACGCGCGGTAGTCGGCGACCGCCTGGTCGAGCCGCGGGTCCCGCTGGGCGGCCGAGCCGCCGGTGACCTTGAGGTCCTGGCGGATGCCGGTGCCCTTCATGCCGGGCTTGCAGGCGATCCGGTACGAGCCCGCCTTCACCTCGGCGGTGAGTCGCTGCTTGGTGCCGGGGCCGATGTTCTCGCGCTCGCTGACGATCCGGTCGTCCGGGAAGAGGAGGTAGACCTCGGTGACCTTGGAGCCCTTGTTCTCGATGGCGAGCTCGACGTGCCCGGCGGAGATCTCCTTCTTGGAGATCTCGCACTTGCTGTCGGTGGCGGTCACGTCGATCGCGCGGTCGCCCCCCTTGGCGTCGCTCTTCGCCGTGCAGGCCGTGAGGGCGGTCAAGGCCGCCGTGGCGACGGCGGCGGTGACGGTGAGTCGGGCGGCTCGCATGCGGGCTCCAAGCGGGGACGGTGTGGTGAGGCTGGCCTAACTTACCTGAGGCTAACCTCACCAATACCCACCGCATCCGCGATTCAGTGCGGACGGAAAGATCACAGACACGGCTTGATCTCGACGGCTCAAAATCGACCCCAAGTAATGGTAAAGGAAAGGTCAAGTGGTGCCGCACGGGGCCACCGGAGCCCCCCTCGCGCGGCGCTCGCGGCACGACCGGCGCACCGAATCGTTACCCGGCGCACGAACGGGCTCCCGGACAAAGCGCGTTGGTCCGGACGAAACGCGTTCGCCGGGACGAAATCCGTTTGCCCGCCCGGGGCGTGCGCCCCCGAGAATGGCCCGCATGGACAGGGGACGCCGGGAGTTGCTCGGCCGGGATCGACTGGTTCTCGACGTCCGCGACCGTCCCGGCCCGCCCCCGCTGCGGTTCGAGGCCACGGACGACGCGCGGCGCCGGCTGCTGCGTCAGGGGGAGCGCCCCCTGCTGCTGGGCGCGGCGACCGGCGACGGCTGCTGCCGGGACCTCCATCTGCACCGCCTGGCCGCCTACCGGTCACCGCTGCCGCCCCTGCGGTCCGCGGCGATGCGGTCGGGCGTCAACCAGGTCCACCAGTACGCGCGTTGACTGGAGGACGCCCCGGAGGGCCCGCTGTGCGACGGACGCTGGGAGCTGTCCCGACGCACCGTCTTCGCACCGGGCATCTGGGACGTCGACCTCGTGCGCGCCTGGCCCGGCGGATGCCTTGAGCTGTGGTGCGGAGGCGGCTGGCACGGCATCCTGCCGCTGCGGGAGCTCTCGCCGCCCGACGCCCCCCGCGTGAAGGCCTACCGCAAGCACGCCCGCGAGGGCACGCTCGCGCCCGTGCTCCTGTGGTGGGTGTCCTTCCTGGACGGCTGGGCGATCCTCGACGGGCACGACCGGGCGGTGGCCGCGCTCACGGAGGGCCGCACCCCCGAGTGCGTGGTGCTGACCCGGGTGGCCGAGGAGGACACCTGGCGCCGGCAGGCCGCGGAGCTGACCGAGGAGCGCGAGTGCCGCACGGCCCGACTGGACGCCCGCCCCCACCCCGGCGCCGCACGCCACCGTGCCCTGATGGACGAGGGCTTCGCCCACACCCTCGCCGAACTCCCGTACGAGGCGAGCTCGACCCCTTCCTGGCCGCTGCCCGGCGGCCGTGCGCACTGGGACGACCTCGCCGCCGCCGCGGTGTTTCAATTCCCAAGTGACTGACTACGACGTGCTGCGCGTCTTCTGTGCGGCCAATGGCGGCTACGGCAACGAACTCGGCGTCGTCCGCGACGGCTCCGTGCTGCCCGAACGCGACGACCGGCAGGCGTTCGCGGCCAAGCTCGGCTTCAGCGAGACCGTGTTCGTCGACGACCCCGAGCGCGGGGTCGTCGACATCTACACCCCCACCCTGCGCCTGCCCTTCGCCGGGCACCCCTGCGTGGGCACGGCCTGGCTGCTGGACGTGCCCGAGCTGGTCACCCCCGCGGGAGTCGTCGGCGCCCGGCTGGACGGCGAGTTCAGCTGGATCGAGGCGCTCCCGGAGTGGGTCCCGCCGCGCACCCTGCGCCAGTACCCGAGCGCCGCCGAGGTCGACGCCCTGCCCGTCCCGCCGCCCGGCGAGTGGATCTACGCCTGGGCATGGGAGGACGAGGCCGGGGGCCGCGTCCGGGCCCGGGCCTTCCCCGGCCGCGGTGACGGCATCGAGGAGGACGAGGCGACGGGCGCGGCGGCGCTGCTGCTCACCGCGCGGCTGGGCCGCGCGCTCAACATCACGCAGGGCGCCGGTTCCCAGCTCCTCACGGCGCCGCAGCCGCACGGCTGGGTCGAGATCGGGGGACGGGTCTACCTGGAACGCTGACGCGGCCGGCGGTTCTCACGCCGAGAGAGGGAACTCCTCGCCCAGTGCCCGGAACACCTCGGTGTTCAGCGCGAAGGCCCGCTTGCACTCGGCCACCATCCGCTGCTTGTCCAGGTCGTCGGCGCCGACCGCGTCCAGCAGTGCGCGGTAACCGCGCTTGAACGCGGCCGGGTTGGGGATCTCCTCGAACACATAGAACCGGACCCCGTCGCCCTTCTTCGCGAAGCCCCAGGTCCGCTCCGCCCGGTCGCGGATGATCTGGCCGCCGGACAGGTCGCCCAGATAGCGCGTGTAGTGATGGGCGACGTACCCGGCCGGCCACCGCTCGGCGCACTCCCGCGCCCGCTCCGCGTACGCCCGGGTGGCCGGCAGCGCGCCGAGGGTCGACCGCCAGTCCGGTCCCCGCAGATGCGCCAGGTCCCGCTCCAGCGCGGCCAGCCGGAACAGCTCCGGCCGGATGAAGGGCCCCGCCACCGGATCCGACGCCAGCCGCCCGGCCCCGGCCTCCAACGCCTCGTACACGAACCACAGCTGCTCGGTGTAGCGCGCGTACGCCTCCACGCCGAGCCTGCCGCCGAGCAGGTCGCTCATGAACGTCGAGGCCTCGGCGGCCACGTGCTGTTCATGGGACGCCGTACGGATCAGTGTCGAGAAGGAGTCCACGGGGCACATCCTCTAAGGTAAGGCTTACCTAAGTCAGTGGATTTACCGACACCCTGTCGGTAAAAGTCTACAAGAAAGAACCCGCCCTCCGGATGATCCGGACGAGGCGGGCTCGGCGACCGACGGTCGAAGAAAGGGCGGGCGAGGATCGGGGGAGAGTCAGGGCAGGGTCAGGATCTCCGCCCCCGTGTCCGTCACCACCAGCGTGTGCTCGAACTGCGCCGTCCGCCTGCGGTCCTTGGTCACGACGGTCCACCCGTCGTCCCACATGTCGTACTCGTGCGTCCCGAGCGTCAGCATCGGCTCGATCGTGAACGTCATCCCGGGCTGCATGACCGTCGTCGCGTGCGGGCTGTCGTAGTGCGGGATGATCAGCCCGGAGTGGAAGGACGAGTTGATGCCGTGACCGGTGAAGTCCCGGACGACGCCGTACCCGAAGCGCTTGGCGTACGACTCGATGACCCGGCCGATGATGTTGATCTGCCGGCCCGGCTTGACCGCCTTGATCGCCCGGTCGAGCGACTCCCGGGTCCGCTCCACCAGCAGCCGCGACTCCTCGTCCACGTCACCCACGAGGTAGGTCGCGTTGTTGTCGCCGTGCACCCCGCCGATGTACGCCGTCACGTCCAGGTTGACGATGTCGCCGTCCCGCAGCACCGTCGAGTCCGGAATGCCGTGGCAGATGACCTCGTTGACGCTGGTGCACAGGGACTTGGGAAAGCCGCGGTAGCCGAGCGTGGACGGGTAGGCGCCGTGATCGCACATATAGGCGTGGGCGACCTTGTCCAGCTCGTCCGTGGTCACACCCGGCGCGATGAGCTTCGCGGCCTCCGCCATCGCCTGCGCGGCGATACGCCCGGCGACGCGCATCGCCTCGACGGTCTCGGGGGTCTGCACCTCCGGTCCGGTGTACGGCGTCGGCGCGGGCTTGCCGACGTACTCGGGGCGGCGGATGTTTCCGGGTACCGAACGAGTGGGAGAGAGCTCCCCTGGTACGAGCAGCGACTGGCCAGACATGTCAGCGAGTCTAACCAGCGGGCATGGGGGACCATGTCCAAGGCGAAAGGAGCCGGTCATGGCCCTGTTCAAAAAGCGGACGGTCGGAAAGCCCGGCGAGTGGTACTACTGCCTGGAGCACAAGAAGGTCGAGGAGGGTCCCGACTGCCCCGGCAAGGACCGTTTCGGACCGTACGCCACCCGGGCGGAGGCCGAACACGCGATGGAGTCCGCCCGCGAACGCAACCTCCAGTGGGAGAACGACCCGCGCTGGCACGACGCGCCGGCCCCGAGCGCGGACGACGACTGATTCAGGCCTCCGCGGCCTTGGCCGCCTGTGCCGTCCGCGAGGTCGTCGCGGCCGCGCGCCGCTCGCGCAGCCGCACCGCGTGCTCGTCGGTCCGCACGTCGTACGCCATCAGCTGCGGCAGGCCGAGCGCGAGCAGCCCCACCGCGCCCGCGCACAGCAGCCCGCCGGACCACACCGACGCCCGCACCCCCAGCCACGCGGCCGCCCCGCCCGCGCGGACCTGGCCGACCGTCGGCCCGACGGAGTAGGACAACAGCTCGATCCCCGCGAGCCGCCCGCGCAGCTCGTCGGGGATCGTCTGGCTCCACATGGCGCCGCGGAAGATCCCGCTCACCATGTCGCAGCCGCCGGCGACCGTGAGACACAGCAGAACCAGCCATACGCTGCCCACGGCACCGGCGGCCGCGACGGCAAGCCCCCACAGCGCGGCGGACAGCACCACCATCCGCCCGTGCCGGTGGATCCGCCCGGTCCAGCCGCTGGTCAGGCTCACCAGCAGCGAACCGAACGGCACCGCCGCGTACATCAGACCCAGCGACCACGCGGCGTCCAGCTCGTCCGCGAGGAACGGCAGGACGGCGAGCGGCATCGCGAGGAACATCGCGGCGAGGTCGACGGCGTACGTGCCGAGCAGGTCCTTGCGGCTCCAGGCGTACCGGGCGCCCTCCGCGATCGACCGCAGCGACGGCTTCGCGGCCTCGTGCGCGGCAGGGCAGGACGCGATGCGCACCACCAGGGCCACGGAGACGACGAAGGTGGCCAGATCCGCCGCGTACGCCGACGAGGGCCCCGCGTACGCCACCACCACGCCCGCCACGGCCGGGCCCGCGACCCCGCCCACCGTCCAGCGCAGGGAGTTGAGCGAGGCCGCGGCCGGAAGGTGGTCGTGGGCGACGATCCGGGGCCACAGCGAGTCGAGCGCGGGCCGCTGCACGGAGTCCAGGGAGGCGGACAGCGCGGCGACCACGTACAGCGGCCAGACCGCCGGGTGCGGAAGCAGCGCGTTGCCCAGCAGCAGCGCGCTCAGCAGGCCCTGCCCGGCCTCCGTCCACACGATCAGCCGCCGCTTGTCGAGCGCGTCGGCGAGCGCGCCGCCGTACAGCCCGAACACCAGCAGCGGCACCAGCTCCACGGCCCCGATCGCGCCCACCGCCGCCGCGCTCCCGGTGAGGTCCTTCAGCTGCACCGGCAGCGCGACGAAGGTGAGGAAGCTGCCGAAGTTGGTGATCAGCCCCGACACCCAGAGCCTGCGGAAGTCGGCGGAGGCCCGCCAGGGGGAGAGATCGGGGAGTACGGCACGCAGGCCGGTGGGGGCTGTTTCGGGGGAGTCGGTCACGAGGGGGCATGGTCGGCCGGAGCGGGGGAGGCGGGCAACCGCTTTTTACCGCCGCCGGAATGCCGCCGCGTCGCCGCCGGAATGCCGCCGCGTCGCCGACGGCACGGAAACGGTGCGCCTCGGGCGGGTGGCCGGGTCACCAGGGGGCGGCAGGCGGTGCCGTGAGGGTCTCCGCCAGCCTCGACAGACGGTCCCGGAAACCCCGCCGGACCCGCGGCGAGTTCCCGTTCTCAGCGGCCGCCGCGGTCACCAGGTGCTGCACGCTGTCCAGGTCCAGCGCCGCCCCCTCCGGCACGGCCAGCGTCTCGTGCGCCATCGCCTCCAGCTCGCCCCCGCCGCAGCCCAGCGCCAGCACGGTCACCCCGGCCCGCCGCGCGTCGTGCACCCGCTCCAGCAGCGGCGCGGGCTCCTCGGGCGCCACGACGAGCAGTGTCTCGCCCCGTCGCGCCGCCGCGATCCGGCCCGGCCCGACGGCCAGATGCGCCGGGTCGCCGGGGCGCGCGTCGTGCCGTACGAGCGTCGGGTTGAGCTCCGGCGTCCCCGACCACGCGGCCTCGTCCACCAGGTGCGCCGCCAGGTGCCACGGCTCGTACTCCGGCGTGCCCACCAGCAACAGCCCGCCCCCGTGGGCCACCACGGACCCGCGCAGCACCCCGGCGAACCGCCGCGTGGCCTCCAACCACTCGGTCCCGGCGAGTACTTCGCGCAACAGCGCGACCCGTACGGCGTCCATACGTCCGCATCCTGCCGCAATCGGTCACTCGTGACGCGGAGTTCACCCCGAATTCGCCCAACGAGGGGAAGTTCCCGCCCATGACCGACGTCACCGTCCCCTTCAGAGCGGGTCGCGAGGGCTACGCGAGCTACCGGATCCCGGCGGTCGTCGCCACCCACTCCGGCACCCTGCTGGCCTTCTGCGAGGGCCGGGTCGGCTCCGCCAAGGACCACGGCGAGATCGACATCGTGCTCAAGCGTTCCACGGACGGCGGCCGCACCTGGGGCCCGCTCCAGGTCGCCGCGAGCAACGACAGGAACCTCGCCGGCAACCCGGCCCCCGTCGTCCTCGACACCGGCCGCGTCCTGCTCGTGCACGTCCGCGCCAGTGCCCTCGCCAGCGAGGACGCCATCCTGCGCGGCAAGGTCAAGACGGGCCAGGGGCGCCGCGTGTGGGTGCAGCACAGCGACGACGACGGCGCGACCTGGTCCGCGCCGAAGGAGATCACCTCGCAGGTCAAGCGGACGGGCTGGCGCTGGTACGCCACCACCCCCGGCCACGCCCTCCAACTGCGCGGCGGCCGGGTCCTGGTCCCCGGCAACCACACCGTGCCGCCCACCGGCACCGACGTCGGCAACGAGCCCCGGTACAACAGCGGCCACTGCCTGCTCAGCGACGACCGCGGCCAGAACTGGTTCCTCGGCTACGTCGACGAGAACACCGACGGATACATCAACGTCAACGAGACCACCGCCGCCGAACTCCCCGACGGCCGCGTCTACTTCAACGCCCGCAACGACTCCCCGTCGCCCGGCAACCGCGCCGACGCCCACTCGAAGGACGGCGGGAAGACCCTGGCCAGACCCTTCCGGCCGCAGGCGGGCCTGCCCGCGCCGGTCTGCCAGGCCAGCGTGCTGCAGCTGCGCGACCCCGACGTGCTCCTCTACTCCGGCCCCGCAGACCCCGCCGCCCGCGCCCTGATGACCATCCGCGCCTCCGCCGACGGCGGCACCACCTGGCGCCCGGTGTTCACCGTCGACGGCCTGCCCGCCGCGTACTCCGACCTGGTCCGGATCGACGAGGAGACCGTCGGACTCCTCTACGAGACCGGCGACTTCGGCCCCTACGAGACGGTCACCTTCCGCCGGGTGCCGATCTCGCGACTGCTCTGACCGGGTCGGGGAGCGGCGGCGGACGTAGAGTCGGCCGCATGACCTCTCACGACAGTGCACAGACGCCCGCCGCGACACCCGCCAAGGACCCCTGGGACCTGCCCGACGTCTCCGGGCTCGTCGTCGGCGTGCTCGGCGGCACCGGACCGCAGGGCAAGGGCCTCGCCTACCGCCTCGCCCGCGCCGGCCAGAAGGTGATCATCGGCTCCCGCGCCGCCGAACGCGCCCAGGCCGCCGCCGACGAGCTCGGCCACGGCATCGAGGGCTTCGACAACGCCGAGACCGCGCGGCGCAGCGACGTCGTGATCGTCGCCGTGCCCTGGGAGGGCCACGGCAAGACGCTGGAGTCCCTGCGCGAGGAGCTGGCCGGCAAGCTCGTCGTGGACTGCGTCAACCCGCTCGGCTTCGACAAGCAGGGCGCCTACGCGCTGAAGCCGGAGGAGGGCAGCGCCGCCGAGCAGGCCGCCGCCCTGCTGCCCGGCTCGCGGGTGGCCGCCGCCTTCCACCACCTGTCCGCCGTACTGCTCCAGGACCCGGAGATCGAGGAGATCGACACCGACGTCATGGTCCTCGGCGAGGAGCGGGCCGACGTGGAGATCGTCCAGGCGCTGGCCGGACGCATCCCCGGCATGCGCGGCATCTTCTCCGGCCGCCTGCGCAACGCCCACCAGGTGGAGTCGCTGGTCGCGAACCTGATCTCCGTCAACCGCCGGTACAAGGCCCACGCGGGGCTTCGCGTCACCGACGTGTGAGCCGGGACAGCGGATGGGGGACACTGGACGCCGTCACGCAGTGTCCCCCGACAGGAGCCCCCGCCATGCCCCCTTTGCCCCCACCCAGCCCAACCCGGCGGCTCGCTCTCTACACCCTGGTCGTCTGCCTACTGGCCGTCGCCGCGGCGGTCGTCTCCTTCGCCCAGGGCAGCTGGCTCGGGATCGTCTGGGTGCTGCTCGCGGGCCTGTCGTCCAACATGACCTGGTACTACCTCAAGCGCGGCAGGGCCGACCGGGACCGGTCCGTCACCGGCTGACCCCGCAGTACTCGTCCGTGCCCTGCCAGAACCGGTAGAGCTCCTGGCCGCAGTACTTGTCGACGTCCGTGATCCCCAGGTGGCGCAGGATCGCGTCGATCACGTCGAAGAACGCGCCGTTGATCGACGGCACCCACAGCAGCGCGATCACGAACAGCAGGCCGAACGGCGCGAACGGCTCCACCTGGCGCTTGACGTTGTACGACAGCCAGGGCTCGATCACGCCGTAGCCGTCCAGGCCGGGCACCGGCAGGAAGTTCAGGATCGCCGCCGTGACCTGGAGCAGCGCCAGGAAGGCCAGCGCGAACCGGAACTCCAGGGGCACGCCGTCCAGCGCGCCGAGCCAGAACGGGGCCGTGCACACCGCCGCGAACAGGATGTTCGTCAGCGGACCCGCCGCCGAGATCAGGCTGTGCCGCCAGCGGCCCCGGATGCGGTTGCGCTCGATGTACACCGCGCCGCCGGGCAGACCGATGCCGCCCATGATCACGAACAGCACGGGCAGCACGATGCTCAGCAGGGCGTGCGTGTACTTCAGCGGGTTGAGGGTGAGATAGCCCTTCGCGCCGACCGAGATGTCCCCGCTGTGCAGCGCGGTGCGCGCGTGCGCGTACTCGTGCAGGCACAGCGACACCACCCAGGCCGCCGTCACGAACAGGAACACGGCGAGACCGGGCTGCTGTGCGAACCCCGTCCAGGAGGCCCAGCCCGTGACGGCGGTGACGGCCGCGATCCCGAGGAAGACGGGACTGACCCGCCGGTCGCTGTGGCGGGTGGTGACGCTGGTCATGGATGCGCTCCTGTCGGGGCGGACGGGCCATGCGGTGGCGAGCCCGACCGTACCGGGCACGGAGGGAAAACGTCTCGCGGTCGGCCGCCGGTTCCTGAAGGGTGGGGCCATGGCGCTGATGCGGGTGTTCTACGAGTTCTGGCAGATGGAATGCTGCGGGACCCCGTTCGCGGTGGGGGACCGGGTCGGCTGGCCGCTGGTGATCGTCGGCCGGGACGACATCGACTCGGGGGACTGGGCGGAGGAGCTGCGGACGCACGGCGCGCTGTCCCGGGTGGAGAAGCACGGCGGCCCGGCGCACGAGACCGTCGGCCGCGTCCGCTCCATCGACCTCGTCCACCAGGACCACGCGGAGCGCGCCCCGGGCGCGCACACCCTGGAACCCGTGCCCGGGACGCGAGCGCTCACACCCGTCGACGCATGCCCGAAGTGGTTCCGGCAGGAGGAGCCCCGCACGGAGGCGGGGCTGCGCCGCGCCCGGCGTACGACCGGTGTCCTCGTCACCCTGGACGTTGCGGGCGCCGCACCGCCGGAACCCCGTGACCGGCCCTGAAAACACCGGAGACAATGGACCCCGTGCGCTATCGCATCCTCGGTACCACCCAGGCGCTCCGCCCCGACGGCACGGCCGTTCCCGTGGGCGGAGCGCGACTGCGTGCCCTGCTGACCGTGCTGGCCCTGCGGCCCGGCCGCGGCGTGCCGGTGAGCGTGCTGGTCGACGAGGTGTGGGACGGGAACCCGCCCGCCGACGCGACCGGCGCGCTGCAGGCCCTGGTCGGACGGCTGCGCCGGGCGCTCGGCGCGGACGCCGTCGCCTCGACGGAGGGCGGCTACCGGCTCGCCGCCGTGCCCGACGACGTCGACCTGCACCGCTTCGAGCGGCTGACCGGCGACGGGCTGCGCGCCCTCGCCGACGACGACCCGGCGAAGGCGGCCGACGTGCTCGACGACGCGCTCGCCCTGTGGCGCGGGCCCGCCCTCGCCGACCTGCCCGACCGCACCGCCGAGGCGGCCCGCTGGGAGACCCGCCGCCTCGACGCCCTGCGCGCCCGGCACACCGCCGCGCTGGCCCTCGGCCGGGCCGAAGAGGCGCTGCCCGAACTCACCGCCCTGTGCGACAGCCATCCACTGGACGAGTCCCTCCAGGTCGTCCGCCTGCGCGCGCTGCGCGACGCCGGCCGCACGGCCCAGGCCCTGGCCGCCTACGAGGACGTACGCCGCCTCCTCGCCGACCGCCTCGGCTCCGACCCCGGGCCGGAGCTACGGGCCCTGCACACGGAACTCCTCGACCCGCCTGCCCCACGGCCCCGTCCGACACTCAACGGGACGCCACCGGAGCCGCACATGGACGACGGTGCCGGTGCCTCGGATCGTGCCGGCGTCGGCCTGTCGTCCCGTGTTCGTGCGCCGGGCCCCGACCACTCCCACGCTCCCGCCGGCGCGGCCCCCGACGACCTGCGCGGCGTCGAGCCGGCCGACGGCTCCGCCGCCTCCCTCAGCAACCTCCCCGCCCGCCTCACCTCCTTCGTCGGGCGGGAGGCGGACATCGATGCCATTCGGGGAGACCTCGCGGCCGCGCGGCTGGTGACCCTGCTCGGGCCCGGTGGGGCCGGCAAGACGCGGCTGTCGCTGGAGGCCGCCGAAGCGGTGCGGTACGCCGCCCGGGACGGGGTGTGGCTCGCCGAACTCGCGCCGGTCGACGACCCGGCCGCCGTACCGGAGGCCGTACTCACCGCGATCGGCGCCCGCGAGACCGTGCTGCACGGCGCCGGTGCCGAGAGCATGCGCGCCGTCAACGACCGCTACGACGACCCCGTCGAGCGGCTCGTGGAGCACTGCGGCAGACGCCGCATGCTCATCGTCCTCGACAACTGCGAACACGTGGTGGACGCGACCGCCCGCCTGGTGGAGCGGCTGCTGGCGAGCTGCCCCGAGCTCACCGTGCTGGCCACCAGCCGTGAACCCCTCGGCGTTCCGGGGGAGTTGCTGCGCCCGGTGGAACCGCTGCCGGAGCCCGTCGCGCTGCGGCTGCTCGCCGACCGGGGCGCCGCCGCCCGCCTCGGCTTCGACCCCGGCGAGGACCCGGCGGCCTGCGCCGAGATCTGCCGCCGCCTGGACGGCCTGCCGCTCGCCATCGAACTCGCCGCCGCCCGCCTGCGCATGCTCACCCCGCGCCAGATCGCCGACCGGCTCGACGACCGCTTCCGGCTGCTGACCTCCGGCAGCCGCACCGTGCTGCCCCGCCAGCAGACCCTCAGAGCCGTCGTCGACTGGTCCTGGGACCTGCTCGACGAGGATGAACGGGACGTCCTGCGCCGCCTGTCGGTGTTCGCCGGCGGCTGCGACCTGGCCGCCGCCGAGGCCGTGTGTGGACCGGTCGCCCTCGACGCGCTCGGCTCCCTGGTCGACAAGTCCCTCGTGGTGGCCGCCCCGTCCCCCGAGGGCGGCATGCGCTACCGCCTCCTGGAGACCGTCGGCGAGTACGCGGGCGAGCGGCTCGACGAGGCCGGCCGGCGCGCGGAGGCCGAGCGCGCGCACCTGACGTACTACCGCGAACTCGCCCGCACCACCGACCCGTTGCTGCGCGGCCCCGAACAGCGCACCGCCATCGCCCGGCTCCAGCTGGAGTACGAGAACGTGCGCACCGCCCTGCGCCACGCCGTCACCGAGCGCGACGAGCAGGAGGCGCTCTGCCTGGTGCTCTCCCTGGTCTGGTACTGGCAGATGCGCGACCTGCGCATCGAATGCCGCACCTGGTGCAGCGAGGTCATGAACCTTGGCCCCGACCCCTTCACCGAGCCCGCCCGCCGCGCCGCCCCGCTCTGGCAGCGCTGCACCGACGTCCCGCCCCCGCTGACCGGCGAGCTCCTCGCCGAGGCCCGGCGCGGCCTCCACCTGGCCCACATGGCCTGCATGGACACGGAGCTGGACGCCTGGCAGACCCCCGAGGCGCAGGCCAAGCTGCGGACGATCAGCGAGGTCTACGAGCCCGGGATGCCGCAGACCTGCCGTGCCCCCGGAATGCTCTGGTTCTTCGCCGTGATGCTGATCGGCGACATGGACCGGCTCCGCACCATCATCAGCGCCGCCGTCGACACCTCCCGGGCCACCCCGGGATTCGAGTGGGAACTGGCCGGCGGTCTGCAGATGCGCGCCAACATCCTGGCCAACCGCGCCGACTGGGCCGGCGACGCGACCCGTGACGCCGACGAGGCGCTGGAGATCTACCAGCGCCTCGGTGACGCCTGGGGCACCGCCGAGGCCCTGTCCGCGCGCGGCGAGGCCCGCGAGCGGCGCGGCGCCTACCTGCTCGCCGCCGCCGACTACGAGGCGGCCATGGAATGCGCCGAACGGCTCGGCGCCCGCGCCCAGCGGACCGTCCTCGGCGCCCGCCTCGGCAGCGCGCTGCTGGAGGGCGGTGAGACCGAGCGGGGCGAGCGCCTGCTGTGGGAGGTGGTCGCCGAGAAGGAGGGCACGTCCAACGAGGCGATGCCGGCCGCCCGGCTCTTCCTGGCCGGCTGGCTCGGGCTCACCGGCCGGGTGTCCGAGGGGCGCGAGCAATTGCGCCTGCTGCGCGAGGAGTTCCGGATCGCCCACTGGGTCATCTTCGACGCCTTCATCCTCGGCGCGGAGGCCTGGCTGGACGCGGCGGAAGGCCGCTACGAGGACTGCCTGGACCGGTCCCGGCAGGCGCTGCGGCGCGCCGACGAGCCGCTGTCCCGCAACATCGCGCCCCACATGCGCTCCTTCTACCTGACGATCGCCGCCGTGGGTCTCACCGGCGGCGACGACGGTGCCCGCGCCGCCGACGCCGCGCGCTGTCTCGGGGCCGCCGACGCGCTCCTGCCGCCCGGCCACGTACCGATCCGGCTGGAGCGCGAGGTGCGCGAGCGGTCCGAGACCCGGGCGCGGGCCGTGCTCGGCGAGGCCGCGTTCGAGGCCGAGTACGCCGAGGGCGGCGGCCTCCCCAACGAGGTGGCCGCCGCCCAGGTCTGACGCGGACCGACGATCCGGGGGCCGGCGTCAGCGCTTGGTGCGGGACA